>CAZMWF010000110.1:0-24087 GCA_964570075.1 uncultured Syntrophaceae bacterium | reverse complement strand
TTTCCCATTTTTCTTATTGGGCTGATGACCTTTACGATCATCCTCTTGATGGATAAAATCTTTAAAATTATCGAACTGATCGTTACCCGGGGTGTCAAACTCTCCCATATCCTAATGCTTCTTCTATATATCTCCCCATCTTTTCTTATCTTCACCCTCCCCATGGCCTTCCTTTTAGGAACCCTCCTTGCCTTTGGAAGGTTATCTCAGGATAGCGAAATCACAGCCCTGAAGGCTTCGGGAATAAGCCTCTATCAACTCTACCTTCCCGTTTTTCTGTTTTCCCTGGGAACCTATCTCCTCACCTCCTTTTTGGTCTTTTATGGTCTCCCCTGGGGAAACCGAGGCTTTAAATCGACCCTTTTCCTCATTGCTCAATCGAAGGCTGATGTGGAAATAAAAGAACGAGTCTTTAATGATACCTTTGAAGGCTTTGTCATCTATGTCGATAAGGTTCCTATTCAGGGAAAAAAGATGGAAGGAATCCTCATCTATGATGAAAGGGAAAAGGATAAGACCAATACCATCTTTGCAAAAGAAGGGGTTCTCTTCAATAATCCAAATTCCCAGGAACTCCTCTTAAATCTTCGCCATGGGGATATTCATCGATTTGAACCTCGCACCCAGGTTTATCAAAAGATGCATTTTGAATCCTATGATCTAAGATTGGAGCTATCCAAAACCTTTGGTAATTTAGGAAAGAAGTTAAAAGAACATGAAATGTCGGTAGAGGAACTTCGAGAAAGGATGGAGAAAAAGCGGTTGATGGGCGAAGATATTACCCCTCAAGAGGTGGAGTTTCACAAGCGCTATGCCATTCCTTTCTCTTGTTTCGTGTTTGGCCTCATTGCTGTTCCCCTCGGAATTTACCCTCGCCGCTCCGGAAGATCCTACGGGTTTGTTCTCAGTATTCTGATTATTCTTGCCTATTACATTGCTCTGACGGCTTCCGAGATTCTCGCTATGAGAAAAGATATTCCTCCTTTTTGGGCAGGTTGGATGCCCAATATCTTTTTCGGGGGATTCGGAATCTTTCTCCTCGTCAAAGCGGCAAAGGAGTCTCCTTTTAAGCCCCTCCTTTGGATAGCCGAGAAAATCCAACTCATCCAAGAGAAGGGAGAGAGGGGATAGGAGATGTCTAAAAACCTTACCATCTTACCCCGCTATATTCTTCGAGAGTTTCTCAAGATCTTCAGTCTCAGCCTGAGCAGCCTCATCCTGATCTATATGATTGTCCTCTTCTTTCAAAAGATAGACCTGTTTATTAAACATCAAGCCCCGTTCTCTCTCATCCTGTTGTACCTCCTCTATAAATCTCCAGAGGTCCTTTTCCAATGGACTCTCCCCTATGGGGTCCTTCTCTCAACCCTCCTCACCTTAGGCATCCTTTCCAGACATAATGAAATCACGGCGATGAAAGCAGGAGGGGTAAGCCTTTACCGGATCACCGCTCCCCTTTTCCTGGTGGCGCTGTTGGTGAGCCTCTGTTCTTTCTGGGGAAATGAATCTCTTGTTCCTCTGACCAACCAGAAAACTCAGTATCTCCTCTCCGTTCAGGTCCGAAAGCAAGAACCTACCAGTTTCTTTAAAAATTATAAGATCTGGTATCGGAGGGATCGACGAATCTTTAATATCCAACTCCTGGATCCAAAGGAGAAGGCCTTAAAAGGAGTGACGCTCTATCAGTTGGATGATCAATTTCAATGTGTTCAACGCATTGATGCCAGGGAAGTCAGATGGTTAGATGGAAAATGGAAATTTCTCAATGGGGCGATCCGTGAATTCGAAGAAGGAGGATCCATCAGGGTCATCCCTTTTACGGAAAAGGAGTATCTCTTACCGGAGGATTGGAATTCCTTTCAAACCATCGAACGTCAATCCAGAGAGATGAGCTATACGGATCTCAAAAATTATATCCAAAAGATTCAGCTCTCGGGCTACGATCCGACTCGATATCTGGTCGACCTCCATGCCAAACTTTCTTATCCACTTCTCAATGTGGTGATGGTGTTGATTGGAATCCCCTTTGCTCTAAAAACCAGCCGGTCTGGAGGAATCGCCCTAAATATTGGAATCAGTGTCATGATTGGGTTTCTCTATGGGATCACCTTCTATGCCTTTATCTCACTTGGAAAATCAGGAGTTCTCCCTCCCCTTCTTTCGGCCTGGTTTCCTACCTTACTGTTCAGTTTGGGTGGAGTCTTTGCTCTTATGAGCGTAAGACAATAAGGGACTAAGGATTGGAGAGGCTATAGAAGTAGTAACTCAGAATCCGGAAGGTATCGGTAAGCATCAGGATCCCAATAAGGATAAGGAATATTCCACTGATCAAGGTAATGACCCTCATATAGCGTTTTATCTTGTCAAAGGCAAAAAGGAAAGAATTAAAAGCAAGGGAAGAGATGAAAAACGGGAGCCCTAATCCCATGGAGTAGAGGGTCAGAAGGAGGATACCGGTCGAAAATTTCTGAGAGGTACTCGCATAGATTAGGATGGTCGAAAGAATGGGACCAATACAAGGGGTCCAACCCGCAGCAAAAACCACTCCTACAAGAAAAGAGCCTAAAAGACCTAAAGGTTTTTCCCTCAACTCAAATCGCTTCTCCATCTGGAGAAAAGGGATTCGAATCAGCCCGGTGAAATGGATTCCCAGGATGATGATAAGAATCCCTCCCACTTTCATCATCCAGCCCTGATGAGTGGCCAAAAGCTGTCCCAAATAGGTTGCTGAGGCACCCATCAGAATAAAGACAAAGGAAAAACCGGCAATGAAAAGAAGGGAGTGGATGATGGTCAACCCTCTCAACTTCTTTCCCTGAGGTTCTGAGAGTTCTTTAAAAGAGATGCCGGTGATGTAGGTGAGATAGGATGGAAAGAGAGGAAGGACACAGGGTGATATGAAGGAAAGAAATCCTGCAAAAAAAGCGATCAGGGCGGAAACTTCCTGGGGTGGATTCATAAAAAAATGTTAATACATTTCTATGGCAATTGACAAGAGCACTTCTTCAATGATAAAAATGATGTGACATTCGATGAGAGGAGGCTGCCTATGGCGATCTTGGAAATCAGCGTGGTCCCCATTGGAGTTCCCGGGACGAGTCTGAGTGAGTATGTAGCCGAATGCATCAAGGTCTTAAAAAAGGCGAAGGTTCGTTACGAGCTGACTTCCATGGGAACCAATATTGAAGGAGATTTAAAAACCCTTCTCTCTCTTGCCTCCAAGATGCATGAAGTTCCTTTTAAAAAAGGAGCGCTCCGGGTTCTGACCACGATCAAAATTGATGACCGAAGAGATAAGAAGGGAACGATCGAAGGAAAGAAAAAAGCGGTTGTGGAAAAATTGAAGAAAAGATAGGGCATAGGGTGAAGGGTTTAAGACTCATCATCTAAGGGAAAGATGAGGAAAGGAGGTCGTTATGAAAATCAAATGGTATGGCCATGCTGCATTCTTAGTCACCACAGATCAAGGCGTAAAGATCATCTTCGATCCTTATGAATCCGGTGCTTACGGAGGCCAACTCGCCTACGGGAAGATTAAAGATGAAGCGGATATCGTGCTGACGAGTCATGACCACGCCGATCACAATGACACCAAGAGTCTTCCTGGCTCCCCTCAGATCGTCAAAGGAAGCGGTTCAAAAACCATCAAGGGAATCTCGATCAAAGGGATTTCGACCTACCACGATTCCTCCAGGGGGAAAGAACGGGGAGAAAATACTATCTTTGTCCTTACTGTAGATGAAATGAAACTTTGCCATCTCGGGGATTTGGGGCATCGATTGGGTGAAAAAGAGGTCTCCGAGATCGGGCCTGTGGATATTCTTCTTCTTCCAGTAGGGGGATTTTTTACCATTGATGCCAAAGAGGCCACAGAGATAGCCAAACAGCTTAAGCCCAAGGTGGTGATCCCCATGCATTTCAAAACCTCCAAATGCGGATTTCCTATTTCTCCTGTGGAAGATTTTCTAAAGGGGAAGACCCATGTGAAGCGTCCAGGGACGCACGAAATCTCGATGGAGAAGAAGACCCTTCCCTCCGAGATGGAGATTGTGGTCCTGGAGCATGCCCTGTAAAATTTTATGGAAAAATACCAGCTTCATCCTCTCATTTCCCGTGAAGAGATTGAATCCATGGTGAAGCGATTGGCGGATCAAATCTCGAAGGACTATGCGGGAAAAGAATTGATCCTCATCTGTATTCTGAAAGGGGCCTTCATGTTCCTTTCGGATCTGATCCGCCATCTTCAGATTCCTGTAAAAATCGATTTCGTCAGATTGTCGAGTTACGGCAGTAAGATGAGAAGCTCGGGACAGGTTGAAATCACCAAAGATATCGAAGTCTCGATCGAAGGCAAAGAGGTTCTCATTATTGAAGACATTATTGATAGTGGGCATACCCTGAAATTTCTGAAGGACCGCCTCTCTCTGTCCCATCCTAATTCGGTGAAAGTCTGTGCGTTGCTGGATAAAAAGGCAAGAAGGGAGGTGTCTATCGAAGCAGACTACTTGGGGAAAGACATCGAGGATGTTTTTGTCGTGGGTTATGGGATTGATGTGGAGGAGGCTTATCGCCATCTACCAGAAATCTACTATGTCACTCCCATTCACCCTTAAAGTAAAAAGAAAGCTGTTCCATTTCTCCCTTTTCTTCCTTCTTCTCCTTCAAGGTTTCTATCCAGCCTGGTCTCAACCTCCTTCTCCCGAAGAGACAGCCCTCTTCAGGGAAGGAGAAGTCCTGCTCGAAAAAGGTGATTTTCAAAAAGCCCTATGGCGTTTTCAGCAGTTGATCCGTAGCTCTCCTCGGAGTTCTCTTTTGGATGAAACCAAATTCCGAATAGCCATCTGCTATACGGAACTGAAACGTCACCAGGATGCCATTCGAATCCTGAAAGAACTCCTCGATAGGCTGCCTCCTCCGGATCGAATGATCCAGATCTTCACCCTTCTCGGGGATAACCATTCTCGATTGAAAGACCGACTCCAGGCCCTCCATTGGTATGGGAAAGGGCTCTTCCTCCCAGAACAGTCCCACGATGAATTGAAAAGGAAGATTCGAGAATTGATCGATACCATCGAGTCTGAAGAGGAACTGGCTCGAATCGAAACGACCTTTCGAGGGACATATGGAGGAGGTTATGCAAAACTTCGATGGGCAAAGATTGAAAAGGCTCGGGGAAATCATCTCCAAGCCCAGAAGATTTTAATGGAAATTGGGAAAGATTATCCATCCATGGATTACTGGGTTCAGGCAAAGGAGCTTTCCGAAGAGATTCCTTTCAGAACAAGGCCAAAATACAATATTGGAATCCTTCTTCCCCTCAGTGGCCCTTCTAAATCCTTTGGCGAGAGGGCTTGGCAAGCCATCCAATTTGCCTTCAAAGAGAAGGACAGAAAGGGGGAAATCTTCTCCCTCATCCTTCGAGATTCCAAAGGAAACCCACAGGAATCCGAAAGGGCAGTGGAGGATTTAATAAAAGGAGAGAAGGTGATGGTCATCCTGGGTCCTCTCTTGAGTCTTAATGCAGAGCGAGCAGCAAAAAAGGCTCAACAGCTCAAGGTTCCTATGATCAGCTTTTCTCAAAAAGAGATTTCGTTAGAGAAAAGAGATTTCGTCTTTCAAAATTCGATCACCCCCTTGGAACAGGTTCAGACCCTCGCATCCTTCGGAATCCAAGAGTTGGGGCTTCGAACCTTTGGTATCTTCTATCCAAACTCTCCTTTTGGCCTTCTTTTTAAAAATCTCTTCAAACAGGAAGTGACTCGATTAGGAGGAAAGGTTTCAGGGATCCTTATCTATCAGGAGGATCAAACCGACTTTCAACAGGAGATCCAGTGGTTTCTTAAGATCCAAAACACTCCCAAAAAGGAAGCCCTCTTCATTCCTGACTCCCATCACCGAGTAGGGATAATCCTCTCTCAGATGGTAGCCCATGGAATCAAAGGAATGACTTTTTTGGGAATCCATACCTGGAACGGTCCGGGTCTTCTTTCCATTGGAGGGAGAGGAGCAGAAGGGGTCATCTTTGTGGATGCCTTCTCCCCTGAGGATCCAAAAGTGAAATCTTTTGTCGAGGGATTTCAGAAAGAGTATCGACGAAAACCTGAAACCATCGAAGCCCTCTGTTATGACGGGGCAAAACTCCTGGCAGAACTCATTCTATCCAAATCTCCCTCTACTCCTCTGGAAATAAAAGAAGAACTTTTAAGAGTCTCAAACTATCGGGGAGTCTCCGGTCTGACGGGTTTTTCGGAAAATGGAACAACGATCAGAAAACTCACCCTCTATACCGTAAAGAATGGAAAGATCGCACCCCTCTCCCCTTAATTCTCTTGCCTATGAGGAGAGAAAACAGGGAGAATTAATTTGAGCCGAGTTGAAAAATGATCCCTCCTCTTCATTCCTGGAAAGTCGATAAGGATGAAGCCATCGAAATCCAGAATCGATTAAGAAGCAAACTCATCCTTAAAAAGGCCTTTTCGAAATTGGATACAATCGGAGGGGCAGATGTTTCCTATTCTAAAGAGAAGGATATCCTTTGCGGGGCCATTGCCGTTTTCTCATACCCAGAACTGAAACTGATCGATTCGACTGCCCTGCGGGGGAGGATCTCCTTCTCTTATATTCCTGGTCTCCTTGCTTTCAGAGAAGGTCCGATCCTGTTAAAAGCCTTTGAGAAGTTGAGGATAAAGCCCGATCTTATGATTTTTGAAGGTCATGGAATTGCCCACCCAAGGGGATTTGGGCTGGCCTCCCATCTGGGGCTCTGGCTGGATATCCCATCCATTGGGTGTGCGAAGAACCCATTGGTTAGGGAATTCCAATCTCCCACTCTTTTCAGGGGAAGTGTGGAATGGGTCTCGATGGGGGACAGAAGGGTTGGAGCCATCCTTCGAACTAAAGAGAGGGTGAAACCCGTGTTTGTCTCTCCTGGCCATCGAATCGATTTGGAAACCAGTATCCAGATCATCCTGGCCGCCTGTCGGGGATACCGAATGCCAGAACCCCTGAGAAAAGCCCACCAGCTCTCCCAGGCAGTGGGATCTCAAACATACCGCCTTAAATAGTTCTCCAGACGGTTCATTCCTTCGATAAGGTTCTCCATAGAATTCGCATAACAGAATCTTAAATAACCTTCCGCATTCGATCCAAAATCGATCCCTGGAGCCACTCCTACTTTCGCCTTCTCCAAAATATCAAAGGCCAGGCGATAAGAGTTCTGAGAAAACCTCTTTGCATTGGCCAAAACGTAGAAGGCTCCGGTTGGCTCTACGGTAATTCCAAAACCCAGTTCCCTCAATTTCGGAATGATGTAGCGTCTCCGTTGGTCATAGGTTTCTCTCATCTTCCTGACCTCTTCCTCCCCTTCTTTCAATCCTGCAAGAGCAGCCCACTGAGAAAAAGAACTGGCAGAGATGAAGAGGTTCTGTTGAATCTTCTGCATGGGGCGGATAAACTCCTTTGGGGCAATGAGATAGCCCAATCGCCATCCCGTCATCGCATAGAGTTTGGAAAACCCATTGATCACAAACGCACGATCTGTAAATTCGAGAATCGAATGAGCTCTCCCTTCGTAAACCAGTCCATGATAGATTTCATCGGAGATGATATAAGGGGAGAATTCCGAAATCTCTCTCATCCTCTCCTCGGACATCACATTGCCGGTGGGGTTGGAAGGGGAGTTGATCATTATCCCTTTCACCCTTGGCCCCATCTTCTCCCGAATCATCTCAGGAAGATACTGGAATCCTTCCTCTTCGAAGACATCCACAAAAACCGGAATCCCATCGACGAATCGAATGATATTGGGATAGCAGGGATAGTAAGGATTGGAAAGAATGACCTCATCTCCGGGATCCAATAAGGCTGAAAAGAGGAGAAGCATCGCTGGAGAGGTCCCTGAAGTAATGATGATCTGCTCAGGAGAAACCCTCACCCTATAATTCTTCCAGTAATCCTCCGAAATGGCCTCCCTTAACTCGATGATCCCCATGCTATGGGTATAATGAGTCTTTCCCTCACAGATCGCACGATATCCAGCCTCATTGATACATTCGGGCGTGGTGAAATCCGGCTCTCCCACCTCAAGGTGGATCACCCTCTCACCTGCCCTCTCTAATTCCTGGGCCCTTTCGAGCACATCCATCACGATAAAAGGAGGAATCTCCTGTGCCTTTTTCGAAACCATCATTACCCCCTTTCAATAAGAATTGGATCTCCCCGTTCTGCTTTTAATCTCTCTTGAGCCCTTTCTTCTCTTACTGCTATTTCTAAAAAATCCATGCTTCCAAAGAGAGCCATCACCTCACCTTTTTTCCCCTCCCAGTAACCCTGGGAGAGTTTTGAGATTCTCTTTTTCCCGACCTTTATCATAAAAGGCTGATTTTTGATAAAACTAAAAAACCTCTTCTTCTCTATATTGGTGATGAGGTTTCCAAAGTGATCGATGAGGATGATTTCTCCAATCAGTCTTTTCCCTTTTTCTTCGGGTCTCTTCCAGTCGAGTGTGACCCATTGATCGATTCTCTTTCCAAAGCTCTCAGGTCTCACCCCCAGAGAGAGATAGGCCGCTACCGGAGCAAAAATATCCCTTCCATGGAAGGTCGAGCTGATGGGCGAAAGAAAATATTTTGGATTTGTGAGCTCCACCACCTGATCCACCCCATCCTTTTCTCCGACCCATGTAAAAAGTCCATTATCCGGCCCTACAAAAAAATAATTCCTTGTTTTAAGAAGGATCGGCCTTCTCTTTCCTCCTACCTCTGGATCAACGACAGCCAGATGAATCGTCTGTTTTGGAAAATAAGAAAAGGTATGAGCTAAAAGAAAGGCTCCTTCTCGAATATCCTGGGGAGAAATCTGGTGGGTAATATCGACGAGGAAGCATTGAGGATTAATCTTCAAAATGACCCCTTTCATTGAGGCTACATAATAATCCTTTGTCCCAAAATCAGTAAGCAAAGCGATAATAGAAGGTCTCATGAATGTACGATTCTTTTCAAATTCTTCTTGAAAGGCTTATGGATGATTCCTTTATCGGTAACGATGGCTTTTATAAGTGGATGAGGGGTGACATCGAAGGCTGGGTTAAAGACTCCAACCCCTTCGGGAGCATTCCTTCTTGATCCAATATGGGTGACCTCGGTTTCTGACCTTTCCTCAATAGGGATGGTCTCACCCCGAGGAAGGCTCCAATCAATGGTTGAAGTGGGAGCGACCACATAGAAAGGGATCCGATGAAAGTGGGCAAGGACAGCTAAACTATAGGTTCCAATTTTATTAGCCGTATCTCCATTCGTGGCAATTCGATCTGCACCGACAAGGACCAGATCGATCTTCCCCTTCTTCATCAACCATCCTGCCATATTGTCCGTAATCAATGTCAAAGGAATGTGAGCCTGATGAAGCTCCCAGGCGGTCAGTCTTGCCCCTTGAAGCAAAGGCCGGGTCTCGTCCACATAGACGTGAAACTTCTTCCCCTCTTCCCATGCTGTGTAGATGATACTGAGGGCTGTTCCATACCCTGCCGTGGCTAACGCCCCGGCATTGCAGTGGGTTAGGATTCCGTTACCATCTCGGATGAGGTCTTTTCCTATCTTTCCGATTCTACGATTCGTCTCGATGTCTTCTTGATAGATGTTAAGTGCCTCCTCTTCTAATCGAATCTTTGCCTCTTCCACATGGAGGGGAGAGTGCTCTAACACTTTTTTCATTCGGTCAATGGCCCAAAAGAGGTTTACAGCCGTAGGCCGAGTTTGTGCCATCTGGAGGCAAACTTTTTCTATCTCTTTCTTAAATCTCTCCGCATTAGGGGTCTTCATTCTCTTAGCTGCCAGGGCAATTCCCATGGCTGCAGCCACTCCAATGGCGGGAGCTCCTCGGATCGCCATCGTTTTGATCGCCCTGAGGACGGAAGAGGCATCTTTGCAGACCAAATAGTTGACCTCGAGAGGAAGTTTCCGTTGATCCAAAATCCGGATATGATCTTTCTTCCACTCAATCGTTTTAAAGTTCATTTCCCCTTTGCCCCACTCCCTTTGATCTCTTCCTTTTATCCCTCACTCTTCAACCTCTTTCTCAGGAGTTCGTTAACCAATTGTGGATTGGCCTTTCCTTTGGTCTGCTTCATCACTTCGCCCACCAAAAATCCGAAGATCTTCTCCTTCCCTTTCCGGTACTCCTCCACCTGCTTCGAACAGGTCTCCATCACCTGCTCGATCGCCCTTTCAATCTCTCCTCGATCGAGGATCTGGATCCACCCTCTCTCCTTGACAATCTTTTCAGCCTCCTCTCCTGTTCGATACATCTCTTCAAAAACATCCTTGGCAATCTTCCCGCTGATCATTCCGTTCTTAATGAGCCAAAGCATCCCGGCCAGATGGTTGGGGGTAATGGGACATTGGTCGATCTCCCTTTCATCCCTCTTCAATTCTCTAAGAAGTTCTACCATGATCCAGTTACTGACGGTCTTGGGTTCGGGAAACAGCGAGACCGTCTCCTCAAAGTAGTGGGCCATCGCCTTAGTGGAAGTCAGAATCTCTGCATCGTATTCTGGGATTTGATATTGATGGATAAACCTCTCCCTCTTCTTGTCTGGAAGTTCTGGGAGGCTTGCCCTGATCTCTTCGATCCACCTCTCATCGATTCTTAAAGGAACAAGGTCCGGGTCCGGAAAATATCGATAATCATGGGCCTCCTCTTTTCCCCTCATAGAAACGGTCATCCCAGTACTGGCATCGAAAAGCCTGGTCTCCTGAATGACCTCATCACCAGATCGAAGAAGCTCGATCTGTCGTCTAATCTCATACTCCAATGCCTTTTCTACATGCTTGAAGGAATTCATATTCTTCAATTCGGTTCGGGTGCCGAATCCCGTTTGTCCAACAGGCCTGACCGAAACGTTCGCATCGCACCGAAAGGTCCCCTTCTCCATATCCCCCGTGCAGATCTCAAGGTATTGAAGGATGGCTCGCAGTCTTCTCAAATATTCTCCTGCCTCCTGAGGAGAACGGATGTCGGGTCCGCTCACAATCTCTACCAGCGGGACTCCGGTTCGATTGAAATCGACATAACTGTAAGGAGATTTCTCCGGGGTCTCTCCGTGCTTCAGCTTTCCCGCATCCTCTTCCATATGGATCCGTATAATTCTTATCTTCTTCTTTTTCCCGTCGATGGTGATTTCAATAAACCCATTCTCTGCCAGGGGATGTTCGTACATGGAAATCTGATACCCTTTGGGGAGATCGGGATAAAAGTAGTTCTTTCGGGCAAAAAGACTGAAAGGAGCAATTCGGCAGTGGGTCGCCAGTCCTAAGCGAATGGCAAACTCCACGGCCTTCCGATTGACCACGGGAAGGGATCCAGGCTGTCCTGTACAGACCGGACAGGTCTGGGTATTGGGTTCTTCCCCAAAACTCGTTGAGCAACCACAGAAGATCTTTGAACGGGTCAAAAGCTGGGCATGGACTTCCAATCCAATTACCGGTTCATATTCCATATTCACCTCCTGAAATGGACCGATTGATAATGGCCTTAAAAATATATTCTCAATCCAAAGGAGAATTGAAAATAGTTAAATCCAGTGGTCGCTCCTAATGCGTAGTTTCCTCCTTCGACCGCCACCTCCCCATCGATCTTCCTTGAAATTCGATATCGAAAAACCCCTGATCCTCCAAGGATCGCATCTCGATCCCTCTCTCCATATCTCTTAAAGGACTGGTATCCAATGTAAGGCTCAAGAAAAATGGAGAATGGGGCTTTCTCGTAATCGATCGACAACAGGGCCTGATGGGACATAAAGTTCTTTGGATCAAAGTATCCACTTCGTGAATGTCTGTCAAAATGGAGATATCTGAATCGATAACCTAAAGAAGTTCTGGGATTTCTTGAAAACAAAAGATATCTGGGGATACATTGAAAATCATGGGAATGATTCTTATCCGAGTAATCCCTGTAAAAATAACTTCCATAGAAGGAGAGCTCATCCGTCAGGTTCTGACTGATAAACATCCCTCCCTCATTGACTCGAATTCTACTCTCGATTAGTTGAGCCGTATCTACCAGGACGTACCGGTTTAGACTCCCTCCTACAAATCCCCGAAAGAGATCAAGCATGGAAAAGAGATTCCCTGTAAAATAGTAATCCGTTTTTTTATGGTGGAGCTGGGCCACCCCTCCTCCACCTCCCACCGTGAATCGGTCTAATCTCTTTGAATACACCCTGAAAGAGAGCTCCTCGCTTCTGTGATGTCTATCCTCATCTCGTGCATCGGTGTGTCTGAAATGGAGCTCTACCCTCACAGGATCGACCCATCCACCTCCTGAAATAGAAAATCGATTCGACTGATTCTCATCGGAATCTCTATAGAATTGATAGGTTCCACCTAAAGAGGCTCGCGTCACCCTGACCACCTCTTCCTCCAGTTTTTTCAATTCCTTTTCCTGATAGGGATAGACGGGTTTTAAGAGGGAGAAACTCTCTTGAGCCCCTTTTTGGTCCCCCTTTTTCAACAAGGCGTAGGTCAGCCCCATCCGTATATCGAAGTCTTCTTTTGCTTCCAATAAATCTTTATACATGGCTATGGCTTGATCGATGTTCCCTCTCCACCTCAAAATATTCGCCTTGATCGATAAGGCCTCTCTATTTTTAGGGCTGACCTTCAAAATGGTCTCAACCTCTTTCAGAGATTCTTTGAACCTTCCTGCCCAGGAAAGACATCTGGCTCGATGAATCCTTGCTTCGAGATGATCGGGATTGTTTTTAACGATTTCTGACAATTCCTGAATGGCCTCTTTCAAATAGCCTCCCCATGAAAGATGAATGGCCATCCGAAATCTTTCGCTTTCAGAAAAACCTATTCGATCCAGAGAAAGGGCCTTAAGATATTCCTTGCCTGCCTCTTTGAACTCTCCTTTTAATGCAAAGACCTCCCCCAATGCCTTGTGAAGTTTAGCCCTTTCTTTTTCGTTTCGAGCCTCCGAAATAGCCATCCGGTAGGCCTTGATCGCTTCCTGATATTTCCCCTCTCTGACCCATTCTTCCGGTGTCATTGAAAAACAGATCCGGACCAGTATAAAAAATAAAATTCCTCCTAACCCTTTCTTCATCATAGCGCTTCCTCTTCGAGATAATGCTTAAAAGAGAGAAGGTCAAGTCGATCATTAATGTTGAGTCGAGGAATGGCCTCGATCCCTGATCCTTTTCTAAAAAATCCTTCGATCGAAGTCAAGAAATAACGAAAACCCAAGTCTTTGGCGATTCGAATTCTCCTTTCATCAAAAAGACCGAAAGGCCAGGAGAGAATATCCAGTCTTCTTCCAATCTCTTTTTGGACTTCCTCCTGAAACCGCCCAAGATCCTCTCTCAATTCCTCTTCCGTAACGGACAGGACACCTCCCTTGAGATGAAGATGATAAGTATGAGACCCAAGCTCCACCCATCCACTTTTAAGAAGGTACCGATATTCATCCCAGCTCAGAGTCGGTCGATTCCCTCCCAGAGAGATAAAGGTTCCCACCTCTCTTCCAATCACATTCACGGTAGCCTTAAATTGATAGGCCTGAAGAAGTGGGAAGGCATAGTCCAAAAAGGAGGCATACCCATCGTCAAAGGTGATTAAAATCATTTTTTCAAACTTCTCGCTTTTTAGAGAATCGATCTCACTGAAAAAAAGGGTTTGATATCCCTCTTCATATAACCATTCCATCTGAGCAGCAAACTGGCCAGGGGAAATGGTATAATCATCCTTAAAGGCGTTTGAGATATCATGATAGAGGAGAACAGGAATCTTCCTGGATGCCCCTGCTCTGCCTTTCCCTATCCAGCTGAGAAGGAGGAAGGCTCCTCCACTGAGTTTTAGAAATTCCCTTCTCGTTAGAGTCATTCGATTCTCTCTGGAATATTCCTGAGGGCCTTTTGATATAGGAAATAACTATCTTTCAAATAAGTATGATAAATGGGGGTTTCCCATTCTTCCCAGGTATACTTTCTTATCTCCTGCCGTTTGAGGGTGGAGGGGAAGGAGTCGGTAATATTGACGGAAAGGCCTGTCTTTTTAGCAACGAGTCGATCCCCTTCTGGCCGATAAGAAAAAAGAAGGAGATGGATTCCATCTGTTTTCTTCCACCATTGATCCTTCTCTTTCCATAACACCCGTCTGGAACTCGGATCCGTGAATTGCAGAAGACTCCACGGAATCCGGATCTCCATTCGATTGTCAACGAAATAAAAATCAGCCAGCGAATCATAGAAAGGATGTTTGGGGTCAAGACTTCCGTATCTTAACCGTGAGGCACAATGGACTCGGGACGGAAAGAACCTCTTTCCATCCTTACTCAGTCGCCTGATATTGCTTCGATGTTGGATGAGGATCCACTCCCCCTGGTCAGCCACCAGGGGTCGAATCTCTCCCCGTTCACTATTTAGATACTTATCGTAATCTTTGCAAATGAGAATTCGGCTTCTATCTTTCCCGGCAAGATGGATCAAAAACTCAATTCCTATAGGGAGCGTTATGTTGGTATTCAAAGGAAGTCTGAACTCTCCCCTCTCTGGAGAAAGGGTATCCAGTCCGATGAGGTAGTGGGCTTTTGAAAAATCGATTCTCCCCTTGGTTTCGATCAAAAGGTAAAGAAATCCTTCATCATGTTGAACTCGAACCCTTTTTAATAATCGAGCATCGTCGAAACCATCATTAAATTGAAAGACCATCTGGTCATCCAATTTTTCATAGAGAAGTGTTCCTTCTCTCCAGTCTTCTTCACTGCCGATCAATCGAACCTTCTTTCTGGGATAACCCGGATAGGTTCCTAAAAGACCGTAGTTCTCCTCCGCATCCTGAATATTGAACCATAGGGGTTTTCGATCCGAGGGATGATAGTAAGGGAGAAAAAGCCAATTTTTTTTGTACCATTCATCAAACCAAGAAAACAGGATCCCACCCGCCATCTTGGCCTCATAGAGGGTTTGAAGGAGTTTCCCATTGACCTCTCCCTGTCTGGTCTCAGAATGCCCCCCGTGATGCCACCCACGATGATGCCAGTGGGCGATCTCCCGGCTACTGGGCACTCCAAACTCTCCGATTAATATAGGTTGACTTTGATGATGTCTTTTCAGTCTAAGAAGATAGGCCAGGTAGGGGTTCTCCTCTTCAAGAAATTCGTTCACCATAAAATCAGGATAATAGGGATAGATATGATAGGTAGCAAAGAAACCTCCTCCCCTGAGGCTTTTAATCTTGGACAAATCGAGAACCTCCTCATCTTCATTTTCATGGCAGAGGGTTGTAGGGACTTTAATCCCTTGCATTTCCATATTCGCCTCGTAATTTGACTCTGCGGGGTGAATAAGGGGATCAAGGGTTGGCCAGTTGACCACACTGATGGGATGGGAATGACCGTATTTTTCCTCTTCATAATGCTGGAGATAATCCGCCATTTCTGTAACCCATATTTCAAAAGGAGTTCCTTCTTCGATGAACAGACACGCTCCATGGTAATCCTTGAGTTTTCGGTGACAAAGTTCATTAAACCCTTTTACAGAACAGGACTCCCACTCCCGGCCGAAAATAAAGGCTACGGTATAGGGGGAAACATTAAAGCGATAGAAACCGGAGGCCTCTCCTGGCTTTTCGGCAAGTTCGATGTTTCCATGGATTGCATCAATCGTATTTCGAATCTTCTCTTTCACCGTTTTTAGATAATCCTCGTCATAAAAATGATTCTTTCTGGGCAGTTCGACCCAGATCCCCTGAAACAGATAGAGTTTGGGTTTGGGTTGATTGAACCGGTAAAAAGCTTCATAAAAGGATGGGGGATGAAGCGTATAGATTCGAATGCAATTGGCACCCAGTTCGTAAATCTTTTCAAACCATTTAAGATAGGTTCCTTTTTCGATCGGAAATTCTCCCGGGAAACAGCCAGGTAATCCCAGCCCTAAATTTATTCCTTTAAAAAAAATTTTACTCCATCTCCCTTCTTGATTGATTTCTAAATAATCGGAGCCAATTTTAAACCGAACTTCCGAAGAAGGAGGGGAAGAGGAACCGACTTTATCCTGAAGATTGGAAAGGGATTGGAGCGAGGAGAGGGCATCGGTATAGTTTGGATCTACCTCTAAGGCTTTATGAAAGGCCCATCTTGCTTTTTGAATATTCTCGAGATAAAGATACGCCAATCCCAATCCATAATAACTCCTTGCTTCTTTTTTCCTCTCAAGGGCTCTTTGAAAGAGATTAATGGCCTCCTGATAGTCTTTCTGGCTTAGGGCAAAAAATCCAACTTCCTCGTAGTTCATCTCTTCAATTTTTAAATAAGGATAAGAGTTTGATCCATAAAAATCTCTTAAAAATTATAATAAATACTTACTGTTGTCAATTTTTGCCCATCCGAAATCAAATCTAATCCCCATCCTCCTGCTCGAGAAGTCTATGATTCGAATAGGCTGGGAAAGATGGAGCTGGAATGGAGCACAAACCATATTGAAGAAATGGAGTAAATGTAATAAATTTTATTGATATTGATAAATCAGAAAGAAATGGATCCGAAAACAGGACTCAAAATTATTATTCTGATTTCTCTCTCCCTCCTTCTTTCTGTAGCTCTATTTGTCGCTGTAAGACGGTTGATCAGAGGAATCTATTTCTGGAAACTGGATAGAGAAAAAGAACGGCTCCAGAAGAAAATTGAGATGTTTTTAGAAGGCAAAGTGGGGATCAACGTGGCCGAATTAAAATTCCCGGAAAAATCGATTCGGTGGCAGGCCGTTGAGGATCTTTTACTTAAAGCAAGGGAGTCGGCAGGGAATGAGAAGAGAGACCGAATTACGAAACTTCTCGAGAAGCTGGGCTACCCTGCTTTCTATCAGAGGATGCTGAGATCTGGAAATCGTTGGCAAAGGAGTCTTGCAGCAGACAGGTTGGGGCGAATAGGAAGTGAAAGTTCAACCCGATATCTCCTTGAGGCACTAAATGACCCTAAAAAGGAGGTACGTTCAGTTGCGCTGAGGTCGCTTGGAATGCTTTCCGATCCAAGGGCATTTCCCTCCTTGATGACAAGACTTCCTCGAATCACCACGGAGGAGGAGGGGGTTTTTGCCTCGACGTTAAAGAATACCTTAATCAGCCTTGGGGAGTCCATTATTCCATCCATTCTTTCCAGACTCGATGAGTGTGACGAAGAGATGCAGGCACTCCTTATCGAATGTCTGGGCGAGATGGGATCGAAGCAAGCCTCTGGGGCGCTTATTCAAAAGCTGACCCATCCCAATCCCGAGATTCGGGCAAAAACTGCCCGAGCCCTGGGGAAAATCGGGGATCCCTTAGCCGTCCCCTCTCTTATAGAGTTGGGAGAGGATAAGGTCTGGTTTGTCCGGCTTCAGGTTTGTCGAGCTTTAGGAATGATTGGGGACATCAAAGCGATCGATTTTCTCTCCCGGAGGCTTACCGATGAAAACTGGCAGGTCAGGGCAGCCTCTGCAGCAAGCCTTCGTCAACTGGGATTCCCTGCCTTCTCGACTCTCATAAAAATCCTCAGGGATGGAGAGGATCGCTATGCCAAGGAACAAATCGCTGAGGAGATGCAGCGCTCAGGAATGGTGGACGAATTGATTGATTCCATCGAGCATCCAGAGGAGGAGAGGAGACGGTTGAGCCAACAATTCCTCTCGATGCTGGCCCATTTAGGAATCACCAGTCTGATGGAGCATGCCTCCATTTCTCACCCTTCTGAAAGGGTGAGAAGGGAGGTCAGAGAGATTTTGAATCTGACTAAAAAAGAGTGATCGACATCGAAGAATCCTTGTCCAAAATGGGCTTAATTTCTAACGAATTTTTGATCTCCCTGGTAATTGGGTTTAATTATTTTGTTCTCTTTTATTTCACCGTCACCAATACGGTTTACCTTATTCTTTTAATCATCTCTGGGAAAGTGGCCTTAAATCAACTTTTCAGAAGCAAATATGCCGGATACAAGGAGATCGCCTCTTCTCCTATCACTCCTCCTATTTCTGTATTGGTTCCAGCCAATAATGAAAAACTAACCATTATTGAGACAGTGGAATCCCTCTTGAATCTGGAGTACCCCCAGCATGAAGTCATCGTCATCAATGATGGCTCTACGGATGAAACCCTTGAAACATTGATCGAACATTTCCATCTAAGAAAGGTCGACCTCATTTATCGCCCAATCATTCCAACGAGTCCCATCAAAGGATTTTACACCAGTCCTGAGTACCCGAACCTTACGGTGATCGACAAATCGAAGAGCGGAAAACCCGATTCCTTAAATGTCGGGATCAATGTCTGCCGGAGCCCCTATTTCTGCACGGTGGACGCCGATACGGTTTTAGAAAGGGATGCTTTACTGAAAGTCATTAAACCGATCCTTGAAGACCCTGAGGAGGTCGTCTCAAGTGGTGGAATCGTTCGGGTCATGGATGGCTGTACAGTAGAACACGGAAGAGTGACCCAAATCGACCTTCCAAAGAAAAGCATTCTGATGTGTCAGGTGGTTGAATACTTACGTTCTTTTCTCTTTGGAAGAACAGGATGGAGCGCTCTGAATTGTCTATTGGTTCTTTCGGGCGCCTTTTCCTTATTTAAAAAGAAAGTGGTCCAGGAAGTGGGGGGGTATAGCCTTCGAACGGTGACCGAAGATTTTGAGCTCATTGTCCGACTCCATCGCCATCTGCTTGAAAAAGGAGAAAGATACAAAATTCTATTCATCCCTGAACCGGTCTCCTGGACCCAAGTCCCAAACAGATATGTGATGCTTGCTCGCCAGAGACGTCGTTGGCAGAGGGGTCTGGCTACCGTGCTTCTGTCCAATCTCCGGATGTTTTTCAATCCTAAATATGGACGGGTTGGACTCTTTGCTATGCCTTATACCTTCTTTATCGAACTTTTGGGCCCGATTGTAGAACTTTTAGGTTACGTGGCTGTCCCCCTCGCCTATTATTTTAAAATTCTCAATGTCGAGATGTTCTGGCTTTTCCTCATCCTTGCCTTTCTCTATGGAATTTTCCTCTCCATCGGAGCCATCTTCATCGAGGAAATTACCTATCGGAGATATCCTAAATGGACCTCCCTCTTAAGATTAATGCTTTACGGAATCCTTGAAAATTTGGGTTACAGGCAAATCAATGCCTGGTGGAGACTCCAGGCCATCTTCCAACTCCTCTTCGGAAAAGACTCCTGGGAGAGAACGACTCGGAGAACGTTTAATACGAGGCCCAAACCTTAAACCCTTCCTCATAGAGAGGGCAAAATGAATTGACAAATCGGATCAAATTCCTTACCCTAATTTACATTCGATATGCCCAAAAAAATATCTCCACCCCCCCATTTTTCGTTAATCAAAAAAGGAAAGCTTTCCCTCCTTGTAAGGGAAAATTATAAAAGGTGGGTGCTCGATTATTGTGGGAACAATATCCAGAAATTCCTTCCTTCCCCAAAAAAGCCCAATCGCTATCTCGCAGGAAGAAAACTTTATCCTATCATTACGTTTCCAGAGGGTCAGCGAGTGGTGATTCGACAATATTCTCACGGGGGACTCCTTCGATTTTTTACAAGAGGTCTTTTTCTCTCCGGTACAAGATCCTTTGACGAGTTGATTCTCACCGAAGAAATTCGACTCTCAGGAATCCCCACGGTCACCCCTGTTGCTGCTCTTCACCAGGTTCTTATCCCTCCCTTCTATCGACCCTATCTTCTCACCTTAGAGATTCCCGGTGCTCTTAATTTGGTCCAATATTTTGAAGAAGGAAGACCCAAACCTATTGGCGAAAGCCTTCTTCACAAACGAAAGACGATTCGGTCCGCCGCTCTCCTTCTTAAGAAGTTTCATCAGGCTGGTTTTTATCACGGAGATTTACAATTAAAAAATTTCTTGGTCCTAAACGATCAAGTCTTCCTCATCGATTTTGATCGTTCCTATAGAAAACCCTCCCTCACTTCAAAAGAGAGAATGAAAAACCTTCTCAGGCTGAATCGCTCGGTCGATAAGTGGAAAGAGTTCGGCCTTCCCCTTTCCCAAACCGATCGCCTTCGTTTTCTTTATGCCTATGCCGGTGAGGAGGTAACCCTCTTCGAAGAAGTAAGAAGAGCCCTTCGTTTCTATTCCGTCTTCTTATTCTTTCACCGTTTGGTTTGGAAGATTCAAAAAGTCTTAAAAAAACTACGGAGAGGATCTTTAAGAAGCTGAACGTGAGAAAAAAAGAAATGGTCTGCCCCTGGAATGAGGCTCAGGAACTTGGGTTCCTCCAGATTCTGATACCATTGGTTTAACAGAGGGCTTGGACACCAGAAATCCTGATCTCCCACAATGATCAATTTTTTCTTCTTACATCCTTTCAAAGAATCAAAATCAAACATCTGCAGAGGAGGAGCAATAGCGATTAAACCTCTGATTCGCTCTTCTCGAATCGCCACAGGGAAACCTACCCAGGCTCCAAAGGAGTATCCTAAAAAGAGAAGAGGAAGGTCTGGATCTTTCATTTTTGTCTGAAAGAATTGGATGGCCGCCTCCACGTCATTTCTCTCGCCCATTCCCTCACCATAGGTTCCTTCACTCTTCCCCACTCCTCGAAAATTAAAACGAAGAGTCCAAAACCCCTCCTCCTGGGCAACTTCTGCTGCCACCTGGATGACATGATTATCCATATTCCCACCATAGAGGGAATGGGGATGACAAAGGATCACTCCTCCTTTCACAGGGAGGGCCTCTTGAATACTCAAGAGGCCCTCCAATTGGAAGCCCGTAGATGGGAAAAAAACCCTTTCTTCCTTATATTTCATTTCTCTATATGTCCTCCGTTCTTCCTTTCCGCTTACTTTTTGCTGTTTCAGATTGAATCCAATCATCCATCTTATCTCTGGCCCATTCCAAGATACTTCGCAAAATCTCTAAGAATCGAACTTCAAATCGGGTCACATCCTCGCTTTCGATTCGCTCATTGATATCCTTGAGCCAACCTTCGATCTTCATTTTGAATTGTTTGAGCATCTGAATATGATGGGGCTCAGGCTCTTCGGATTTCTTTTCTTGAGCAAAGGGAATTCCAGAACTGAAGTAAATGAATAGGAGGATTAAAATAGAAAGGGGTAAATAAGGGATTCTCTTTTTTGTCAGCATCTTTTGGATGATGGCGGGCGATGCGGGATTCGAACCCACGGCCTTTGGTTCCGGAGACCAACGCTCTATCCACCTGAGCTAATCGCCCATCCTTTTTTAAATACCACAATCCAGTTTCTCCTGTCAATCTTGACATGGCGTAGGCTCTTAGCTATCTTTTTTTCACCAAATTGTTTTTATTCGAGAACTTCTCCATTTTATGTAAAAACTTTTAAAAGAGTCCTGAGCAATGAAAAAGAAAATCTACTCCAAGGATTTGGGAATTAATTTAAAATCGGGCAGAGAAGAAGAGCTTTTTAAATGGTTTTTAGCCTGCCTTTTATTCGGAAAACCAATCCAGCAAGAAGTGGCCAAAAGAACCTATTTTGAATTTCAGAAAGAAGGCCTATTGTCTCCCGAAAAGATCTTAGAGGCGGGCTGGAATAAACTGGTTGAGATTTTAGATCGAGGCCACTATGTCAGATATGACTTTTCGACCGCTACAAAACTCTTAGAGATTTCTAAACAGTTAAAGGAGAGATATGGAAGGATAAAAAATCTCCTAAAATCAGCAAAGGATAAAAAGGATCTGGAACGAAGACTCTTGGAATTTAAAGGGATTGGTCCTGTAACGGCAAAAATATTTTTGAGAGACTTGATTTTACCCAAAAAGTCTCGTTAAAAAATGTTTAAAAATTCTTCTTTTCGACCTTAGAATAATTCAGCTCGGTCAACAACGCCCCCTTTAACAAGCTGGAAAATTTCTGAGAAAACAATTTGTCCCGAAAATTTGAAGGATGATTACTTTTCCTTTTTAGAAAAAATTGGACAAGCATCCTTTATAAATAAAAAGCCCTCCTCTTAATCATCAATAAAATTTTTAAGATTCCAATCTGAAAATAAGAGGAGGGCTAATTTAAGAAGAGTCCCTTAGGATTTAAATCCTTTGGCTGACATTTCGTTTGGAGGCTTTCAATGGATTCAATTTGAAGGTCTCTTCTTTCACTTCCTTCTTCACGTGGGTAGCCAAATTGCAAGGACCTTTAACCCATTTGAGGGCGGGTTCACAATACGTCTTGCAATAAGAACCTGTCTCATAAGTGACTACCCGATCACATCCCTTGCAAGCCTCGACGATAGGATAACATCTCCCACCGTTGTAGGAACAGCCATTCTTCTTCATGAAGATGCATTCCGTTCCTGGCTTGATGGTTTGACAGACCATAGCAATCAACCCCCTTTCTTTTTAGATTTATCTAAGTCCTTATAATTATTATTAAATTAAAATTAAATGGCCAGCCAAAAAATAACACAAAAAAAAGAGCTACCTTTTTGGGTAACCCCTTTTTCGGTTTATTAAAACCGAAAACAATATTATAATAACTTATAATTTTTAAAAGTCAAGTGACCATTTTCACATAATTAACGGGACAATTTTATTTTATAGAAAATATATTTTATTATTTTAAAACTTAAATCCTTTGGAGAGAATTCTTCTAAGTTAATGTTGTCCCATCAACCCCTCATACTCGCCATTTTATTCTTATGGGCAATAGGAATCGGTCTTACAGAAAACCCCATGGCTTCTCCACTCCTTCCTAATGTCACTCCTAAAATGGAAAATCCCTACTTCTGGATCAATAAGATAAAAGATCCGGAACGACTCTTGCTCCCAATCGAAAAGATTCAAAAAATGAATGAAGAAAATTTAAAAAGGAAGGAATCTTATCTCTGTTCTGTAAGGTCTATGAAAGAGAACTGGACCAAGGAGGAGATTCTTGATCTCCTCAAAGAAGATTGGGAAGGGTTTGGTAAAAAAGGGGAGACGAGATACGGTAGGAGAGGGAACCCTCTCGATGATTCTTTTTGGAATGGAATAAAAGAAAATTGGAATGAGGATGTTCTAAAGGAGATCAATCCAATCCTTTTTGGAATGATCATTAAACGGACCGATATTCGAGTGTTTCCAACAGATGAATTTTCCCTAAACTCTCCGGATCAGTCGGATTTTGACCAATTCCAGCATTCTATGATTCCTCCTGGTTCACCGGTTGGAATCTACCACTTCAGTCGAGATCACCGCTGGGTTTATGCTCAAACTTCCTTCATAAGGGGCTGGATCCGAGTTGAAGATGTAGCCATTGCCAAAAGGAAAGACGAGATCTTTAAAGATGAAAATGAATTTTTAGTGACCACTGGAAATTTTGTAAAAATCTACAAGGACCCTTTCTTTAATGAGCTGGCCTTGATAGCCCAAATGGGTTCCCTCTTTCCCCTTCTCTCCCCACCCGACTCGGCTAAAACTCTTCCCCCTTCCTATATGGTGAAGATCCCCCAAAAAAAGGGAGATGGTTCTCTCTCTTTTCAAAAGGGTTACATTCCTCTTTCCGAAGAAGTCCACTTAGGGTTTTTACCTTATACTCAGAAGAATGTAGCCCTTCAAGCCTTCAAGATGCTTTCTCACCCTTATGGATGGGGAGAAATGGGAGGTGGAAGAGACTGCTCCAGATTTATTATGGATATTTTTAATACCTTTGGTTTTCTTTTCCCTCGAAATTCAAAATATCAAGCGATGATCGGAATCCCTCTCTTAAATAAAGAAGCCCCTAATAGGAAAGAGAAACAATGGGGATTGGATCGAGCTGTTCCTTTGGCTACGTTAATAAGAACCCCAGGCCATATCATGCTCTATTTGGGGAAGGATAAAGGAAGGTATTATGTGATCCACAGCCTCTGGGGATTTCAAACCGGAGGGGACTGGATTCAACCAAAAGTTAAAAAGGTAGGGAGAGTCGTAGTCTCTGATCTAAGCCTTGGAAAAGATGGCCCTCACGGATCCCTTTTTGATCGGATAACTGAGATTCAATTTATCGGAGACGAATCTTTTTTAAGTCAAAGGATAATCCATCACTGAATGGTGGAAATAAATTTAAGCCCGACAGGAGTATTTCCGAAACCCATAGAATGCGGATCAATTTATAT
>CAZMWF010000109.1:0-14821 GCA_964570075.1 uncultured Syntrophaceae bacterium | reverse complement strand
AGTGCGGCTACCTTAAATGGTCCATAGAAATCTTAACTTTCGTTTGTTTTAATCAGAAACCCATTTCAACGATAGATCGATTCGTAGGATTCATTTATATTCAATCCATCCGCGTTCTATGGGTTTCGGAAATACTCCTGTCGGGCTTAAAATGATTTCCCCGCTTCAGTGAGGCATTACCATTGAGCAAACATTTTTGTGGACAGAGGAGGTCGATTTCTGCTATATAATGATAAATTAAAATCTTCTTGGTGGAGAAGAAACAATGTTTCATATTGCCGATCCCAGGGATATTAAAGATGGAAAGTATACCGATGTCTATTTTTCAAGAACAATGGAGGTCCTTCGGGCAAAGAAGATTGATCGATGGGTAAAAGCCGAATTTATCGCCAAGCGATTTCCTGAAGATTATGGATGGGGGGTTCTGGCCGGTATCGAAGAAGCCATCTACCTCCTTAAAGACCTCGATGTGAACGTGAGGGCAATGAGGGAGGGCACCATCTTTCGAACCTATGAACCGGTGATGGAGATTGAAGGGAGGTATACCGAATTTGGACTCTATGAAACCTCAATTCTGGGTCTTCTCTGTCAGGCCTCCGGGGTGGCCACAAAGGCGGCTCGTTGTAAAAAGGCGGCTGGGGATCGGAGGGTAATCAGTTTTGGGGCAAGGCGAATTCATCCGGTCATTGCTCCGATGGTGGAAAGGAATGCGTTTATCGGCGGATGTGATGGGGTATCGGTGGTGAAGGATGCCGAGATGCTCCATGAGGAACCTTCAGGGACGATGCCTCATGCCTTGATTCTTCTTTTTGGGGATACGGTAGAGGCCACCAAGGCTTTTGACGAGGTGATTGATCCAAAGGTCAAGAGGGTTTCTTTAATCGATACGTTCAATGATGAGAAGATAGAGGCAATTAGGGTGGCTGAAGCGTTAGGAAAGAGGCTATACGGGGTCAGGCTGGACACTCCCAGTTCCAGGCGGGGAGACTTTCATAAGATCATCGAGGAGATCCGATGGGAACTCAATCTTCGTGGTTATGGCCATGTAAAGATCTTTGTCAGTGGAGGGTTGGATGAAAAGAGGATCTTGAGTCTCAACCCAGTGGTGGATGCCTATGGAGTTGGGACCTCGATCACCAATGCTCGGGTGATCGATTTTGCGATGGATATCATTGAGATTGATGGGAAGCCAATTGCCAAGAGGGGGAAGATGTCGGGTTCCAAGAGAGTGCTGCGATGTTCTAAATGCTTTCAGGATAGGATGATTCCTTTAAAATCGGCTCGAGGCCGATCTATCCGTCGCGCTGAGCGATGCTCTTGTGGGGGGCGTTTGCAGGATCTCCTCATTCCATTGATTGAGAAGAGACGGGTCCTTTGGGACCTTCCGACCCCCCAGGCCATCAGGGAGTATGTCCTTAAACAACTCCCCTATTTTGATCTGTAGAGACCTGTTTATTCCTCAAAGGAAGAAATCATGAAGGAAGCCATGTTTTACCGAACCTTAGAAGAAGGAAGAGTGGAATGTTATCTGTGCCACCATCACTGCCATATCTCCCCTTCAAAGAAGGGGGTGTGTGGGGTCAGAGAGAATCGAGAAGGAAAACTCTATAGTCTGGTCTATGGACGGGCCATTTCTATGAATGTGGATCCCATTGAGAAGAAGCCTATTTTCCATCTTCTTCCTGGATCGACCTCTTTTTCAATAGCCACGGTAGGATGTAATTTTCGTTGCCTTCAATGCCAGAATCATGAAATTTCTCAGATGCCCATCGATGAGAAACGCATCGAAGGCTCTTCCGTCCCACCCGCTCGAATTGTTTCCTTGGCTGAGCAGTATCAATGCCAGTCCATCTCCTATACCTACACCGAACCTACCATCTATTTTGAATATGCTTACGAGACCTCTATTCTGGCCAAGCAAAAAGGGATCAAAAATATCTTTGTGACCAACGGCTATATGTCTAAAGAAGCCCTTCAGACGATTCACCCTTACCTGGATGCTGCCAATGTAGATTTGAAAAGTTTTCAAGAGAAATTTTACAAGGAAGTCTGCAGGGCTTCCCTTCAGCCCGTTCTCGATAACTTGAGATTGATGAGGGAATTGGGGATTTGGGTCGAGGTGACCACCCTCGTCATTCCTACCTTAAATGATTCGGATGAGGAGTTTGAACAGATCGCGAGGTTTCTTCTTTCCTTAGGGGCAGAAGTTCCCTGGCATATTTCTGCTTTCTATCCAACTTACCGGATGGTTCATCTTCCAAGAACACCTGCTTCAACCCTTCATCGGGCAAGGAAGATCGGATTGGGAGTGGGACTTCGCTATGTTTATTGCGGAAATATCCCGGGGGAGGAGGGAGAGGATACTTACTGTCCTCAGTGTGGTCAAAAAATCATCGAGAGGATTGGATTTCGAGTCTTAAAGAATGAGGTCATCAAAGGAGTGTGCCGCTATTGTCATACTCCCATTGATGGCATTTGGGGATGATCCAGGGAGAAACTCTGAGATGAATTCCTCTCCAATGAATCACCAACAAACCCTCTGGACGATTGGAGGAGGTAAAGGAGGCAGTGGAAAGAGTTTCCTTGCGACCAATATAGGAATCTGTCTTTCAAAATTGGGTGTCCAGGTCATTCTGGTCGATGCGGATTTAGGAGGAGCAAACCTCCACACCCTTTTGGGAATTCCTCCTCCTTTCCCTTCCCTCTCTGACTTTATTCAAAAGAAAGTCCAAAATCTTCACGATGTCCTTATTCCTTCTGGAATTTCTAACCTTCGACTCCTTACGGGTACGCAGGATCTCCTTAATTCAGCAGACGTGAAGAGCCTTCAAAGGAGAAAACTTCTTCGGGCGATTCGAGGCCTGGGTGGAGACTGTATCATTGTGGACTTGGGCGGGGGTAATGCGGCGAGTGTCCTGGACTTCTTTCTGATGTCGGATGGAGGGATCTTAGTCGTCACTCCGGAGCCCACCTCGATCGAAAATACTTATCGTTTTTTAAAGAGTGCCTTCTATAGGAGGCTTCGACAATCTGTCAGCTCTCAATCGGTAAAATCCTTGATTGATCAAGCGATGAATGGAAAGAATGAATCAGGAATCCGTAACCCCTATGAACTTTTTCGAGAAGCCAAGAGGCTTAATTTAGAGGATGCGAATCGGATGATGGAAGAGACAGAAGCCTTCCGACCCAATCTCATCCTAAATCAGGTCCAGTCCAAAAAGGATATCGAGATGGGTTTTTTCATCCGAAGTGCCTGTCAGAAATATTTCGGGATCCATCTCCATTACCTGGGTTATGTCGTTTATGATCAAGAGGTTGGGAGTTCCATTCGGAAAAGGCGTCCCCTCATTCTTGAGAATGAACGGTGCCGAGCATCTCAATGTATCTCCGAAATCGCCTCCAAATTGCTTCAATCCCAATTGCGAGCTTCTCCCGTGGAATAGGGAAATGAAATGGATCAATGAGCAGACCTATTATGAAATCTTAGAGATAAGCTCGGAGGCCACGCCGAAGGAGATTCAGAAGGCCTACGAACGTGCCAAGGAGGCCTTTCGTCACGATTCCATAGCGATCTACACCCTTTTTTCAAACGAAGAGATCCAGGAAATTCAGGAAGCCATCGAAGAGGCCTATCGGGTTCTTATGAACGAGGCTACCCGAAAGGAGTATGACCAGACCCATCGAGAGAGAATAAGAAGGACCTTTGTCAAAGAGGAATCACGAAGGATTGAAAGAGAGGAGGAAAAGGGGACGGGCCTTTCTTTTAAGGAGATAGCTCTTCATCTGGAGGAGATGGAATATAGGGGAAAGAGTTTGAAAGAGGTTCGAGAGCGATTGGGGATCGATCTTAAATCGATCTCCGAAGAGACAAAGATTCATATAAAAATACTTCAAGCAATCGAAGAAGAGGATCTCCCTAACCTTCCTCCTTTAGTCTATTTAAAAGGGTTCCTAAAGGCTTATGCAAAACTCCTCAATTTAGATCCCCAAAAGGTCATCGAGGGATATCTTCGATTATTCCATCGAGAGGGAGAAGAGAAAAAGAGATAAACCTCTCAGGGTGTTTCCGAGAGGAGCTGGGAGATTTTGGTCACCATCTTTTGGGCAATAGAGGTATTGAATCCAACGATTTTTTCGCGAATCTTACCTTCTCTATCGATCAAAAAGGTGGTGGGGAGTCCGGTCACTCCATACTTCTTGGCCAGATCATCTGGGGCAATCAGGACGGGATAGGGGATATCCATCGTATTTATAAAATTACGAACGATTCTCTCATCCCCCCGATCCATGCTCAGACCAATCACCTCAAACCCCTTTGCTTGGAAGTCCTTGCGAATCTGAATGAGATGGGGAATTGACTCCTTGCATGGGGCACACCAGGTAGCCCAGAAATCGAGAAGCACCACCTTTCCCCTCAAAGCCGAAAGGGTGATCTGCTCATCGCGGAGTGTTTTTAATGAAAAATCGGGTGCCAGGGATGATTCTACAGGCTTCTTTGAGCAATTGGGGAATAGAAGAAAAAAGACTAATAAGACCCAACCTAAACGAAGATGGAGAAGATCGTTATGCTTTTTCGCCATGGGAGAGGAATATTAAAGGGCTTTTTCAACCATTGCCTTCAGACGGGATTTGGGTACCGACCCTATGATCTGATCGAAAATCTTTCCGTCTTTAAAAAGAATGAGTGTAGGAATTCCCCGAATTCCATATTGGCTCTGAGTGATGGGATTTTCATCCACATTTAACTTGGCGACCTTGATCCTTCCAAGGAATTCCTTGGCAAGCTCTTCCACAATAGGACTGATGGCCTGGCAAGGGCCACACCAGGGAGCCCAGAAGTCCACTAATACAGGAATATCCGATTGAAGGACTTCCGAAGAAAAATTACGGTCGTTCACATGGATTAAACTTGATTTGGGATCCATTTTTGACTCCTTCATCTATAGTTTTCTCTCGAGGACATAGTCCGAAAGAAGGAGAAGCGCCTCCTTTTCCGCTGAGGATGAAAAAGGGAGAAGATCCTCCTTCGCCTTTTCGATGTATTGCCTTGCCCTTTGATAAGTATAATCAAGGCCCTTATACTTTTCAATGATCTTCACGACTTGAAGGAAGGATGTCTTTTCGATCGGGTCTGATTCTATCACCTTTTCGATATAGGCCTTTTCTTCAGGATGACAATATCGAAGGGTATAAATTAAAGGGAGCGTTACCTTTCCGTCTTGAAGATCGATCCCTATCCTTTTCCCAAACTCTTCTTCTCTGGAGGTATAGTCGAGGGCATCGTCAATCAATTGAAATGCCACCCCAAAGTCCATGCCAAAATCAGATAGGGCTTTCTCCTTTTCCTCGTCCACCTTTCCTAAAATGGCTCCAATTCGGCTGGCCGCTGAAAATAGGACTGCCGTCTTTCGGGTGATGATCGAGAGGTATTCCTCTTCCGTAAGGGTGAGGTCATTGGTTTTGATCAGTTCTTCCAATTCCCCTTCCGCCATAAGGGTGGTAGCCTTAGAGATCGTATGAAGGATTTTTGGATTTCCGTTTTCTACCATCAAAGAAAAACTTCTTGTAAAAAGAAAATCTCCAACCAAAACACAAGCTTCATTTCCCCATTTCGAATTGGCCGATTCTATCCCCCTTCTTAACTCGGCGTGATCGACCACATCATCATGAAGCAGGGTTGCGGTATGGATGAATTCAAGGAGGCTTGCCATGGGAATGTGTTCGCTTCCTTGATACCCACAGAGCTTTGCAGATAGAATGAGAAGGAGAGGACGGAGCCTTTTTCCGCCACTTTGAAGAAGGTGTTCGACAATGGCAGAAATAATAGGAACATTCGAGTTCAAGTTCTTTCGAATCTCTTCATCTACCTTCTCCAATTCGACTTTCAGCCATTCGAGGATAGAATCGGGCAGAATCCCTGGTCCCTCAGTTTTTAAAATCGGTTTTCCAGTCCCCTTCATCCTGATCAATTAATTATCCCATTTATGAGGAGTTGTCAAAAAATTTTATGAAAGATCGAGGATCAAAGGAGGTAACATTTTCAATTCAATCCCGCTGGATTTGATCGCCTCTACCAGCACAAATTTGGCTCCTTCTTTTGGGTGAGGGTAGACCAACTGCAATCTTTTGGGTTCCACATTCTCTTTTCTTAAGGCCACTAATAGGTCCACTATTCTTTGCGCCGTGAAGATAAGATAGAGCCTTCCTTTGTGCTTTAAGAGATAAGAAGAGATCGAGATTAAATCCTCCAGGGTTCCCTTCAATTCATGCCTCGCAATAGCCTTTTCGATGGAAGGGTTCAATCTTCCCGTTCGATTCTTCCAGTAAGGCGGATTGGAAATAACCACATCAAAAGAACCCGAAGGGAAAAGGCTCTTTAATTCTCTGAAATCCTTCTGAAGAATCGTAATGAGGGATTCGAGGTGGTTTAATCTGACATTCTTCCGAGCACATTCTACTAATTCTTCTTGAATCTCTACCCCCACAAAGGTTTTTGCTTTACCGCTCTGAGAGAGGAGGAGAGGGAGGATTCCACATCCTGTTCCCAGATCAATGACCCTTTCCCCTTTCCGAAGATGAACAAATTCACTGATGAGAAGGGCATCCACAGAAAAACGATAGCCCTTCTTCTTCTGGATGATTTTTAACCTTCCGTTATAGAAGGTATCTAAGGTTTCATCATGAGAAATGGGGATATCCATTCTATTTTTAATGTGGGAAATACCACAAGGGAAATTGTTTTGTCAAATTGATGAATTGTTCAAAAATTTTGACATCCTGTATAAAAATTGTCCACTTTTAAGAGGCGGGAAGAAGTGGAATTTTTTAAAAAATGTCAAAAAAATCAATAAAATTAAAAAATAATGAAGCAATTTAAATAAGGAGTAATTTGGTATAAATATTGCTGTAATCCGTCACTTAGAGGAGGGATAAGCCCGAGAGGGGGGTCTATGGGTTTCGGAAATACTCCTATCGGGCTTAAAATAATTTCTCCTTTTTACTATGGGATCATATTGCTCATATTTTCCTTGACAAAAAAGTCCTAAGGGGGTAAATATAAACAGATTTTTTGTTGCATCCAATTTAAATTCATAATTTTAGAGCTGGAGATAATTAGAGGCAATTTTAACCAACCTTGAAAAGAGGAGGAGAGAAAGATGAAGAGATTGATGGTCATCCATCTTATTTTTACCTTGGTGGTCGTCTTTTTTGTCGTCTTTTCAACGAATGCCCAGGAAAAAAAGGAGGAAGAAGGGATTTACACCATAAAAAAGGGTGATACACTTTGGGATATCTCCAGTCGGTTTCTAAAGGACCCATTTTTATGGCCAAAATTGTGGCAAAGAAATCCTTATATCACTAATCCCCATTGGATCTACCCAGGGAATCCCATTCGTCTCTCCCCCTTTGAAGAAGTAAGAAGAGAAGAACCTCCTAAGGTCATTGAAGAGAAACCTAAAGAAGTAGTTGAAAAGATCGTTGAAAAGAAGGTCGAGCCTCCTCCTAAAGAAGAAAAACCGCAACCTCCGGTTTTACCCAAGGTCGAAGCTAAACCGCCTACTCCTCCTGAAAAGAAGAGGATCGGTTTTCCCGAGGTGAGGTCTGCAGGATTCATCGGAGATTTTCATTATTCTGGAATTGGGGTCGTCTTAGATAGCAAAGAAGGAAAGAATCTTATGTCTGAAGGCGATATTGCTTATTTAGCCTTCAAAACCAAAGAGACTGTGTCGGTCGGGAATAAATATACCCTTTTTCGAGCATCCGATGTGATCCATGATCCACTTACCCAAAAAAAGGTAGGAAGAAAATATAACATTACTGGGAATGTTCAGATCATTGATCAATTTGGAAATTTTTATACAGCCAAGATTATCGAGGCCTTCGATTATATTGAGAAGGGGGATATGGTCCAACCCTACGATAAAGACCGGATGGAGATCAGCACTCAATAAGAGTGGAATCTCATTGGGGTGACCTCTTTGAAGCTTTGGAGACGGAAATGTCTTCAAAGCTTTTTTGTCATTTGATTCTAAATATTTTATAAATCCAAATTCTTAGAGATTCTTAGAGACCTTCGATGACCCGAGATCTTTTTTATTGGGTAGGATTATCCCTTATTCCCGGATTAGGAAGTGTCCTGATCAAAAGGTTGTTGGATCAATTTAGAACCCCAGAGACTGTTTTTCAGGCCTCTTTAAAGGAATTATTAAAGGTTGAAGGCCTAAATGAAAAGGTGGCCAACGAGATTCTGAAAGGTCCTTCTGAGGAAAGAATCCATCGAGAACTCTCATTAATTGAAGAGGTTGGAGGAAAGATCATTCCCTTAAATGACGAAAATTACCCCAAACGTCTCAGGGAAATCTACGACCCCCCTCCCATTCTTTATATGCGTGGAGAATTGAAAAAGGAGGACGAGTTGGCTGTTGCGATAGTGGGAAGTCGAAAAACTTCCCCCTATGGGAGATGGGTCACAGAGAAGATAAGTCAGGAATTAGCCTCCCACGGCGTAACCATCGTTAGCGGAATGGCAAGAGGGATTGATTCCGTGGCCCATCTGGGTGCTCTTTCCGTCGAGGGGAGGACGATCGCCGTCTTAGGCTGTGGAGTGGACCGAATCTATCCTTCCGAGAATCGGGTTCTTTTCAAGAGGATCATCGATCATGGAGCAGTACTCAGTGAGTTCCCGATGGGCTCCCCACCCGAAGGAAGCCATTTCCCAAAACGGAATCGGATTATCAGTGGACTCTCCATCGGGGTTGTCGTCATCGAGGCCAGTGAGGAGAGTGGATCTCTGATTACCGCTCACTACGCCTTGGAGCAAGGAAGAGAGGTTTTTGCCGTTCCAGGAAATATCGGAGCCAAGGGAAGTCGAGGGACTCATCTTTTGATCAGACAGGGTGCCAAATTAGTCGAGTCGAGTGAAGATATCCTCGAGGAGATTCTTCCTCAATGGAAAAGAGAAAAAGAGAGAGGGGAAGAGGTCGAGCCCTCGGGGCCAGAACTAACGGAGGAAGAGAGACAGATCTATGAACAAATGGGGGAGAATCCATTGCATATCGATGCGATCATTAGAGAAAGTGGCCTTGATCCTGGAAAAGTTTCCAGTCTTCTATTAAATTTAGAACTGAAAGGATTGATCATTCAATGGCCTGGAAAATGTTTTAGCAAAAAGATGTGAATGGGAAAGGAAGCGTTTTTAAATGGCAAAAGGACTTCTGATTGTGGAGTCTCCTACCAAAGTCAAAACCCTACAGAAATTTTTAGGGAAGGAGTATCTCATCAAGGCTTCGATAGGTCATATCAAAGACCTACCGGAAAATGAATTGGGAGTTGACATTGAGGATGATTTTAAACCCCATTATGTCGTCCTCCCAGGCAAGGCCAAAATCATACGAGAATTGAAAAAGGCCAGTCGAGAGGTCAAGGATATTTACCTGGGTCCTGACCCGGATCGGGAAGGGGAAGCCATTGCTTGGCACATCGCCGAAGAGATTGGCGAGAAAGGAAAGAATATCCATCGAGTGCTCTTCCATGAAATCACAGAGAAGGCTGTTCTTGAAGCCCTTCAAAAACCTGGAAAACTTCAGCTTTCCAAGTACGAAGCCCAGCAGGCCCGAAGGATCCTGGATCGACTCGTAGGCTATCAGGTGAGTCCTCTTCTCTGGGAAAAAGTGAGGCGAGGGTTGAGTGCAGGTCGCGTTCAAACCGTGGCTGTCCGAATCATCTGCGAAAGGGAACGGGAGATTCAGAGTTTTGTTCCCGAGGAATACTGGAGCCTTACTGCAACCCTCAAAGGGAAGGATTCCCCAACTTCTTTTGATGCCAAACTGGTGAAATGGAAGGGGAAAAAAGTCAAGATAGCCAATGAGGCTGAAGCGATGGCCATCAAAAAGGCATTGGAATCGCTTCCTTTTGTCGTTACTAAGATCGTTCAACAGGAAAGAGAAAGGCATCCTCTTCCTCCTTTCATTACCAGTCGACTCCAACAGGAAGCCTATCGGAAACTCAACTTCTCTGCTCAGAAGACGATGAGGATCGCTCAGGAGCTTTATGAAGGAGTCAGTCTTGGAAAGATGGGGCAGGTGGGTCTCATCACCTACATGAGGACGGATTCTGTTCGGGTCTCTACAGAGGCGATCCATCAGGTGAGGGAATGGATTAAGAAACAGTTTGGGGATTCCTATCTACCCATGAAACCCAATCTCTATCGGAGTCGGAAAGGGGCTCAAGAGGCCCATGAAGCCATCCGACCCACTTCGATGGAGTTCGAGCCAGAAAAGATCAAACCCCATCTCAACAAAGACCAATTAGAACTGTATAAATTGATCTGGGATCGATTTGTTGCTTCCCAGATGGCTCCGGCCCGTTTTCTTCAAACCCAGGTAGAGATCAAATCAGACGAAGCCATCTTCAGTGCTACTGGTTCGATCCCTCTCTTTTTAGGGTTTATGGCCCTCTATGTGGAGAGCGAAGATAACCATGAAGAGGGGAAGGAAGAATCCTTACCTCCTCTTTCCGAAGGAGAGATTTTGGACCTACTGGCTCTCACTCCCAAACAGCATTTTACTCAACCTCCATATCGATTCTCAGAAGCCACCCTGATCAAGGAATTAGAGGAGAAGGGCATTGGAAGACCCTCTACCTATGCGACCATCTTGAGCACGATTAAAGAGAAAGGATATGTGCGATTGGAGAAAGGGAGGTTTGTTCCAACCGAATTGGGATTTGTGGTCAACGACCTTTTGGTCGTCCATTTCCCGGAGATCTTCGATGTCGAATTCACTGCTCAGATGGAAGAGAATTTGGATCAGATCGAGGAGGAGAAGAAAGGATGGGTGGAAACGCTTCGAGAATTTTACTCCCATTTCAAAAAGGATCTCGACATGGCCAAAGTCACCATGAGAAATATGAAGGCCGAGATGATTCCTACAGAAGAGAGATGTGAGCGGTGTGGTTCAAAGATGGTAAGGCGGTGGGGAAAGAGGGGATATTTCTTGGCCTGTTCTAAATACCCTCAATGTCGTTATACCAAAGATCTGAATGAGAATGGGGAAGCCGTCGAGGAGACCGAGGCCCGATGTCCGCAGTGCCAAAGTCCGATGGTGATCAGGAATGGGAAGTTTGGGAGATTTTTAGCCTGTTCCAATTATCCCACCTGTAAGTTTACCCAATCCCTGACCACTGGGGTCGCATGCCCCGAGGAGAATTGTGACGGAATGATTGTGGAGCGGAGAAGCCGAAAGGGTAAGGTCTTCTACAGTTGCAGCAATTACCCCCAATGTACATTTGCCCTATGGGATAAACCCCTTCCAGAACGTTGCCCCCAATGTGGCTTTCCTTTTCTGGTTGAGAAACAGAATCGTTCCGGGATTTCAAAAAGGTGCCCGAATAAAGATTGTGGGTATCGGATTTCAGATTGAACCACCTCGATACCGACGCCTTCCCTCGAGAATCTTTTTCTTTGTAAACCGATATTGCATCCATTGAAAGGGGAAATAAACGAAGCGGTTGATTAAGGTGGGAGGATAATCCCACTGGAACCGTTTCCAGATGGAGGGCAGGGAATAAAAGGTCTTCCAGGCCTCCTTCCATCCCTCTCGAAGCGTCTCGGGGGTCATCTTCAAAGGAAGGAAGAAAGGAGCTTCCTCCTCTGGTCTTTCGAATAGCCACCATCGATCCTTGATCAGACGTCCTTCCTTTTTCATTCTATGATAGAAGAGCGTTTCTGGATAAGGGGTGAGGATCATAAAGACGGCTGAAAAGAGTTTTGTTTCAATAGAGAAGGAGACGGTCTTTTCAAAAACCGAAGGGTCATCCTCATCAAATCCAAACACGAAAGAGCCACAGATAGCGATCCCGTGGCGATGAAGGGCATCGATGATGTCTCGGTATTCGGCAGGATCGTTCTGAAATTTTTGGACCCCTTTTAAGTTCTCTTTGCAGAGGGATTCAAATCCAATGAAGAGACTCTTGCACCCGCTTCGAGCGAGGAGTTCAATCTGTTCCACTCTCTTTAACCCTGAAAGGGAACTTTGAGCAAACCACTTCTTCTTGAGAGGGACCAAGGCCTGAAGAAATTCTTTTGAATAAGAGGGGTGCCCCACAATGTTATCATCGTTGAACATTATCCACCGATGGGGGAGGTGTCGAATCTCATCGATCACCTCCGAGAGAGGTCGGAATCGATAGGTCTCTCCATAAAATTGATGGACGGTACAGAATTCACATCGGAATGGGCATCCCCTGCCGATCTGAACGACATCGATGGGGAGGTATCCCTTTTGAGGAAGAATCTCTCTCTTCGGTTTTGGGACTTTGGAAAGATCGGTCAAGTGGCTTTGCCGATAAAAGGGTTGGAGATGGTGCGATCTAAAATCCTCGATTAAACGAGGCCAGGCCTCTTCGGCTTCACCGATTACCACGGCATCCGCATGTTCTTTCGCCTCTTCGGGTAAGGCCGTAGGATGAATTCCTCCCAAAACGACGGGAATCCCTTTCTTTCGATAAGCTTCGGCAATCTGGTAGGCTCGATAGGCAGTCTTTGTTAAAACCGTGATCCCGACCAGATCTACCTCTTTTAATCCTTTGTTTAAATCGATGGGGGCAAGCAAATCGTCGGTAAAAGAGATCTTTACATCCGGAGGGGAGAGGGCAGCAAGGATTGGAAGGGCGAGATTCGGAATTCGAGCGTTCTCCTCAACAGCAGGTGAAATGAGTTCGATTTTCATTGTTCCATGAATGAAGGTTTTTTTAAACGATCTTTCTTTTTTAATCTATCAATCTAATCTCCAATTGTCAAAATTCTTCTTCAACGCAACCTATCAGTCAGAGGTGGCGAATAAGTCCGAGAGGGATATTTTAATTGAGACCTACCTCAACCCTTCAGTGGGGATTATCTTTCCAAGTGATCAATCCTATCTCGGATTTGCAAATGAAGGGAAGAAGCCCTAAAATAGAATCGATGGAACCTATCATCGTGGTCGGAGCGGGGCTGGCAGGGTGTGAAGCGACCTGGCAAATTGCTAAAAGGGGAGGACGAGTCATTCTCTATGAAATGAAGCCTGCCGTTTATTCTTCTGCTCACCGATCTCCTTATTTTGCGGAACTCGTCTGTAGTAACTCCCTAAAATCAGAATCCCTTGAGAATGCCTCCGGCATTTTGAAAGAAGAACTCCGCCTTCTGGATTCTCTCATATTAAAAATAGCCAGAGAGACGAGGGTTCCTGCGGGAGAATCTCTGGCCGTAGATCGGGAACAGTTTTCGAAGAAGATTACTCAAACCATAGAAGGTCTTCAAGGAGTCAAGATCATCCGGGAGGAAGTCACCTCCTTGCCCAGAGATCATGTGGCTATCATTGCCACGGGTCCTCTGACCTCAGAAGCCTTAAGTCGTGAAATCCAAAAAGTCACAGGGGATCAAAATCTATTTTTCTATGATGCCATCTCGCCCATTGTCACTTACGATTCCCTTCACCTCGAAAAGATCTTTCGAGCCTCGCGATACGGGAAGGGAGGAGAGGACTATCTCAATTGTCCGATGGATGAAGAGCAATATTATCGATTTGTAGAGGAGTTGGTTCACGCCGAGAAAGTTCCATTGAGGGATTTTGAAAAGAGGTATCTTTTTGAAGGTTGCCTCCCCATTGAAGAACTGGCTATTCGAGGAAAAGAGACTCTGGCTTTCGGCCCCCTTCGTCCGGTAGGTCTCGTTGACCCAAAGACTAAAAGGCAACCTTTTGCTGTCGTTCAACTGAGGCAAGAGGATGAATTTGGGACGATGTACAACTTAGTTGGGTTTCAGACTCGATTGAAACAGAGTGAACAAAAGAGAATTTTCCGAATGATCCCAGGTCTTGAGGAGGCAGAATTTGTCCGATGGGGTTCCATCCATCGAAACACTTTTATTGATTCTCCACGATTGTTACTGCCCTCTCTTCAATTAAGAACCCAGCCCAATCTCTATATGGCAGGTCAGATCGTAGGAGTGGAGGGTTACTTGGAATCTACTGCCATGGGACTTTTGGCAGGTCTCAATGCCCTGCGTCACGTGCGAGGAGAGGAACCGATCTTCCCTCCCCGAACCACGGCTATCGGAGCCTTACTTCATTATATTCTTTATTCTAAGAATTTTCCTTTTCAACCCATGAATATTAATTTTGGATTATTTCCTCCTCTCAAAGAGAGGGTCAGGGGCCATCGGAAACGGATTCTCTTTGTTCAACGGGCGCTGGAAGAATTAAAAGAATGGAAAGAAAAATATAATCTTTAAGGAAGGTAAAGAGACAATGAAAGAGCAAGAAGAGAAGAGTGGGACGAAGTGTTATCGATGTGGGAAAGAACTTCCTCCTGGAAGTCTTTCTTACGTTGTGAACATTGAAGTTTTTGCGGGATTCGATGGTTATTTGATAGAACCCGAGGAAGGGGTCGATGGCCAATTAAAAAGGTTATTTGAACAGGTAAAAGACTCGGATCCTGAAGAGTTAGAAAAAGAAGTTTATGAAGAGTTTACTTTAGTTCTCTGCAAAAGCTGTCGGGATAGATTTGTAGAAGAAATCAAACATCCTTGGGAAGCTCCATTTAAAATACGAACACGTCCCGATGATATTCTCCATTAAGTGAATAGATTCGGAACCATTTATAATATATTGTTTTTTTTAAAAAAATTAGACTTTTTTGAAAATGTAATCCCTCACTCAGAAGTGGGGGGATAAGCCCGAGAGGGGTATTGAAGAAACCCGTGGTGCGGCTACCTTAAATGGTCCATAGAAATCTTAACTTTCGTTTGTTTTAATCAGAAACCCATTTCTACAATGGATCGATT
>CAZMWF010000108.1:0-6012 GCA_964570075.1 uncultured Syntrophaceae bacterium | reverse complement strand
ACCGGTGAGATGTCGAATCTGGAGACGGCAGCCCTCGCACTCGGTCAGGATCATTTCAGGATTTACATGGTCAATCGCCTTTTTTAAATCATTCCCAATCTCCCGGGCAATCTCATACTTTTCTTTTTTAAAACCGAAGGTTCCTCCCATTCCGCAACAATCGGCCTCGAGCCTTTTTAATTCTAAATCAGGAATGAGCTTCAGGATTTCAAAGGCAGGAAGTCCAATCCCTAAGGCCCGGAGATGGCAAGGGGCAAAATAGGCCGCCTTAATCGAGAGTCTTTTGAAGCGGGTATTCAGATTTCCCGACTCTTTGAGTTTCCTTAAAAACTCAAAGAGCTCAAAGGTATGGTTTGCCAACTCTTCCGCTCCAGGAAGCTCCAGGAGATGTCCGTATTCGTGTTTAATCATAAATCCACAGCTCGTGGAGGTATAAAGGACTTCAATCCCTGAACGGATGACCTGAAGGAGGGAAGAAAGATTTTTTTCTCCTTTTTTTCTCGCCCCATCGAAATCCCCATTGCCAAGCATGGGGAGGCCACAACAGTCCTGAGGGGGGAGAATGACTTCAAACCCATTGGCCTCAAGGACCTCCACCGTGGCTTTCCCTACGTCGATTTCGTTGGTATTCGTAAAGCATCCATAAAAGTAGGCAATCTTTTTTCCTCCTTTAGAGGAATGGCCCTTGAACCACTCTCTAAAAAGAGGAGATTGGTAATTCGGAAGGGGACTTCGTTGATCAATCTTCAGGATGATCTCTAAAAGCTTTTTCACAACAGGTTTTCGAATAAGACAATTGGTGAAAGGAGAAAAGAGGGCTCCAATCCATCCATAGAGATAAGAATGGGTGAGGAACCAATCCCGAAAGGGTCTTCCCTTCTCATTGAGGTATTTCGCTTTGGCCAGGAGATTCAATTCCGAGATCGGTACGCCAGCTGGACAGACTCCATTACAGAGATGACAACCGATACAGAGATCTACCCAATGGTCTACCGATGGCTCTTCAGGATGACGGAATCGTTCTGCCCCAGGGCCTGTGTTCTTCGGGCCTGGAAAGAGGGAGGTGACTCGTGAGACAGGACAGACAGCCATGCACGTAGCGCATCGGATACAGATATCCGCATTTTTCTTAAGCCAATCTTCCTTTTTTGCTGTCATCCTCATAGAGAAGAACTATTCAAAAAGTCTTTTCACCCCCCAATAGCCCGTGGAAATCTCGATTCCCTCTCTCGATCCCTCATCGATATAATGATGACCGGAGAGAATGGTTCCTACGACCCGAACATTTTCAAAAACGGTCTTCCCATCGTGATCCAAGGGTCGAAAGGAGTGATCTACTGAAATCCCGGAACGATGGATAGGATGGGAATCAAAAAAATTTTTCCCAAACCACCTCTCAGGATGGGCCTCACTGAATACAGGTAGATGAAAAAGAGATTCTACGATTCTTTCCCGGTCTGCTTCGAGTCCTCCACCTATAAAACGACCCGTGGCAAGAATGAAATGATGAGCGGAATAAAACCGAGAGATGGGTGGATGAAACACCTCGATCCCTTCACATAAAGAACCTTTAATCTCAACCCTCGAAACTTTATGACCCATGAGGAAATTCGCTCCTCTCTCCAAAAGATAGGCTTTAAAACGATTAAAGATCCTCATCCCTAATATCGATGGTGGAAGGGTAGGAATTTCAAATATCTCTCTTCCGGTGATGGCTTCAAGATGGGCTTTAATCCTCATGGGATCGTGGAGTCCAAGAAGAGCAGGGAGTCCAATTAACGTTTCTCCCCGTAAGGAGGTTTTAATTTCAAGACCGAGCCTTTCTCTCACTTCTTCCTTTTCCATTTGTCTCGTGAGATAGGTGGCGGTCAATTCCGGCAGCCCTTCCTCCTGAAGAGACACGGTTAGATGGCGGCATTTAAATTGCCTCGCCATATAGGCTGCATAGAAATCTTTGAACCCTTTAAATCCTACGATAAGGGTATTTCCCTCCTTTAGAAAGGCTCCCCCACACAGAGTGGAAGGGAATAGATAAGTCGGGCGAAGCGTCCCCACAGCAGTAGGAAGTTTTCTATTTTGCTCGTCAAAGGAATGGAAGGTATAAGGGGATGGGAAAAGGGAGACGAATGAAGAAAGGGCCTCCTCTATTCCTTCCACTCCTATCCTGGAATAGGGATGTTCGGGATGTTCTTTAATCCAGTGAGAAAGTCCATCCTTTAATGGGAGGGTTTCTGGAACTTTTCCCAGCACATCAATGGTATTGGAGAATAGAATGAGGCCTCCCATTCCCTTTCCAATGACAAGAACTCGTTTTCCCAGATCGAGAGCTGTTTTAGCCGCCATCAGACCCGAAAGGCCCATTCCAATAATAATGAGATCGTACTGCATATTCCCTTCGTGGGTTCAGGGGGATTGCGCTGGAATCCTTGGACCCTGGACCTCCTTTATGATTTAAGGTTAAAAATGACCTTATAGATCCCTTCTACGACCTCTTCTTCTTTGACCGCTGATCCCCACAGGATAGGCTGAATGCCTTTCCATCGCTCCTCAAGAAATCCTTTCAAAATCCTATTGGAGTCTCCAAACTCCTTCTCTGATTCATTTAAGACTCCAAGGAGTCGATACACACAGAATCCTCCCTGGCAAGTTCCTTTGGCCATCCTTGTCCGATGAAGGAGATCTTGGAGTTCTTTAAGTTCTTTGTCCTTCAGGAGTTCTTCCATTTCATCCCTTTTGACCAGCTCACAATCACAGAGCGTCTCTCCCCTGGGGAGGTTTTTCAATCTTTCTTTAAGCCCTCGAGGTTGATCCGCCCCGGGAAGCGGGATGAGATGGGTGGAGCAAGGGATGCTTACCCCCATTTTTTCACAGATGAGATCAGAGGCTTTCTCTGCCATCAATCGATAGGTGATGAGTTTCCCTCCTGTGATGGTGATGAGGTTCTTTAGGCCATCTCGTTTTTCATGGTCAATCAGAACAAATCCACGGCTGATGGAACGATCCTCTTCTTTTCCCTCTTCCATAAAGAGAGGGCGAATCCCCGCATAAGCGCGAATGAAGCGGCATCCTTCAATGGAGGGGATCATTCTTGAGGTTTCATGGATGAGCAAAGAAATCTCTGAGGGAGTAATTTCAAAATTTTCTACCTCCGTGACCCGGACGGAAGTCGTCCCAAGAATAGAGACGGTATGGTTAGGAACAACGATATCTCCATCCGAAGGAGGTCGGCACCGGTTGATCACCCTTTGGCTCAGCCTTCGATTAGTGATCATCATGGAGCCTTTGGAAAGGGCCATTCCGATCCGGAGGCCGAGTGGTTTCAAAAAATGGTCTGCCCACGCTCCGGTGGCATTAATAAGAAAAGAGGTCTCAATCGAATATTCTTCTCCAGTCAATTGGTCTTTGACTCTCACCCCTTTGACTTTACCTTTTTCTGAAAGGATGGATAGAACCTCCGTATGGAGGAGAAAGGTTGCCCCATGGGCTTCTGCCTCTCTGGCGTTGGAGAGGATGAGGGCAAAAGGATCAATCGCTCCATCAGGGACTTGAACGGCGGACAGAAGATCAGGATTTAGCCCTGGTTCAAGATGAAGGGCCTCTTCCGGCGAAATGAGATGGGTCGGAATTCCAACCTTTTCACAGGCTCGAAGAAAACGATCCCTGAAGTCCAGGCCATCTTCAGGAAGGGAGATAAAAAGTCCTCCCGTCTCCTCGATACAATGGGGAGCAATTTTACGAAGAATTCTGTTTTCCTCCATGCATTCCTTGGCGGCTTGGGGATCTGTGACGGCATATCTGGCACCACTGTGAAGGAGTCCATGGTTTCTTCCGCTTGCGCCAAAGGCGAAATCTCCCTTCTCAATTAAAATTAAGGGAATTCCTCTACGAGAGAGATCCCTCGCAATTCCTACGCCTGTGGCTCCTCCCCCAACAATAAGCACCTCGGTTTTTAGACCCATTTTACCACCAGGAAGAATCTTCTTCCTCATCTCTAAACGAGATCCCCCTACTTTGTCAAGAAACCTGAGGGTGTATTTCCTCACTGAAGAGGGGAAGTCATTTTAAACCCGAGAGGAGTATTTCCGAAACCCATAGAACGCGGAAGAGTTTAATATGAATATCTCCTACGAATCGATCAGTCATAGAAATGGGTTTCTGATTAATACAAACCAAAGTTAAGATTTCTATAAACCATTTAAGGTAGCCGCACTTCCGACCGAGTCGGATCCGCCTATGGCGGAATGGGTTTCTCCAATACCCCTCTCGGGTTTATTCCCCATTTGAGTGAGGGAGTACCTGAGGGTATTGATTTTTAAGGAAGGTTAAGGTAAATTGAATTCAAATTCACTCTGGAGAGTCGGATGATCCCAATCTGGATATGGTGTGGGAAAGGAGAGTTAGGATATTGCCTTTTGTTCCTCTGGCCATAACTCTTATCGAGGGGATGGGAAAGAGGCCATGGGCAATATCCCATGGCCTCTTTATTTCTATCCTCCATTTTTAGTAGGAATGAAAAAGTAGAAGGAGGAGGGTAAGATTTAAAGATGGAGCGAATTTTTAGTGGGATTCAGCCTTCAGGAGAGATTCATATTGGAAACTATGTAGGAGCGATTCGAAATTGGGTTCGCCTTGTAGACCAATATGAATGTATTTACTGTGTGGTGGACTATCACGCCATAACGGTTGAGTATGAAGTGGCGTTGATGCAGAGGAGGATTCTCGAGACAGCCACCATTCTTCTCGCCTGTGGGTTGACTCCAGAGAAATGTATCCTATTTGTTCAATCTCATGTTCCAGAACATACGGAGCTGGCCTGGATCTTCAACTGTGTGACTCCTATTGGTGAGCTGGAAAGGATGACCCAGTTTAAAGAGAAGGCCAAACAGCATCGACAGAATATCAACATGGGTCTTCTGGACTATCCTGTGCTTCAAGCGGCTGATATTTTGATTTATAAAGCAGGTTATGTTCCTGTCGGGGAGGATCAGGTTCAACACGTAGAGCTCTGTCGGGAGATTGCAAGAAAATTTAATGCCCGTTTTGGTCTAACCTTCCCAGAGCCTCAGGTTCTTCTTTCCGTAGCCCCTCGAATTCTTGGTACCGATGGCCAGGCGAAGATGTCAAAATCGATGAACAATGCTATCGGTCTTCTTGACCCCCCCTCGGTCATTTGGGAAAAACTGAGAACGGCCGTGACCTGTCCCCATCGGGAGAAAAGGTATGATCCAGGACATCCCGAACATTGTAACATCTATACGATGCACACCGCTTTCTCGAAACCGGATCAGCTTGAGTATGTTGAGAAAGGGTGCCGAACTGCAGCCATCGGATGTATCGAGTGTAAGGAGATTCTTTCAAAGAATATGAGTGAAGAATTGATTCCCATTCAGGATCGTGTAAAAGCGATCAACGAGAAATCCCATTATATCCATGAGGTTTTGACTTCTGGAGCGGATCGGGCTAGGGCCATTGCCCAGAAAGTGATGGAGGAAGTGAGAACGAAAATCGGGGTAAAATTTAGGCCTCAAGAATGACCCCGTAAAAACGATTGAAAAATCCTGATAAATGAATATAATGGTTCTATCGAATCTTACCCCTGAGGGGAGGGAGAGCCATGGGACAAAAAAAATTGGATGAAAAATCTTTTGGAGCAAAGATGCGGCAACTGAGAGAGTTGAGGAAGCTCTCTTTTGAATCTCTGGCCAACAAAACGGGGTTGTCCCAACGTTACCTTCGAGAGATTGAGGAAGGGAAGATCATCCCTCCTGTCTCTGCAGTCATCCAGATTTCGAAAGCCCTATCCATTGACTCGGGTTCTTTCCTCTCTGCTGAAGAACAGGAGGCTTTGGCCAGGAAGAGGAAGGAGAGTTTCTTTAAACGAACACAAGCCTATGCTTACAAAACGCTAACCCCGGATGCCGAAAACAAACATATGAAGGCCTTTCTGGTCACCATCGACCCCAAACAGGATCATCGAATGGTAGAGTATCGGCATGAGGGAGAAGAGTTTAT
>CAZMWF010000107.1:0-8489 GCA_964570075.1 uncultured Syntrophaceae bacterium | reverse complement strand
GGAGGAGGTCAAAAAGAAGATCTTCGAACCCTTTTTTACGACCAAACCTTTTACCAATACTGGATTGGGTCTCAGTATGTCCTACGGAATTATCAAACGGTTTGGAGGAGAGATTGAAGTCGAAAGTAAGGTAGGAGAAGGAACCACCTTTACCATTATTCTTCCTGCTGGAAAAGGGAAAAAAGAAGAGGCCCCTTCTGATCTGACTTCTATTGGAAGAAGAAAGGCTCGAATTTTAGTGATCGAGGATGAAGAGACGATCAGAGACGTCCTCGTCCGCACCCTTACCCAAGTCCCTCATGAAGTGACCACGGCTGAAAATGGTGAGAAAGGAATCCAACTCTTCCAAAAAGAGAGGTTTGATATGGTTCTTACAGACCTCGGAATGCCAGGGGTTTCAGGATGGGAGGTCTGTAAGAGAATTAAAGAGATGAGTCCAGGGACACCCGTAGGGATGATTACAGGATGGGGGACGGAGGTAGATCAAGAGAAGGTTAAAGAGACCGGTCTTGATTTTTTAATTTCAAAACCCTTTGATTTCCATCAGCTTTTAAAAGCCGTAAACGAGGCTATCCATTCCCGAGAGATCCAGCTTTAAACCGAATCAAACCCTCTCTTCAAGGACCCTTCCTTAATTTCCCCCTTTTTTCATTCGACTCAATTTATTTATGAAACCCTTGACGGGACTCTTTTTTTTATTATATAGATTCATCATCTATTAATCCAAGAATCCACCTGAATGGGGTGGGAAAGGAGGATTTCAGTATGCGAAGGTTAATTGGAATAGGTATATTGGTGGTTGTTTCATTCATCTTTTTAGGGGTCGGAATGGTTCTTCCCCAGGAGACGATCAAGATAGGGTTTTTTGCCCCTATCACTGGACCTGCAGCGGCTGATGGGATGAGTGCCAAACATGCTGTGGAGTTGGGACTGAAAGAGGTAAACGAAGCCGGAGGAATCAGGGGAAAGAAGGTGGAACTCATCATCTATGACGATCGACTCAATCCTCAGGAAGCGGTGGCCATTGCCAACAAATTGATCGAGAAAGATAAGGTCGTTGGAGTCGTCAGTGGTTCTTATAGTGGTCCCACTCGGGTGACTGCCCCCATTTTTCAGAAAGCCCAGATCCCAATGGTAGCGGGTTATGCCGTCCATCCTGATGTAACCTGGGATCCTAAAGAGAAAAGACCGAATGATTTTATCTTTAGAAATGGTTTCCTTGGAGAGGTGGAGGGGGCAGCGGCGGCTGAGTTTGCCGTTAAAAACCTCAAAGCCAAACGAATCTCTATTATCTTTATGGACAATGACTTTGGCCGTGCCATTTCAGCCGGGTTTGCCGAAAGGGCAGAAAAGTTAGGGGCCACGATTCTTACCAAGCAGATGTATAAATTCCCAGGAGAAAGAGATTTTCGGCCCTATTTGACCCGGATCAAAGAGGGTAATCCGGATCTTATTTTCGCTGCAGGTTACTACAATGAAGCTGCCTCCATTGTCCGGCAGGCCAAAGAATTGGGAATCACCTCTCAAATTATGGGGGAGGAAGGGTTTGATTCTCCAAAGTTCTTAGAGATCGCCGGTCCGGCTGCAGAAGGGGTGATCATTGCCACGAATCTCGACCGAGATGATCCACGACCTCTGGTTCAGAATTTTTTGAAAAATTACCGAAAGGCTTACAACGAGGAGGCGGATATGGTGGGTGCCTCCAGTTACGATGCCTTTATGATTCTGGTCGAAGCGATTCGGAAGGCTGGAACCGATCCTAAAGCGATCCAGAAGGCCCTCCTTGAAACCAAAGATTATAATGGACTGACCGGAAAGATCAGCCGATTTATTCAGGGGGAGGTGGTCAAACCTGTCCAGATCCAGGTCGTCAAGGAAGGAAAATTCCGACGTCTTGGTGTAGTCGATAATCCCGAAGTCATTACTCCCCCGATGAAAAAATAGAGGAAAGTTTAAAGGGGGTGAGGTTGGAGGTAAAATCCACATTGCCTCAAGCCTCACCTCAACTATATTTTTATGCTAATTCAACAACTTGCGAATGGAATCGCCGTAGGAAGTGTATACGCTCTCATCTCCCTTGGCCTTACCATGGTCTATGGAATCCTGAGGATTCTCCATGTCGCCCATGCAGGAATCTATGCTCTGGGAGCCTATGTCGGGTGGTTTTCGTTTCGTTTGACAGGAGAATTCTGGCTTTCTCTTTTTATTGGAATGGCTGGATCTGCGCTGGCTGGCTATCTGGTTGAGCGATTCCTTTACTCTCCTCTCCTTCATCTACCGAGGATTGCCCCTCTTATCGTCTCCATCGGTCTTTTCACTGCGATGGAAGAGGCTTTTCGAATTGTGGCCGGCCCTCACACCTTAACCTATAACGCAAAGATTGGCATCGGAAATCTCTCTCTCGGGAGTTTTCAGCTTACCGAGACGCAGCTTTTGATCCTTTTGGTGACCTTCTTGATTCTGATCATCCTCTGGGTTGTCCTCTCACGCACTCGAACCGGTTTGGCCATGCGGGCTTGTGCCATGGACGCAGAGACCGCTTCCTCCTTTGGTGTCAATGTGAAGGCGATTGTAGCGATTAATTTTCTTATAGGGTCTGCCATGGCAGGGGCAGCAGGAGTCCTTATCGGGGTCTATGACAATCAGATCTGGCCCACCATGGGAAGCATCCCGGCCTACAAGGCCCTGGCGATCGTTGTCCTTGGAGGGTTGGGGAACATCCCTGGTACAGTCCTCGCTTCCTTTGTCGTGGGGATGGCAGAAACCTTCTTTATAGGGATTTTAGCTATCCCTTTCCCAAGAGATGCGGTCGCCTTTGTCGCCATGATACTCGTATTGATGTTTAAACCTTATGGATTGTTAGGAAAAGGGTAAACCCATCGTGAAAGATAAGACGTGAAAGGTCTTAAATCGTGATCAGTGGATATTTCATCACCATCCTAATCACCATCACCATCTATGCCATGCTCGCCCATAGTCTGAATATCATTACAGGGAGGGCGGGTCAGATCTCTCTGGGCCATTCTGCCTTTTTTGGTATTGGCGCCTATACGTCTGCCCTTTTTTATACCAGGGCAGGACTTTCTTTCTGGATCTCCGTTCCCCTCGGGACGATCGTAGCGGGGATGGTTGGAGCCCTTTTGGGAATTCCATGTCTGCGGGTCCGGGACGACTTTCTTGCCATCACCACGATGGGGATCGTCTTTGTCGTTGAGGCCGTCTTTCTTTATCTCCCTTTTTTTGGTGGGGCGATGGGAATCGGAGGGATCGACCTACCTAAATGGTTGGGTCGGGAGATGACCAAACCCGAATACTTTATTCTTATCTTCATCATTTTGATTCTTCTCCTTCTTCTCGACCGACGTTTGGAACGATCCTGGCTGGGTTTGGCCTGGTCTTCCATTCGCGAGGATGAAGTGGCTGCAGGGGCAATGGGAGTGGACATTGTCCGTTTTAAAGTGATCGCCTTTATCCTTGGTAGCGCCATTGCTGGCCTTGCAGGAGGCTTCTATGCCCATTTCTTGACCTTTATCATGCCTCAAAATTTTGGATTTGGACAATCCATTGTCATCCTCTGTATGGTCGTTTTTGGAGGAATTGGAACCCGATGGGGGCCCATTCTTGGAGCCATCATCCTGGGGATTCTCCCTGAGATTTCGAGACCGATTATGGAGTATCGGACCTTCCTTTACGGGCTTCTTCTTGTGGCGATGATGCGTTTTCAACCTGGAGGACTTCTGGGCGAAGAATCCGTCCTGCCGAGGGTTTTTAGGAGGATTGGATCTCCATTGAGAAAATCGGGAGAGGATTAACTTGAACCCTCCTTAAAGAGGCCATTCCCCTGCGGGGAGAGTCCCGAAAGATATTGAAAGAAATGGTTTCACGACGATGGAGGAGTGAAGGGCTTCAGAGAGCCAACTGAAAGATGGGAGTGAGAGAAGAGTGCTTCTTGAAGTGAAGAATCTAAGTAAAGAGTTTGATGGGCTTCGGGCCCTGGATCGGGTCAGTTTTTCCGCTGAAGAAGGAGAGATCTTGGGGATCATCGGTCCCAATGGAGCAGGAAAGACCACCCTCTTCAATATCGTCTCCGGGATCTATCCCCCATCAGGTGGGGAAATATTTTTCCAAGGAAGGTCCCTTCTCCACCTAAAGCCTCATCAAATCAGTCGATTAGGAGTGGGGAGAACGTTTCAGATCGTTCGACCTTTCTTAAATTTGGATGTGGAGACGAATATTCTGGTCGCCTCAGGACATCGCTTTTATCCGAATCTATGGAACTCCATAGCCCCCTTTCGAAAGGGTGAGATCCTGGAGGAAGTAAGAAGGCTGATTGAAAGAACAGGTCTACAATCCTATGCCCATCAATTGACCAAAACCCTCCCCTTAGGGATTAAAAAGAGAGTCGAGATTGCAAGGGCCCTGGCTCTTCATCCCCGTCTTCTTCTCCTGGATGAACCCTCGGGGGGGCTTCGGTTTGAAGAATCGATGCAATTGATGGATCTTATTCGCCAGATCGCCGAACAGAGGATTGGAGTTCTTCTGATCGAACATAATATGCAAGTCGTGATGGACCTATGCCGAAGGATTGTGGTCCTGGATCATGGTTCAAAGATTGCTGAAGGGAGTCCAGAAGAGATCCGGTCTAATCCCCGCGTAATTGAAGCCTACCTTGGGAAGGAAGGTTAGATGTTAGAGGTTCGACAAATAGAAGTGTCTTACGGTGAGTTTTTGGCCCTGAAAGGGGTGAGCTTTTCGGTTAAAGAGGGGGAATTGGTCACCATTATCGGAGCCAATGGGGCCGGCAAAAGTACGATCCTCCGAGCAATTATGGGTCTGGTGAGATGTCGAAAGGGAGAAATCCTTTTCTATGGGAACCCCTTGACTGAAACTTCGGCTCATCAACGGGCCCGATTGGGGATGAGTATGGTTCCCGAAGGGCGAAGGATTTTCCCTGAGTTGTCTGTTTTGGAAAACCTCCTGATGGGCGCCTATCGTCTTAACGACCGGAGAGGGATTCAAAAAAATTTAGAGAGAGTGTTTGGAATCTTTCCGATCCTGAAAGAGAGACAGAATCAGATGGGCAAGACCCTGAGCGGAGGGGAGCAACAGATGTTAGCGATTGCAAGGGCCTTGATGGCTCAACCTCGAATGATTCTCATGGATGAAGTCTCTCTCGGTCTGATGCCTATCTATGTCGAAGAAACCTTTAAGGTGATCGACCAGCTCCATCGAGAAGGAGTCACCATTCTTTTGGTAGAGCAGAACGCCCGGAAGGCCTTGGCCACAGCCGATCGAGGGTATGTCCTTGAGACCGGGGAGATTGTTCTCAGCGATCAGGCTGAGAGATTGGCCCAAAACCCAATGATAAAAAAGGCCTATTTAGGAGGGAGTTGAGGTGGGTTATGAAAAAGGTAGAAGTAAAAGAGAAAGTGGAGACGCTGGCTAAAGTTCAGGTGGGGATCCGAGCTCCTCGGGGAACAGAGATAAGTTGTAAAAGCTGGCAGACGGAAGCAGCCCTGAGAATGCTCATGAATAATCTGGATCCCGAAGTCGCAGAAAAGCCGGCCGAGCTCATCGTCTATGGAGGGTCAGGAAAGGCAGCCCGAAATTGGGAAGCCTATCATCTTATTGTAAGGTGCCTGAAGGATTTAGAGAATGATGAAACCCTCCTTGTGCAATCCGGAAAACCCGTTGGAATCTTCAAGACCCATGAGGATGCTCCTCGAGTCCTTATCGTGAATGCGATGATCGTTCCCAAATGGGCAAACTGGGAGAAGTTTCGTGAGCTGGAAGAGCTTGGATTGACCATGTATGGTCAGATGACTGCCGGGAGCTGGATTTATATAGGAACACAGGGCATCCTTCAGGGGACCTATGAAACCTTTGCTTCAGCCGCACGGAAACATTTTGGAGGAACCCTAAAAGGGAGACTCGTTCTCTCTGCAGGCCTTGGGGGGATGGGAGGAGCTCAGCCTCTCGCAGCCACGATGAATGAAGGGGTCTTTTTAGGGGTAGAGGTGGATCCAGCAAGAATCAAACGGCGTCTTGAGACAGGGTATCTTGACGTGATGGTCGAGCATCTGGATGACGCCCTTATCTTGGCTTTGAGTGCCAAAGAGAAAGGGATAGCCAAGTCAATCGGGCTCGTTGGAAATGCCGCCGAGATCCATCCTGAGATGGTAAAGAGAGGAATTGTTCCAGACCTTGTCACTGACCAGACCTCTGCCCACGATCCATTGAATGGATATATCCCGGCTGGATTGAGTCTCGAGCAGGCGATGGAGCTGAGAAGAAAGAATCCAAAGGAGTATATTCGTCGTTCGATGGAATCGATGGCCATTCATGTCCAGGCCATGCTTGAATTCCAGAAGAAGGGATCGATCGTCTTTGACTATGGGAATAATATTCGTGCTCAGGCCTTTGAGGCCGGCGTGAAGGACGCTTTCAGTTATCCTGGTTTTGTTCCTGCCTTCATTCGACCTCTCTTCTGTGAGGGGAAGGGTCCTTTCCGGTGGGTCGCCCTTTCTGGAGACCCTGAAGATATCTATAAGACGGATGAAGCGGTGATAAGGGAATTCCCTGAAGATCCTGCTTTAGTCAGATGGATTCGAATGGCCAGAGAGAAGGTAAAGTTTCAAGGGCTTCCGGCAAGAATCTGTTGGCTGGGTTATGGTCAGAGAGCAAGAATGGGAAAGATCTTCAATGATATGGTAGCGAGGGGGGAACTGAAAGCCCCGATTGTCATCGGAAGAGACCATCTTGATAGTGGCTCAGTGGCCTCTCCCTATAGGGAGACAGAAGGAATGAAGGATGGAAGCGATGTGATTGCGGATTGGCCGATTCTGAACGCCCTTCTCAATGTGGCTGCTGGAGCCACCTGGGTTTCGGTTCATCATGGAGGGGGGGTAGGGATTGGTTATTCGATTCATGCAGGAATGGTAGTGGTTGCCGATGGAACTGAGGAAGCAGAAAGAAGGCTTTTAAGAGTCTTGACGACGGATCCCGGAACCGGGGTGATGCGCCACTCCGATGCGGGTTATGAAGAGGCTATTGCAACCGCTAAAGAAAAAGGGATCAAAATTCCTGGCATCACGATCTACGAGGAATGAGCTAAACCCATCAGAATCATACAGGTGCAGGAGTTCGATGGATCGAGTCGTTTTGGATGGTAAACATCTCACTCTGGAGCACGTTTGGAAGGTGGCTGAAGGAAGAGCCCTTGTTCACCTTTCTCCCTCTGTGGAAAAGAAGGTTAAACGGTCCAGAAATGTGGTGGAGAAAGCCCTTAGAGAGGGGAGAAAAATCTATGGAGTCACTACAGGATTTGGAATGCTTTCCGACCATCTCATCAATCTTTCTCAGATCGAAGACCTCCAGAGGAATCTGATCCGAAGCCATTCAGTAGGGGTGGGCCCATATTTTGACGAAGCGACCACCAGGGCGATCATGCTATTAAGAGCCAATGTCCTTTCGATGGGTTATTCTGGAGTGAGAATGGAGGTGATAAGAACCCTCGTAGAGATGATCAATCGTGGAGTTCACCCTCTCATTCCAGAGCAGGGGTCTGTGGGAGCGAGTGGAGATCTGGCCCCTCTGGCTCATCTTGCTTCGGTCGTGATGGGAGAAGGAGAAGCCCTCTTTCAGGGAAAAGTGCTCCCTGGGGAGAAGGCGATGAAGCGGGCGGGGATTCGTCCCCTGACTTTAAAGGCAAAGGAAGGACTTTCCTTGATCAATGGCACTCAAGTGATGACGGCTATTGGAGTTCTTTCCCTTATTAAAGCCGAAAGGCTCTGTAAGGTGGCGGATATCGTAGGGGCCTGCACCCTGGATGCCTTAAAAGGAACGCTCACTGCCTTCGATCCAGATGTCCAGAGAGTCCGTCCCTTTTGGGGATCCCTTTCCGTTTCAGAGAACTTTATCAAACTCTTTCAAGGAAGCAAGATTGCCGAATCTCATAAATTTTGTTCAAAGATTCAAGATGCCTATTCCCTTCGATGTATCCCCCAGGTTCATGGAGCTGTAAGGGACTGCCTCGCCTTTGTCAGAAAAATCTTAGAGATCGAGGTCAATTCGGCAACCGATAATCCCCTGATCTTCCCAGAGAGCGAGAAGATTCTCAATTGTGGAAACTTTCATGGAGAACCCGTTGCGTTGGTTCTTGATCTTCTCTCCATGGCCATTTCTGAATTAGGAGGAATATCTGAAAGAAGAATCGAAAAACTCATCAATCCTGCCCTTTCTGGCCTTCCTCCTTCTCTTACTCAAGAAGGGGGACTCCATTCTGGTTTGATGATGGTTCAGGTCAGTGCCGCGGCCCTGGCTTCGGAAAATAAAGTCCTCTCCCATCCTGCCAGTGTCGATTCTATTCCTACCTCTGCGGATCGAGAAGACCATGTCTCTATGGGCACGATCGCAGCCAGAAAGGCAAGGGAGGTGGTTAGGAATGTGGAGCATATCCTGGCCATGGAACTGCTCTGCGCGACTCAGGG
>CAZMWF010000106.1:0-48069 GCA_964570075.1 uncultured Syntrophaceae bacterium | reverse complement strand
CTCACTTCGAAGAAGGAGGCCTGGAATTTCTGGCATATTGGGGTAGGATTGAATGAGGGCTTTCCATATTCCCTCTCCTTCCCCAACCACTCCAATATCAAAATCCCTTTGGGCAAGAAGAAATGGATTTTTTGGGGTAATTTCAGGTCCCCCTAAAATGATGGTACAGGAAGGGAGTCGATTTTTTATCTCTCTTGCAAGAAAGAGACTCCGTTCCACATTCCAGAGATAGCAACTCATCCCCACGATATCCGGCTTGGCATCAAGGAGATAATGGAGGATGGACTGGTCATTTCCATAGCTCATGATGGGGTCGGGTAGGATCTCGACTCCGATTCCAGGCTCATCGACAATGGATTTAAGATAGGCTGAGGCAAGGGGGATGTTCTCATGGCTGAAGAAAAAATCATACCCCTGAAGAGGCAGTTGAAGTAAAAGAATTCTCTTCATGGGTATGATTTTATCTCAATCTGAAATTTTTTCCAGAGTTAAAGGTTTTGTCAAACAGAAGCCTATGAGTTGAAATATCATAAAAAGAGTATCGGAATACTACTGTTTTTGTACAGTAAGATTCTTTGGAGCTGCAGGTGGCACGGTATCAAGATTATAGCTATAAGAGGCTGGAGCACTATCTGCACTTTCATTATTATTCGTATCAACAGCGGTGAGTACAAAGGTCAGCGTTCCTGCCGATTGGTCAGGAACTGTAACTGAGAAATTATAAGAAGTATTAGGATGGGGAATGGTTCCTATTAAACTTCTCGTACCATCAGTTCGGTAAAGACGATACTCTTTCATATCAGGTTCAGTATTTGCCGTCCATGTGGCTTTAAGATTGAGGGTAGCAGCAAATGAGGAAGTGCAGATAAAAAGGGATAAAAAAACAATTGTCACGCGCCATTTCATAATGATCCCTCCATTAGCTATAAAATTTAAAAATTTTTACTAATTTAATTTGCAATTAGAGTGCCATCAAAAATTTTTTATTTTTTAGACAAATGAAAGAAAAAAACGAAAAGAAAAATAAAATAAAAAATCCTTTAAAAATTATTCAAATTAAACGAAGGACAAAAATGAACAAAATTGTTTCCTAAAAATGTATTTTCTTTTTTTCTATTTGACTTTTTTGAAGGATTAATTTTTGGAGAGGAGCCATACCCTTTTAATTTGAAAGTTCTTAGAAGTCTTTTTCTACGGTTCATAAGCATCCTTAAAATGTCTCCCCCTTTTAACGGAGAATTACATAGGCCCAAAACGAGAACTCTGAAAAAAACCTTTTTGATAAACTTGTAGATCAATTCGTTATGTGTCTCCTTATTTGAGATAATGGATAAGTCCTTACCCTACATTCATGAGTCGGCCTCTTGCCAGAGGCTACGCCGTACTGGTATAAAGTTTAATCTTTCCTTTTTCAAAGCTTTTAAAATTTCTACTTGACAAAGAAAGGGCGATATGTTTTAAATAAGATAAAATTGGAGGCGAAAATGTCTTACTTTTACTTCTTTTACTTTTATTTTAAAAAGGGTCACCCATAGGGACCTTGCCTTAGTGGGAAGGGAAAGCCATGGGTGACCTTATTAGGCCCCATGGCTTTTTTAATTAATAAAAAAGCCATAAGGGGAAAACCTTATGGCTTTTTTATTAAAGAGCCTTAAGGAAGAAAGGAGTAGAGAGGAAATGGCCATCTCAAAGAAGGTTAAGGATGCCTTAGAAGGAGCCTCCTGGGTGAGGCGAATGTTTGAGGAAGGGGAAGAACTAAAAAGAATCTACGGTGAGGAAAATGTCTATGACTTCTCCCTTGGAAATCCAAACCTTGAACCTCCGGAGGCTCTAAAGAGGGCCCTTAAAGAACTTGCGAATCACCCTGTCTCCGGAATGCATCGTTACATGCCCAACAATGGCTATCTCGAAACAAGAAAAGCCATTGCCGATTACCTCAGGGAGGAGTCCAATCTCCCTTTTACGGAAAACCATGTCGTCATGACCGTCGGGGCCGCAGGGGGGCTCAATGTGGTGCTCAGAGCCCTTATCGACGAAGGAGACGAAGTCATCGTCCCCTCCCCTTATTTTATGGAATTTAAATTCTATATAGAGAATTCAGGAGGAGTCCTCCGATTAGTTCAAACCAATGACGATTTCTCCCTGAATCTTAAAAATATTGAGGAAGCCATTCACTTGAAAACAAAGGCCGTTCTTATCAATACGCCCAATAATCCGACCGGTGTAATTTATGATGAAGAATCTATCCAAAATTTAGGGGTTCTGTTGGAGCGAAAAAGCCGAGAATTGGGGAAAACCATCTATCTCATCACGGATGAAGCCTACCGGCGAATCGTCTATGACCAGATTCAACTCCCCATTCCATTTCGATATTATCCTCATACCATCCGGGTCACCTCTCATTCGAAAGACCTTTCCCTTCCGGGAGAACGGATTGGGTATGTTGCCGTTCATCCTGACTGCGAAGAGGTAGAGGAATTGATGGCAGCCCTTGTGTTTGCTAATCGAACGCTTGGCTTTGTGAATGCACCCGCATTGATGCAGAGATTGGTGGCTCCCCTCCAGAGGAACTCCATTAACATCAAGGAATATGAAGAGAAGAGAGACCTCCTCTATTCTTCCCTGGTGTCCTTTGGATACGAAGTGGTCAAACCTCAAGGAGCCTTCTATCTCTTTCCAAAAACACCTATTGAGGACGACCTGGCTTTTGTTCGAGAGCTTCAATCGAAAAGAATCCTGACCGTCCCTGGAAGAGGGTTTGGGAAACCAGGTCACTTTAGAATTGCCTATGCGGTAGAAAAAAGGGTGATCGAGAAAGCCCTCCCGGGATTCAAAGAGGTTGCAGAAAAATATGGATTGGGGAAAAGGTAAGATAAAAAAAGGGTTAGGGCTTCTCTTTTGGATCCTTTTTATTTCGGGCTGTGTGGTGGGCCGATATTATGAAGGGGCTCAAATCCCCGTGGAGAAGCTCCGGGAGATCAAACCGGGCCTGACCACAAAAGAGGAAATCCTTCAATGGTTTGGTCCTCCCCAAAATTACGTCAGCCCTACGATCTTCAATGAAATCCTGAAGGAACTCGATGTCACCCGGGAGCCTCTCACCCACTATCCTTTTGCCAACATCCTTTCCTATCAATATAATCGTGGAAATATTCGGGCAATCGTTTTAATCCTCTTTAATTTTGTGGAAGCCAAGGTGAAGTCCGACCATCTGGTCATCTTTTTGGATGAAAACGATCGGGTAAAATATTATGGTTTTCATAAAGGGACGGATGAACTCCATTAAGCTCTCCTCTTTTTTGATCCTATCGATCTTCCTGATCGGTTGCAGCATCGGAAGGGTCTATGTGGGCTCCGAAATCCGAGAAGATCCTAACGATAAGATTCGAATCGGTCGAACGACCAAAGGAGAGGTCCTCCAAATTTTTGGCCCTCCTGAAAGGATTCAACGTCAGTTTGACGGAGATGTTTTTGTTTATGCCTATCTTCGAAAAAATTCAACAAAATTCACCCTCGAGGAACCTTACCTGACCAATTTTACCCTCTTTCAGTATACTAAAATTCAACAAAAGAAAGATATCCTGGTCATCCTCTTCGATCAGGAGGGTGTGGTGAAGAGCTTTGGCTATCAAAGAGGGACTTCGGAATTGACTCCCTTTTAACGCCTCCCTACGGAATCATTCTGACCACAAAAAAAGAGCTCCAAAGAAAGGATGATGTAAATTGAAAATCAAAGCCCAACCCCAATGAGGCTGAAAGGAGAGTTCTCCCAATCACAGAGGAACCAATCGGTTAAGAATAAGAGAGGCAATCAGAAAGAGTCCGAAAAAGGTGTTGAGTTGGGCTGTAATGGCGTCGGCAGCCTCCGGAATCCTCTTCATGAACCCTCTCAAGAGCTGGATAGCCTTTGGGAGGGACAGAAAGACGAGCAGTCCCCATGGGCTTAAGACCCCCATTCCTACCATCCCAATCATATAAAGATAAACGATCAGAATAAGGGCGGCAAAAAGGCGAAGACTTTGTTTCGTCCCGAGGAGAATGCCAACGGTTTTGATTCCCTGACGGGAGTCATAATCGATATCCCGAATATTATTCGCCAGAAGGACCAATCCCACAAGCATTCCGAAAGGAATAGAAATATATAAAACTTTTAGGGAAAGGGCCTGTCTTTGAACGGCATAGGCTCCTTCAAACATTAGAGGCCCCCACATCAGAAAGACTAAAAATTCGCCCCATGCCTTATATTTGAATTTAAAAGGCGAAGCCGTATAGAATAGGCATGCGAAAAAGCCGATCAGACCAATCCAGAAGACCAGCATCGATCTTATAAAGGAAAGGAGAAGACCGATGGCCACAGTCAATCCGCTGAGAAGGAGGGCCTCGGTTAAAAGTTGAGATGGAGTGAGGAGACCGGAAAGGATGGGTTGGGGGCGATAACGGGCTGTGGGAGAATCTGGTTGATCCACTTTGTATCGGGTATCAAAATAATCATTGAAGGTATTTGCAGCCCCATGAAAACAGAGAATTCCAATACATACCAAGAAATACCATCCCCAGAAAATAGGGCCGTCTTCTGCGGCAAGAAGCGTCCCTATTGAAACAGAAATCAGCGACATCGTAAAAGACCAAGGACGGGTGGAAATAAAATAATCCTTCAACCTTCTTAAAACACTCATCATTAAAACCTCCCTGGGTAATATAATAGAAAGTCATCCAGTTGGCAAGGAGAAGCTCCGTTGGAGTGTACTCCCTCACTGAAAGGGGAGACAAATTTAAGCCCGACAGGAGTATTTTCGAAACCCATAGAACGCGATAGCCGCACTTCCGACGGAGTCGGATCCGCCTCTGGCGGAATGGGTTTCTCCAATACCCCTCCCGGGCTTATTACACACCTCTGAGTGAGCTATTACGTTGGAGTGAAAAGTAAAGCCAATCCTTGACAGGATAAATTTACTTTGTTTAAATGTCATAGGAATTTCATCAATCAATAAACTCTTAAATCTATGAAGATCTCTGCCATTATTCCCGCCCGCTATGGATCGACTCGTTTTGAGGGGAAACCCCTGGCCGATATTTTAGGAAAACCAATGATTCAATGGGTCTATGAAGGGGTTTGTCAATCAAAACTAATCGATGAAGTCCTAATCGCTACAGACGACGAGAGAATTTTAGAGAAGGTTCAGAGGTTTGGCGCCAAAGGGGTAATGACCTCCTCAGCCCATCCCACCGGAACTGACCGAGTAGCAGAGGTGGCACGAACTCTTCGATCAAACCTCATCGTAAACGTCCAAGGGGATGAACCCTTAATTAAAGGGGGGCTTATTGATAAGGCTATCAGGCCTCTGATAAAAGATAAAACCCTGATGATGTCTTCCCTCATGACCAGGATTAAAGAGATAGAGGATTGGGTCAATCCCAATCAGGGAAAAGTAGTGGTTGACCGAAAAGGTTATGCCCTCTATTTCTCAAGATCCCCTATCCCCTTTCCAAGAGATTATCCTATGACTCAGATCTTGTCGGATCCTGAATTCAAAGAAAGATTCCTGTCTCAAAGAATATTCAAAACCATCGGTCTCTATGTATATCGGCGGAACTTCCTCTTAAAATTGGCTCGGATGAAACCCACTCCCTTGGAAAAACTCGAGAAGTTGGAACAACTCCGGGCGATAGAGAATGGCTATAGAATCAAAGTCATATACGTTGATTATGAACCAATAGGGGTGGACACCCCCGAGGATCTCCAAAGAGTCATTGCTTACCTTAAAAAGAATGAGAGATAGACTCCCTTTGTAAATTTCCTTCACAAATCTAATCATCCTCATTGATTTTTAAACAGATTTAGGATATAATTTATTAAAATTTAAAAGGAAAGATGGATTTGAAAAAAGTTAGGGTTTCATTTTTCGTCCTTTTCCTTCTTCCTATTTTTATTTTTGCCTGTTCCACCCCATCCTGGTTTCCAATCAAAAAGGGGCCTCCCCATAAGGCAAAGATGAAAGAGTTAGTCGACAAAGAAATCGTTATTATCGATAAAATGGAGTATGTGAAGGTCCTAAACCCTAAGACCACCCAGGATCCCCTCCAACCTAAATACCTTTATGTCCCGGTAGAGGAATATCTGACCCATAAAGAATCCTACCTCCTTCCATCGATGAAAAAGGAAGAGGTTCAAATGACCCTCTCTTCTTCTCTATCGCCCTCTTCCTCAAAATTGGACCTCTCCCCGATGACTCCGGTTTCTCCTAGTGCGTCTTTGAAGAAGAAAGTACTCATTGCCTATTTCGATGATAGGATCTCCTCAGACGAAGAGGTATTAGGAGACTGGATGGCTGAAAAATTAATAAAGGATGTTTCCCAAAAAACCCCGAATCTTATCTTTATAGACTATCCAATGGTAAAAGATTTTTTTAAAAAAAGAGGGCTTTCCGAAAGAGAATTGGAGACCCCGATAGGCTTACAGCTTTTGAATGAAGCCTTTGGGATTCATGCCGTGGTCACAGGACAACTTTCTGGTCCCTATACCTTTATTACAAAAGGACCAAAAGACGAAGAAGGGCTTGCCTCCTCCATTATCCAAATCGAGGCGAAGATTTTCGAAACCCGTTCCGGTAAACTGATGAAGACGCTTTCTACTCAAAATCCTATCATCGCCACCAAAATGAAAGGGACCTTTGCTGAAGAAAAGGCAAAAACCAGAGCCGTTGAGATCGCTTTGGTCGATTTAGCACGCAGCCTATCTAAGGAACTTGAGCGGGTCGAATGGTTTGGACGAATTGCCAGGGTCGAGGGAAAAGAGGTTTATATTAACGCAGGAAAACTGAGTGGATTGAAAGTGGGCGATGTGATGGAAGTCCTTCCAACAGGAAGCGATGAAAAGCGAAAGGAGGTCAAAACCAGGATTCAGATTTCTGCTTTTCTGGGAATCGATGCCTCAGTCGGTCATTGGATTCAAGGCCAGAAACCCGAGGCGATGGATCTTATAAAATTGGCCCATACAGAAGGGTCCTGATTTCTCCTAAAACTTCTCTCACGGACCTTTAAATTTATCTCATAAAAGACCTTTTAACAGGTCGAAGATGGGAAAGGAGGTTTAATTCTATGTTTCAAGTGGGTGATAAAGCCGTGTATCCAGGCCATGGGGTTGGAGTCATCGAAGCCATTGAGACGAAGCGAATCTCTGGAAAGGAACAGAGCTTCTATATCCTTCGGTTTGTCGACAATGGAATGACGATCATGGTTCCCAAAGATAATGTGAAATCTGCAGGTTTAAGAACGGTGATCCGAAAAATTGACGTCCGAAAGGTGATGGAGATTTTAAAGAATCGAGATGTCACCATCGATAACCAGACATGGAATCGAAGGTATCGAGAATATATGGAAAAGATTAATACAGGATCGATTTACGAGATTGCGGAGGTCTTAAGGGACCTCCACCTCCTCAAGAATGAAAAGGAACTCTCCTTTGGAGAGAAAAAGATCCTGGATATGGCCAAAAATCTTTTGGTCAAAGAACTGGCCATTGCTCGAGAGGTCAAGGAGTCTGAAATTCTCAGGGAGATCAAAGCCATTTTTGGATCTTAAGGGTCTTCCCTACCATTTCAACTTCCTCCCTTTATCGAAAGAACTTATTTTTAAAGAAAGGAGGTGAAACCATTGGGAGCTTGGATTCTTCGATTTTTACTATTCTTCATTTGTGGATGGGGAGGATTTGAGCTGATGAAGTCTCTCTCTCCTTCCCCTTCCATGGCACTGGTCGGAGGAATGGGTGGATTTCTTTTGGCTGGCCTCACCCTCTTTCTTGAGGAAAAGTTAAAGAAGATTCCCTTAAGGTGCCTATTAGGAAGTTTTATTGGACTCTTTTTAGGATTGACCATCGCCTATTTCATTTTTGGCATCTTCTTTTCCCGTGTCTTTCAATCTTCATCCCTCTCTCTGCCTTTCTTAGCTCTCCTTTATGGAGTGTTGGGCTATATAGGTCTTCGAATCGGGTTAAAAAAGGGGGAAGAGTTTCATCTTGCGGGAGGAAGGTCTTTCACCAAACTCTCCTCCAGAGGAGGACCTCCGAAAATTCTTGATACGAGTGTCATTATCGATGGTCGAATTGCTGACATTGCCGAGACAGGCTTTCTGGAAGGAACCCTGATCATCCCGACTTTTATCCTCAATGAACTTCAACGAATTGCAGACTCCTCCGACCCCATCAAACGAACTCGAGGAAAGAGAGGTCTGGAAATCCTGAATCATCTCCAGAAGCAGGCGAACACGGACGTCCAGATCATCGATACCGATTACCCTTCTGTCCGAGAGGTCGATGCTAAATTGATCGAACTGGCTAAACAGGTGGGGGGAAAGATCGTGACCAATGACTCCAATCTCAATAAGGTGGCAGAACTCCAGGGGATTGAGGTTCTGAACATCAATGTCCTGGCCAATTCCTTGAGGCCAGTCGTCCTTCCGGGAGAGGAAATCAATGTAAAAATCTTGAAGGAGGGGAAAGAGACAGGACAAGGTGTGGCTTATCTGGATGATGGGACGATGATTGTGGTCGACAATGGTCGACGACAGATCGGCAAAAATGTGGATGTGGTGGTGACCAGTGTCCTTCAGACTCCCGCTGGGAGAATGATCTTCGCTAAATTGAAGGAAGAGGCGGTTCGGGAGGGCCGGGGGAAAGATTATTATTACTCCTTCCATACGGATTATTGATTGACACCAGAAAGAAACAACCTTTGATAAAATCCGATGCGATTATCGTTTCAGCAGGAAAGGGTCAACGCCTTAAGGCGGGGATAAAGAAACAATTTATTTCTCTTGCCGGCAAACCCATCCTCAGCCATACTCTCGCCCCTTTTGAAAGATGTCCTCTGATCCGTTCCATTCTGGTGGTGGTGGGAGAGGAGGATTTAGAGTATTGCCTAAAAGAAGTGGTGGAACCCTATCATTACCAAAAGGTCTTAAAAATCATCCCTGGGGGAAAACGGAGACAGGATTCTGTGAAAAAGGGAATCGAGGCCTTACCTGAAGATACAGAGATCATCGTCATTCATGATGGAGTTCGGCCCTTTGTCACCCAGGAGATGATCGAGGCCTCCATTCAGGAGGCCGACCGTTCGGGGGCTGCAGTCGTGGCTGTTCCAGTGAAGGACACGATCAAAATGGCTACTTCTGATGGAATCGTTCTTCAGACGTTAGAAAGGACCTCCCTCTGGCAGGCTCAGACCCCTCAGGCTTTTCAGGCAGCCATTCTTCGAAAAGCCTACTCGAATGCCATCTTTAAGGAAATGTCCGTTTCTGATGACGCCACCCTTGTGGAAAGATTGGGAATAAAGGTCCGTCTCCTTCCAGGCTCTTATTCCAATATTAAAATTACGACCCAGGAAGATTTGATCCTGGCTCACTTTCTCCTTGAAATGGAATCTAAATCAAAAAAGGGGAAGAGAGATGAGAATGGGATTTGGCTATGATGTCCATCCCTTGGTTCCCAACCGTCCCCTTATTCTGGGAGGGGTGAGAATCCCCTATCTCCTTGGGCTTCAGGGACACTCGGATGCAGATGTCCTTACCCATGCCATTTGCGATGCCCTCCTTGGAGCGATCGCAGAAGGAGATATTGGACGCCATTTTCCAGATACGGATCCTCAATACCGAAATATCCCGAGTCTCCTTCTCTTGAAAAAAGTCTTCGGGATAGTTAAAGAAAAGGGATTCCAAATCCTAAATATCGACACCACGATTGTGGCCGAGAAGCCAAGACTCATCGAATATTTCCCTAAAATGATAAAAATGATCTCCGAAGTGTTAGAGATGGAGACAGGAAGGATTAGCATCAAGGCGACCACCACGGAAGGATTGGGTTTTGCCGGCAGAGGAGAAGGGATTGCTGCCTATGCTATCGCCTTAGTCGAGGAAGGGTCCGGCCCTCCTCCATCCGTTCTCTGAGGGAACCCGTTGAGGGAATCAGATAGAAGCAAACCGATGAGCTCCACTGTTCGAGTCCGTTTTGCTCCAGCCCCTACGGGGCTTCTCCATATCGGGAATGCTCGAACCGCCCTTTTCAATTACATCTTTGCTAAACGAGAAAAGGGCCGTTTCATTCTTCGAATCGAAGATACCGACCGAGAGCGTTCATCGGAGACCTTCGTCCAAGCCATTCTGGAGGATCTAAGATGGTTGGGGGTTGAATGGGATGAAGGCCCTGATGGAAAAGGAGAATTCGGCCCTTATCGTCAATCCCAGAGAATCTCGCTTTATCGTCAATTTGGCGAACAACTCCTTCGAGAGGGAAAGGCTTATAAATGTTTCTGTTCTCGTGAGAGACTCGAGGCCTTACGAAAGGAACAACTCTCCAAGGGGCTGATGCCAAGATACGATGGGAGATGTCGCCTCCTTACCAAGAAAGAGCTCTCCGAAAAAGAGTCCGAAGGATCCCCTTTTGTTCTTCGATTCCCTGTAGGAAAGGGAACCGTTTCCTTTGAGGATCTCATCCATGGGAAAATGAGTTTTGAGTTAAGCGGGATTGGCGATTTTATCATTATCCGTTCGGATGGGGTAGCGGATTATAATTTTGCCTGTGTCATCGATGATCACCTGATGGAGATCACCCATGTCATCCGGGGAGACGATCATCTCTCCAATACGCCTCGACAGATCCTCCTCTATCAGGCCTTCGGATGGAGCACTCCTCTTTTTGCCCATCACCCCCTCATTTTGGGCCCAGACCGCACTCCGCTCAGTAAACGTCATGGAGCCACTTCGGTTTCTCAATATCGAGAGGAAGGTTATCTCCCTGAGGCCCTGCTCAACTATCTCTTCCTCTTAGGATGGACCCCTTCCTCAAAAGAAGAAATCTTTTCGCCAGAGAAACTCCGGGAGGAATTCTCTCTTTCCTCTCTTTCAAGGAATGCTCCGATCCATTCCCCAAAGAAATTGGATTGGTTAAATAGTCACTATATCCGAAAAACAGAGGCACCTCGACTGCTCACCCTGCTGACCCCCTATTTGGAAAAGGCAGGAATCAGGGTAGAGGAATTTGAACCAAAATACCTGTTAGAGGTGGCCTCCCTTCTAAAAGAGAACCTTGTCGTTCTCTCTCAGGTGGAGGAATATTTAGGGGTCTTTTTTGATGAAAAATTCAAAGTAGAAGAGGATGCAAAGAAGGTTCTCCAAGATCCTGAGAATCGAAAAATCTTGGAAGAGGTTTTCGCGCTACTAAAGGAAACCCTTGAAAAAGGGGAAGAGAACTGGACCTCTCTTCTCTCGAAGTTTGAAGAGAGGACCGGACAGAGGGGAAAATCCCTCTACGTTCCGCTCCGTGCCGCAGTCACGGGAAAGATGAAGGGGCCAGAATTAGTGAAAATCCTCCCCCTTCTGGGGAAGAAAAGAGTGATCAAACGCCTTAAAATGGCTCTCGAAGGAAAAGAGTCTTGAAAAGGAAGGAGTAAGGACCGATGCCTCTTCGGGTCTACAACACTCTCTCGGGAAGAAAAGAGGAATTGATTCCTCTCCATGGGAATAAAATAGGAATGTACGTCTGTGGGGTAACCGTCTATGATCTCTGCCATATTGGACATGCAAGATCAGCGATTGTCTTCGATATCATTTATCGTTATCTTCGATACCAGGGGTATGAGGTCACTTTTGTCCGAAACTTTACGGACATCGATGACAAAATTATCAAACGAGCCAATGAAGAAGGGGTGGACTATAAAACCATTTCAGAGAGATACATTAAAGAGTTCTACGTCGATATGGGAGGGTTGGGCCTCGAGAGACCTACCGTGGAGCCGAAAGCGACCGATCATATCCCTGAGATGATCCATCTCATCTCTACCCTGATTCAAAAAGGATACGCCTATGTGAGAGATGGAGATGTCTTCTTTGCTGTGGAAAAATTCAGAGACTATGGGAAACTTTCCAAAAGAAATTTAGAAGAGATGAAGGCCGGAGCCCGAGTGGAGATCGATGAAAAGAAAGAAAACCCTCTGGATTTTGCCTTATGGAAAGCGAGTAAACCGGGCGAACCCTTCTGGGAAAGTCCCTGGGGAAAGGGAAGACCGGGATGGCACATCGAATGCTCGGTGATGAGTCAGAAGCATCTGGGAGAAACCTTCGACATCCACGGAGGCGGGAAAGACCTTATCTTTCCCCATCATGAAAATGAGATCGCCCAATCCGAGGCCGCCACAGGGAAACCCTTTGCCCTTTACTGGATCCACAATGGATTCGTAAACATCCACAAAGAGAAGATGTCAAAGTCGCTGGGAAACATTCTGACGATTAAAGAGATTCTTAAGGACTGGCATCCTGAAGCCCTGCGGCTCTTCTTTCTTTCCCACCATTACAGAAGTCCCGTAGACTATTCTGAAGAGGGTCTAAAAGAAAGTCAGGTGGCTCTGGATCGATTTTACTCGACCCTCAAAGAGATAAAAGAAAAGATTTCCCTTTCCTCTGGAGAAGAAATCTCGAAGGAGTCTTCGTTGAAGAAAGAGGCGCAGAGAGAGGAATCGTTTCTCAAGGAATTGGCAGAGAGAATCGAGTCCTTCCCAGCCCGATTCAACGAGGCCATGGATGATGATTTCAATACCGCTCAGGCCTTAGGCTATTTCCATGACCTGCAGAGATCTCTGAATACCCTCCTGGACCTCTATCCTAAGAAGCCTTTCCCAGAGGTTCTCTCTCTCCTCTCGATGGGCTACCAACACTTCAAAAAAATAGGTTGGGTCTTGGGACTATTCCAAGAAGAGCCTGATGCCTATCTTCAGCTCCAGAGGGAGAGAGGGCTTAAAAAACTCGGCCTAACGGAGAAAGAAGTGCTCGAACTCGTGGAGGAGAGAGATCGGGCCAGAAAGAAGAAAGACTGGAAGAAGGCGGATGAAATTCGAAGCCTTCTTCTTTCTAAGGGAATTGTCCTGGAGGATACCCCATCAGGGACGCTGTGGAGAATCTCCTCCCCTACCTGAATTGGAGTCATTCCCTTTTTAACCATCGGATTAATGCATTGAGCTGTGTCGTAAGATAAGAAACCATGATGATGAGGATCACTAACAGGAAAGTGTTCGTATTGACAATCCACAGGATATTCATCTCTTCCTCCTCCTGATGAATTAGGTATTCTTTGACCCCTTATACCATCGAACAAATCGTTCGATTCCCTCTTCTATAGGGACTTTTGGCTGATAGCCTAATCTTTGTTTCGCCTTCTGAATATCGGCGTAGGTCATGGAGACATCCCCTTTTTGAGGGTCTAATCTCTGAATCTTCGCCTTTTTCCCGAGGGCCTCTTCGATGAGACAGATCAACTCCTTCAGCGACGTCATTCGGGATTCTCCCAGGTTATAGATCTCAAAACCCTGATGATGGTCGAGAACCGCTATCATTCCATCGATGAGATCATCGATATAGGTATAATCCCTTTTGGAGGATCCATCCCCATAAACCGGAATTTCCTCACCTTGATCCACCAACGCTGTGAATTTATGGATGGCCATTTCAGGTCTCTGTCTGGGCCCATAAGCCGTAAAGATTCGAAGGCACGCGACCTCGATCTGATAGAGATGATGATAGCAGTAACAGAGAAGTTCCCCAGCCCTTTTGGTGACTCCATAGGGAGAAATAGGACGAAGATCGAGATCTTCTTCTGAGAAAGGCACTCGATTGCTCTCTCCATAGACCGAAGAGGAGGAGGCAAAGATGAATGTTTTTACACCAAACGCTTTGCAGGTCTCCAGCAGAAATATCGTTCCTCGGACATTGACTTCTTCATAGAGCTGAGGTTCCAAAAGGGAGGGTCTGACTCCTGCTTTGGCAGCGAGATGAAAAACCAGATCGATCCTTTCCTTTTGAAACGTCTCCTTTAAATGATCCCGATTCCGAATGTCTCCAGTCACGAGGGAGAAGGTTTCTGGAAATTTTTTTGTGATCTCTTCAACATTTCTGATCTTTAGATTTAGGTCATAGAAAGGATCGAAGTTGTCAAAACAGATGACCCGGTATCCATGACTCAAAAGCCTTTCACAAAGATGGGAACCGATAAACCCAGCTCCTCCGGTAACTAAAATGGTCTTCATCGATCCTCCTTCAATGGGAGAGGATATTTAACCATCCATCCCACCCCAAAAGCGATCAAGGGGAGGGAAAGGATCACCTTCATCGCCATGGGAACTCCCCAGAGATCGGAGACGGCACCGAGAAGGGTTACCCCCATTCCTCCCGCACTCATGGTAAATCCGACCATCATTCCTGAAGCCATTCCCAAATGTTGGGGAAGCAAGGTTTGAGCCATGACGGTAGTGATGGCAAAGGACGAGATCAGAACCATTCCTGAAAGCCCTAAAAAGATGAAGAGCCACCAACCGCTGCTGTGATAAAAAAGCAGGAGCAAGAAGAAAGAGAGGAGTAATGTGCTCAGTAAAAAGCGCTTATGACCGATTCGATCTGCGATGGGAGCCCCCAGAAGGGTGCCCACTGACCCTGAGATGAGAAAGGTAGAGACAAGTTTTCCTGCATAAATGGGATTCCCTTTAAGATAATTAATATAATAAAACGGAATAAAGGTAGCGAGACCGAAATGGGTCCAGGCCCGAATGGTAGCGGTGAGAATGAGGAGAGCGAAAGAAAGCCTCTGATCGCTGCTGAGGGGCCCTTTTCTTTGTTGAGAGATCTCCTTAGAGAAACTCTTTATGGGAGTAGAAATTCGACCCAGGTTCAAAAAGAGAAGGGTAGAGATAAGGATCCCCGGGAGGATCATGGCGAGAGTTCCTTTAAGGGTAAAAGAAGTCACAAGAAACATTCCCCAGAGGGGACCTATGGCAATCCCAAGGTTCCCTCCCACAGCAAAAAAGGACATCCCTGTTGCCTTCTTCTCTCCTGTAAAAAAATGGGCGGTCTTAAACCCTTCGGGGTGGAAGCTGGCAATTCCGATCCCGCTCAGAATGACACAGGTAATCAGGAGAGGGTAGGTCTGGGTAAAACCTGTGAATGACATCCCCACACAGGCAACTAAAGGGGCCAGAGGAAGAAGCCACCCGATTTGCCTTTTATCCGAAAGATGTCCAAAGATAGGTTGAATGATGGAAGAAGTAAGGTTGGATGAGAGGACGATCGTTCCCGAAAGGGTATAAGAAAGATTTAAGGCCTCTTTAAAGAAAGGAAGAAGGGCGGGAAGGGCTCCCTGATTCAAATCCGTGACAAAGTGCGCAGAACTGAGAATGGCAAGGATTTTTTTATTCAATATTCTTCATCCATCTATTAGATTCATCAATTCTAAAATTCGAATAAAAGAAAATCAAATCTTTACTTCGATTCGTACTCATTTCTCATGACTGTTTTGTCACACACGAACGAGAAAAATCCCCCCGCCCATGGAGAGGCTCGCCTTTGGCGGCTCCCCTTAATCCTCTCCCCACCGGGGAGATGGAGGGTCAGTGGGAAAATACTATTAAAGGTAATGCCTCACTGAAGAGGGGAAATCATTTTAAGCCCGACAGGAGTATTTCCGAAACCCATAGAACGCGGATGAGTTTAATATGAATAGATCCTACGAATCGATCCATTGTAGGAACGGGTTTCTGATTAAAACAAACCAAAGTAGCGATTTCTTTGGGCCATTTAAGGTAGCCGCACTCTGGGTTTCTCCAATACCCCTCTCGGGCTTATCCCCGACTTCTGAGTGAGGGATTACAAAACGAGTTATCGAAACATTGACTTTGAACTCCATTTTAACTAATATAAAAATCTCAATTAATCAATCATCCTTATCTAAATACAGGGAGGAAGAAATGGTCAGTAAACAGTATCTCATCGACGAGTTAACGGTAAAAGATACCTGGAGGATGTTTCATATTATGGCAGAATTCGTAGAGGGATTCGAAGCCCTTGCTGAATATCATCCCGCGGTGAGCATCTTTGGCTCTTCTCGAGCGAAAGAGGAAGATGAGATCTACCAAAAGGCAGAGCGGATAGGCCAGCTTCTCGCAGAGAATGGATTTGGAGTCATCACAGGGGGTGGTCCTGGCGTTATGGAAGCGGCAAATAAAGGGGCAGCCATGGTCGGAGGGAGATCGATCGGGCTGAATATCGAACTCCCTTTAGAACAAACCCCTAACCCTTACACCAATATCAAACTGACTTTCCATTATTTCTTTGTACGAAAGGTGATGTTCATCAAGTATGCGGTCGCCTACATTATTCTTCCAGGAGGCTTCGGAACGTTCGATGAACTTTTTGAGGCGATCACCTTAATTCAAACTCACAAGATCAAACCTTTCCCGGTCATTCTCGTGGGCTCAGAGTACTGGAAGGGTCTTCTCGATTGGATAAAAGGGGTCGTTTTAAAAGAAGGGAAAATCTCTCCACAGGATCTTGAGATTTTTCAATTGATCGATGAACCGGAAGAGATTGTGAAAACGATCAAAAGGACCGTGATTGTTTAACTCCTTAAAACTCTCCCCACCTTCAATGGTTGAGATGATGGACGTCATCGACGACGTAATAGGTCAGGAGGGTGGTTAACTCGATCAATTTCTGTTCCTCTTCTTCAGGAAGATAGCCCAAAGACTCGCTCCGACAGATGGCTTCCCAGCGGCGAAGAGTCTTTCGTATCGAATGTTGATTGGACCCGGAGATCCAGAGACTTACCCGTTGACTTAATATTCTTGCGTATCTTCGAATCAGCCTCCAGGCAGGCAGAAGCCTCCGACGGTGGTCTCGGGATGGAGTAAAAAGCTCGTTCATATCCTTCAAATATTCCTGGAGCTCCTGGTCCAACATCTCGCCATCGAGCCCATACCATTCCGAAACGGTATCCTCAATGGTCGTATATTCTCCTTCTCTCTTCTTTTTTAGATTGATCGGTTCTTCACCTGCGATCTCTCTCATCACCTGATCCACATAGTAAAGTTTTTCTAAGGCATTGGGCCAGGTTCGGTACCTCTCTCTCCAATTGGAGCGAGGAGCGAGCCAGATCGCAAAAGTCTCAGCCCAATCCTCATCTGGATGTTTCTGGGCATAATGAGGATCTCCTAAATAGTGAAGATGACGAACATAACTTTTCGACCATGGGTTGACTCGGGAGAGATAGCCTTCCCGATATTTTTTATTAAAATTTCCAAAGGTAGCTTCCCAATCCTTTCTTCTCCAAAGTTGATAACCATAATTGATCGCATGCCCTACCTCATGGCGAAGCGTTTTAATAATCTCTTCATTTTTTAAAACTTCTCCTTCCAATTCCTTCAATTCATTTTTTGCATAATAGAAAGGGATACTGATGGATATCGTTTTATTGACACATCCCCATTCATTTCCAAAATAAAAATCTGGCCAAAGGAGGATGCGATGGTTTCTTAATTCTTTTTTCAGCCGCTTGAGAAATGGACCAAGGCTTTCCTCTACATCCAGTTCTAAATCGCATATTCGAGTCGTTAGAAATTTTTGATATTGAATCTCATCCATAGGAAGAATCCTCGTAAAGTTAAAAAGGAATCGGTCAAATAATATAATACGTCTCTTCTTTCGGGTCAAAATAAAATTTTCACAATTAATTCATTAATTATATCCAATAGTTATAAATTTAAAATTTCTTTTAATTTTTCCGAGGATTAATGATTCCAAAAAATATTTCTCTGTCAAATAGTTGGATAGTTCGGGGAGATTGGTAATACCTCACTCCGGTGGTGTTTGATCTGTGAAAATAGAAAATTTTAATGTAATATTAAAAAGGAATATCTCCTCACCATGGAGGAAGAGATGGATGTTTACGTTTCGGGTGTAGGATTGACGAAATTTGGAAAGTCCAAAGAGTCCCTTGAAAAAATAATGGCTGAAGCCGCAGGGTTAGCTCTCAAGGAGGCACAACGGGAGAAAGTGGATGCCATCTTTATTGGTGTCATGAATGTGGAAGAATTTGTAGGAGAGTCCAATTTTGCCACTCTTCTTGCAGACACGATCGGTTTAACAGGGATTCCTTCGACCCGCGTAGAAACCGCCTCTTCCACCGGGGCAGGGGCTTTTGAAACCGGTTTCTATGCCGTGGCCTCAGGCTACATGAAGAATGTATTGGTTCTCGCAGGAGAAAAGATGACCCACCTCCCCACTTCCAAAACGACACGAATCCTTTCAGGGGTCATTGACCGAACAGAGCGAAGATATGGAGCCACCATGCCTGCCTTTGCCGCCATGATTGCCCAACGATACGCCCATGAATACCAACTCTCTCTCTCCAAACTCCAAGAGATCCTAGCCCAGGTCGCTATAAAGAATCACGCCAATGGGGCTCTCAATCCCTATGCCCAGTTCAGAAAACCTATTACAAAAGAGGACTATCTGCGGAGCCAGATCATCTCTTATCCGTTGCGTTTATATGATTGCGCCCCCATTACAGACGGAGCTGCCGCTCTCCTTCTGACTTCGGAACCCACCTCGATTAAGGTCACGGGGATAGGCCATGCTACGGATACCCTTGCCGTAAGTCACCGGGCCTCCTTAACTTCTTTCAACTCTACTAAAGAAGCGGCTCTGAAGGCCTATCGAATGGCTCAACTCAACCCCTCAGAGATTCAATTTGCAGAAGTCCACGATGCCTTTACTCCTTTCGAAATTATCGGGACGGAGGATTTAGGTTTTTTCCCCCCAGGAGGGGGATGGAAGGCCCTGGAAGAAAGAGTCACCCAGCTACGGGGAAGGCTTCCAATCAATCCTTCGGGAGGATTGAAATCAAGGGGCCATCCTGTCGGGGCCTCCGGGCTCGCCCAACTCGTCGAGATTGTTTTCCAACTCAGGGGAGAAGCTGGAGAGGGAAGACAACTTGAGAAGGCAGAGATTGGGTTAGCCCAAAGCATTGGAGGATTGGGAAACAATAACTTTGTCATCATTCTTGAGAGGAGTGATCGGAAGAAGGTCTATGGAAAGGGCTGGAGGCCAGAATATCAACCTGAAATCCAAACCGTTTCGAAATCCAACCTCCCACGACCATCCGAAGGGATGGGGATTCTCGAGACCTTTACCATTCTCCATCATCCTCCCGAAGGATTTCGCTCCCCTCTCGCCCTTGGATTTATCAACCTCAAAGGAGGGGTGAGAATCATGGCCTGTAATCCGGAATATAAAAATCCCCACTCCTTAAAAATAGGAAGAAAGGTTCTCTTTGAGCCTCGTGAAGGCCTCTATGTCTTCTATCGATTAACCCTGTGGAATCGCTTGAAGTTATGGCTAAAAAAGGAAAAAAGGGTTAAGAAGAAATAATTCGTGCGATCTGACCGGCATAGATCACAATATATCGCATGGCAAATCCCCCGATCAGGACGGAAGTGGTGATCACACCAGAAATCCATGGATTGTGCTCTCGCAACTCTTTGTGGGCAATATAATGAGGAATCAATTCATAGACTTCAAGGGAAAGGGGAAGCACGATTCCTATTCCAACGACAAAGAACCAGAAGAGAAAGGTAAACTCTCCTCCCATAATCAAATGGACGGCAGCAACAGAACTCCTTGGAGAGACATATAACCCCAGGATGAAGAGAAACACGGCAATGATAGAAAAAACCATGAGAGTAAAATCGATCGAATGAATCATAAACTTATTGGTATTAATATTTTCTCGACTCATTCCTCGAAATCCATTGATAAAACAGCCTATAAAACAGATAGCGGCAGAGCCGGTCATCATCGCTGAGATTAAAAATAGCATCGGAAGCATCGGGTTATTCCAGAAAGGTCTGGCCGTCAAAGCCCCCAGAAGGACTCCTGTATAGATGCCTACCCCGATAGAAATCGGGATCCCAAAACCGGCAATCAGTCCCCTCACTTTGGTTAAATTTTCTCCCTTGAATCGACTTAAAAAACGATTGGACTGGATCCTTGGAATGAGTCTTAAATAATCCAACTTCTCTGGAAGCCAGAGATAGAGATGAGCGAAACTGAAAAGAGAGAAAAAGAGAAGCAACCAGGCTCCAAGAGACATGACCGAGTTGGGCTGAAAAGTGAGAAATAATTTCCAGAAAAGGTGGGGTCGCTCAAGATCGTAAATGAGTGCGAGAATCCCGATGAGGACAGGAAACGGGGCGATAAACGCTCCGATCCGGGTGATATTCTCATATCGTTCTCTTCCAAGAAAATAGGCGGTCGCTGAGATGATAAATGCCCCAGCACTCAATCCTGCTGCAAAAAGGTCGATTGCAACAATCCAATCCCAAATGATGTGGATTTGTCCTTCCATCCCTTCCCTCTCTTTTTTAGGATCCGTCAACGACGGATATCCTCTTAACTTCAGCCCCCTCCCACTTTGGGAACAAAAGAGGGATCCACCTTTCCCATAGAGGCATCGCGATAAAGGACAGGGGTCCCTTTGGTGAAAGGAAATTCTACGGGTTCTTCCATCTTTTCCTCCCCCTTCACTAACTTCCAGAGCCTCTCCTGGTTCCCAAAAGGTTGGACCTCTTGCTTGGCTTTACATCCGGCAAGAAGGAGGAGTCCCCCTAAGAGGATTCCCTCAAACAGCTTCTGAATGAATCCCCTTCGCTCCATGGTTTTGGTCTTCCAACCTCCTTATTTCATAATGGATGAAACGATCGAGCATCTCAATTAAACCGAGATAAAAAGGATGGGCATGGCTCTTGATACAGGCCTCTTTCAAAGAAGGGATCCAATCCAAATGATCCTTCAAAAATTGATAGATCTCATCTTCTGCCTCTCCCTGGGAGTAAAGGAAGGATAGAAATTCCAATTCGATGGCCAGATGGTCTGGAAGTCCCTGGAAAGGGGCGTCCACTTCCAATCCAAATGCTTGAAAAAGGGCCAAAAGATGGAGAGCAGGGTCTCCCATCAAAAAACCCTTCTCTTTTGCAAATGGGAGCGTGCAATGAGGATCTTCCGTCCAGGGTTTATAACAGGATTCCACTAAGGAGATCTTCTCCGGACCGAACTCTGAAAAAAGACGGTCATATTCATGTTGTAATTCTGCTTCAAGGTGAGAAGGATCTTCAAAGGAAAGGAATCCCTTTAACCCTCTCTGTTCCTCTTCACCCCAAAGAGAGAGCCAGGGTTTAAAAAAGCGATAGAGGGAACCGGATTCCATCTCTTTTGCGATCTCCGACGTAGGGGGAAGAAAGAGGGAAGAGAGGGTTTGGCAAAAAATGGCCTTGTCTTGATGATTCATCGAGACCCTATCCTTTTCGATAATAGATTCTTGGCTTGGTATTCAGTTCGGCTTTATATTGTCTCAATTTATGCCGGATAATGAATTGAGAGATTTCGCTATTTGGATCATCCAGGTCACCAAACATCCGAACTCCTGTCATACAGGTCGTCACACAGGCAGGTTGTTCCCCTTTTTCGACAAACTCGATACAGAATCGACATTTTTCTATATAGCCTTCCTTCTTAATGATCCGAACATTATAGGGACAGGCGGCAATGCAATACTTACAGCCAATGCATTTATTCTTATCCACAAGAACCACCCCATCCTTTCGTTTATGAGAGGCTCCTGTGGGGCAAACCTTTACACATGGAGGATTGTCGCAATGCTGGCACTGAACCGGTAAAAATTCTCGGGTATAGTTTGGAAATACTCCGTACTCCCGTTCTTCGAGATGATTATAAGCCTCCTTCTCTTCCAAGCCATTCTGATTATGGCAGGCGACCCGACAGGCATGGCAACCCACACATTTCGTCTCGTCAATCACCATTCCCCAACGTGGCATTTTTCTCACCCTTTCTTCTCTTCTTTCGTCACCTGGACAACGATTTCGGAAGCCATCACGTGTCCCACCGTTGGATCAAAATAGGTGGGAAGAAAATCGTTATACGAAAGGCCTACATCATAGGCTGTTTTTAGATATTTTGAAAAAATGCCATAACCACTTGGAAGCCAAACACAGGAAGGGTGAATTCCCTCCGTGAGTCGAACTCGAATCCTTCCTTCTCCAACGAGGGATTTGATTCTTACCCAATCCCCATCCTTCAGCCCCAGTTGCTCTCCTCTCTTTTTATTCATCCATAGACGAATTAAATCGTATCGATAACTCAAAGCCATCAGGACCGGTTGGTTGGCAGTCATGGAATGGGTATGGATGGCCTGCTTTCCATGGAGGAGCCGAAAAGAGCGAGGGTCTTTTGGATCAGGGGAAACCAAGGGTTCTTCCCATCTTGGAATGGGAGGAATATCGAGACGGTCTAAGGTCTCGCAAAAAATTTCCACCTTCCCGGAGGGAGTATTGAGTTTATCAAATCCCTCCTTCCATTTCTCTCCAACGAACAAGATCCCTTTCTCCTTCAGTTGTTCAAGGGTTACCCCCAGAGGTTTAAGCCTAAGGCGATTGGCTTCCTCGATAGTAAAGTTAAAGTATTTCCCTATCCCTAAATGTTTGGCCAATTCAATGATGATTTGGGTCCCTGGTCGGGTATCAAAAAGGGGCTTGATGACTTGCTGCTGAATACTGACCTGGGCCCTCTTTCCGCTGTGTTTTGTATCGATCGCCTCGGTTCTCTCGAGATAGAATGACTCCGGAAGAACGTAATGAGCAATGGAAGCGGTCTCTGAAAGCACCGTATCGATGACGACCAACAATTCGAGTTTTTTATAGCCTGCAATGACTCGCTTGGGATTCGGATTGGTTCGAAGGGGATTATAATGGTACACAAATCCGGCCTTCAATTCTCCTCTAAGGGCAAGCTCAGGGATGGCGTGGGCAATCCCATCCCCATAACTTCCCAGGGGATATCGTCCAGGAACTCCCGTCCCATCCAATTTCCCCATTTGGGGAAGATCTGGAGCAGGATGGGTGGGTTGAAGTTCTCCCAATTGGGCGGTCTTGGGGAAATAGATTCCTCCCACTCGATTGATGTTTCCAAGAAGGCTATTGGCAATGGCTAAGGCCCTTGCCGTTTGGAAACTATTCAGATACTGGGCTCCAAACGCTCCATGATAACCTCGATGAATTAATGCTTTAGGTTTGGCTTGAGCGATCTCTCGAGTGATCCGAATGATCGTCTTCGCGGGAATTTCACAAACCTTCTCCGCCCATTCGGGAGGATAATTGACGATCTGCTCTTCTAATTGCTCGAACCCGACGGTCTTTTCAACCACAAACTTTCTATCATAGAGGCCCTCTTTTACCATCACATTAATCATTGCTAAGAGAAAGGCCAAATCGGTTCCCGGTTTGATGGAAAGCCATTCATCGGCCAGGATCGCTGTTTCACTATGTCTCGGATCGACGACGACTAACTTGGCCCCTTTTGATTTAGCCTCTACAATTTGTTTCATCTGTCCAAGGTCAATTCCTCCTGCAGGATTCCGACCAATAATTAAAATATACCGAGAATTTTCGAGATCATTGGAAGGCAACTCCCCAACCGTATAAACCCATCCTGCATTTCTCGCGGTATAACAGGTCGATCCATGGGTAAAATAGTGGGGGCTCCCCAAGGCATGCATCAACCTCAAGGCATAGAGATGATTGGGTTGAGGATAATTCACCCAGAAGATACTCTGGGGACCATGCTCCAGCAGCAGGAGGTTCATCTTTCGGGCAATCTCTTGATAGGCTTGTTCCCACGAGATGGGTTCAAAACGGTCCCCCACCCTTTTGAGAGGACTTTTGATCCGGTCAGGATTATATAAATCATGAACATATCCATGACCTTTTGGGCATACCACTCCCCGATTTCCATTGGCTTCAGGATTCCCCTCGATCTTCCAAAGTCTTCCATTTTTGACATAGGCAAAAATTCCACACCGATTCCCACAACCATTGCAGATCGTTGGAACTCGGATGATAGGAGATTGAACCGATGCTTCGGCCCATCTCTTAAAATCAATAAAGCGCTCTCCAAGAGCAAGGGCACCAGCAGTGGCCCCTGTAACCTTTAAGAATCCCCTTCTTGTGAGTTTAAGACGTTCCATCTGCAAATAATGAAATGGAGGAGGATGGGTATTCGCTATTCCGAATGCCCATCCTTCCCTTCTTATTCCTCATCTTTCTACCGGATAACCAGCCTTGATCCACTCTTCAAAATGGGCATCCATAAGGATCGCATTTTTATAACCCATCTCATGAAGAGTCTTTGTCGCCAGAGCGGAACGAGCAGAGGTTAAACAGTAAACATAAATCTTGGCCTCCTTGTCCTGAATCTTATCCCAGATGACAAATTCAAGCTTTCCACGGGAGACATGGATAGCCCCGGGCAAATGTCCTGCCTTAAATTCATCTGGATCTCTCACATCCAGGATGTAAGCCTTCTCTTTCTTGTCTATGGCAGCCTTTACTTCTGCAATTCCTACTTTCTTGATCTCAGCTTTGGCCTTTGCAACCCAATCCTTTACCACTGTCGTCTGCCATGCAGGAACCTTAGGTTTATCCTGAGCCATGGGTAAGGCCACCATAGAAAGAACAAAAATGGAAGCCAATATCCATACCGAAATCTTCTTCATCTTTTTCACCTCCTTTCTCTACCGGAATTCCAAGGGAGCAAGCCGTTTTTTTCTCTTTCTCTTATCTGGGTAATCTTATGATTTCCTCAAGTTGTTTCAGATTAAAAGGCTTTACCAGATATCCAGAAATTCCTGCCTTCAAGGCTTCTTGCTTCAGATGTTCATCACTTTTCACCGTCATTAAAATAGAGATGAGTTTTGGATTTTGATTCATCCATCCTTTTAACAACTCTAAAGCCTCCCCATCCGGAAGAGGTTCTCCACAGATCACCATATCGAAGGAAGAACTATTATAAAGGAATTCCCCTTCCTTTTTGGAATCGGCTATCATTACTTTACATTTCATTTGATCTTCAATGAAGAAAGAAAGGGACTGGCTTATTTGTCTGTCTTTCTCTACGATGAGGACTTTCATGATGATTATGATTTTACAAACGCAAATATTAAGAGCAAAGAAAGTGCCAATTCTCTTTTAGAGGAAGAGATAGGGACTTAGGTTTAAATTTCTTTTTGAATTTAAAGGATTATTCTTAAAAAAATCGGTCTTATAAAGCAAGAGGATAAATGGAGGGGAAACCAAAATCTATTTCATAAAAAGGTTAAATATCACAATGTCTAAAGGATAATCTATTGAAATACCAGAAGAATTTTAATAATTGTCCAATTTTATACATTCTGTTTGTAATTAAACATCTAAATTTCACTTCGGCTTTTGATCCCATATTTTTCCATCCGGTAGAGAAGGGCAGATCGGGAGATGCCAAGGATTTTGGCCGCCTGCATCTTATTTCCCCTTTTCATCCTTAAGGCTTCGAGGATATATCTCTTTTCAATCTCTTCAAGGACAATTCCCTGGGGAGGAATGACAGGTTTAAAATCCACCTTTTCTTCTCGTTCCGAGAGAAAGGCAAGATGTCTTCGATCAATCGTGTCCCCTTTTTCGAGAAGGATGATTCGCTCTACCGTGTTTCGAAGCTCTCGAATATTGCCCGGCCAGGGATAGGAGAGAAGAATCTCTTCGGCTTCCTCTGAGAGGTGAAGAAAATTCTTTTTAAACTGTTCGTTAAAATAATTCATAAAAAACTTAAAAAGAGGAAGGATATCCTCCTTTCTCTCTCTCAACGGAGGAATGACCAGTTTGATGACATTTAACCGAAAGTAAAGGTCGTCTCGAAAATTTCCTTTTTTGACCTCAGCCTCTAAATCCTTATTGGTAGCGGCAATGATCCGAACATCGGCTTTTCTTTTCTCAACTCCCCCGACTCTATAGTATTCCTTCCCTTCAAGGATTCGAAGAACCTTGACCTGGGCCGATAAGGGAAGCTCTCCCACTTCGTCCAGAAAAAGGGTCCCCTTCTCAGCTGCCTCTACCTTTCCTATCTTGCCCTTCTCCAGGGCGCCTGTAAAGGCCCCTTTCTCGTATCCAAAGAGTTCACTTTCAAAGAGGTCTTTAGGAATCGCCCCACAATTGATAGGAATGAAGGGAAAGGAAGAGCGAGGACTTAAAAAATGGATGTATTCAGCCAAAAGCTCCTTTCCCGTCCCTGTCTCACCCTCGATCAATACGGTCGTCTCAGAGCCCTGAGCGACCTTTTGTGCCAATTCTAAGATCTCCCTCATTTTCGGGCTTACTCCGATCATTTCCCAAGTTCGGAAACGGTCCTGATACTGGGATCGGAGCCACTCGACCTCCTTCTTTAAACGAATTCGTTCCAATCCTTTCTTGATCAAATCCTCCAGTTGTTCGAGTTCAAAAGGTTTCACCAAAAAATCGAAGGCCCCCATCTTCATGGAGTTGACCGCCATCTCAATAGACCCCTGAGCAGTCATAATAATGACAGGGGTCTCTGGAGAGACCTCTTTGATTCTCCTCAGGACCTCATCCCCATTGATTCCCGGAAGCCAGTGATCTAAAAGAACCAGATCAGGACGACTCCTTTGAAACTCTTCTAAGCCCTCCTCTCCACTGGAGGCAGTCAGGACTTCGTAATGAGACTCTTTCAGGGCGATTTCGAGAGAGCCTCGAAGAAGGGGTTCATCATCAATGATTAAAATTTTAAACTCCATCTTCTCTTTTCACAGGAAGATAAATCGTAAAGGTTGACCCGACTCCTTCCTCACTCTGGACATCAATGCTCCCACCGTGAGCCTCGATGATTTTGAGGGTGATCGAAAGTCCAAGACCTGTCCCTTCCGATTTGGTGGTGAAAAAGGGATCAAAAATCCTCTTCAGATGGGAAGGTGAGATTCCCACCCCGGTATCCTTCACCTCTACCCCAACCCTCTCCCCGTCCAAAAATGTTCGAAGGGTTAATTTTCCACCCCTCTCCATGGCTTGAATGGCATTGAGAATTAGGTTAATGAGGGCTTGCTGGATCTGATGAACGTCGATCCATACCTTTGGAAGCCCTTCTTCTTTCAAGAATTCTAAAGAAATATTGGCTTTTTTAAATTTGGTCTGCAACATGTTGAGGCTATCTTCGAGCAGCGAATTGATCTGACCCTCTCTAAATTCGGCTGGCTTCGGTTTGGCGAAATGGAGCATATCTTCAACAATCTTCTGAATTTTTTCGATCCCTTCCTCTGTACTTTCGAGAAGCCTTCTTTCTGTTTCAGAAAGATCTTTCCTCCTCAAAAGGATTTGGGTATTGATTTTTATTCCGGCCAAGGGATTTCGAAGTTCATGGGCCACCCCTGCTGTAAGTTCTCCAAGAGAGGTCAACCGCTCCGTAAGGAGGAGTCGTTCCTCCGCCCTCTTCATCTGGGTGACATCCTTGCAGATTCGCGTGACCCCAATGATCCTTCCTTCGGCATCTCGAAGGGGAGAAAGGGTCATGTTGGTGATGATCTCCCGACCCTCCTTGGTCTGTCTCCTCACCTCCACATTGGGAATCACTTCTCCTTTGAGGACCCTGGCCATTAATTCTTTCATCAATCTCTCTTCCTCTTCCCTTAATTTTTTATCCTTAGGATAGAGAAACTCTGAAACCTTTTGACCAAGGACCTCTTCCTTTCCGTATCCATAGATCCGCTCTGCCCCCTCATTCCAGTAAAGGACTCTCCCTTCGAGGTCCACGACTGAAATGGCATCTCCAGCCTTCTCCACAATGGACTCTAAAAAATTCTTTGTCTCGATCAACTCTTTTTGAAGGCGGACTTTTTCGAGCATCAGATGAAATCCCTGAAGGGCTCGGTTGGCTACGAATGGGAAGGCTTTGGCACACTCCGGAGATCGATTGATATAGTCAAAAACCCCTTCTTTCATTGCTTCCAAGGCCACCTTAGAATCTCCTTGGGCAGTAACAAAGATGGTCGGAATTCCAATCCCCAATCCATTGTATCTCCGAAGCCACTCCAGCCCACTTCCATCCGAAAGCATTTGATCCAAGAGGAGGAGATCGAATTCTCCTTCTTGGAGTCTCCTCAAACATTCCTCTCCTGAAGAGACCGTCTCAATCTGATAGGGGTCATCAAGAACCCGAAGGGATTCTTTGATCATCTCTATGAAGTGGATATCTCCTTCGGCAATGAGAATCCGGATAGGCCGCTCCATTCCCAACCTTCCTTTCTAATCAGAATACCCTATTTTGATCTCATTGACAACCCTGAGGTCTTCTATTTATGATGGTATCCATGATACCTTTTCTGGTCCTTTTCCTCCTCTCCCTTCCTCTTTTTGGTTTTGGAGGAAACTTTCACGAACATCCCTCTCAGGTCTGGAAGGTAGGGGAGCGTCGATGGACGGTGGAGGAAGAGATCCTTTTTTCAAGATGGGTGGAGGAGAATTTGAATGAAGACTTCTTCCTTCGATATAAAATTCCTGTCGATTGCGCCGATGTTCCTTATGCGGTTCGATGGATCTACGCCCGTATTGCCCATCTTCCCGCTGCGGCGACGACCAAGAATCATCAACTCATTGGGCACTGGTCTACCCACTGGGGACATCTCCCGACCCATTTGGAGTGGCATAAGGATCAGCGCTTCCGAAGAGCCCTTCTCCATATGCTTACTGAAACCACCACCCGAACCCTTCCTATGGACACCTATCCCATCCGGATTGATCGGGACTCCGTAATCCCTGGGACGATCTTCTTTATCACCGAATCTCACTCCGGAGTGATTGGCCGAATTGTCCTTGACGGGAGCACGCTTCATCCCATCCAGACCTGGGAAGCAACGACGCCCGCAAAGCTTCAAAAACTAAATCTTAGAGATTTTTTAACCCCGAGGCCTGAATCGACCATCTTTTCGGGAATTGTAAAGTTTCGCTGGCCTGTTTGGGAGAATGGAAAATGGTCTTACCTTCCTGCAAATCAGCATCCCTTTTACTCTCTGGAACAATATTCCAAGGAGTTTACAGAAGGGCATTCTGACTTTGTCGAGGCCGTGGCTAAGAGGATCGATCCTACGATATACGATCCGTGGACAAAGGTGGAGAAACTGATCGAAACCCTCACGGCCTATCTGGCGGCAAGAATCCCCATCGTTCTCGAGGGCTATAAAAATTGTCAGAGAGGGAGATGCCCGGAAGGCTCTCCACTCTGGGAAGTCTACAGTACCCCCAGCCGGGATGGAAGAATCACCCTTTTGATGGATCATCTCCATCAACTCGTCGAATCCAATGCTCTGGACCACGAAGCCATTCGGAATCGGATGGAAAGCATTCTCTTTCCTATTGGAGAGGGTCTTACGGTCAGTTTTTATCACCTCTATCAGAACTATCCCTGGCTCTCCCCCCATCCAGGAGATTCGATTGAAGCCCGATGGGGACTCAAGAAATGTGAGATGATCTTTAAACAGATTCAATCGACCGAGCGCTCCATTTCGTTCATTGAGAGAACCTATCGAAAGAGAGATCCCCGATACGCTGACTTCGCTCTTCAGCAACAGCAGGAGATTCTCCGAAGATTAAAAGAGGAGTGGGGGAAGGCTCGATGCACCGCCTCCGAACCCCTTCCAAAAAGAGAGGATCGAATCAAAAAGAAACGTTGAACGGAATCTTCTAATTCTTCTTTTCTTTACGGACGAGTTCTTCTATCTTCTTGAGTAATTCTTCTGCTTCGAAGGGTTTTGAGAAAAAGGCATCGGCCCCGACCCTCTTCCCCACCTCTTCAATCTCCTGAGGGGTTCTTCCAGAGAGAAGGATGATCGGAATATCCTGAGATCGAGGATCGGATTTTAACCTCTGGCACACCTGATAACCATCTATTCGGGGAAGCATGATATCCAAAAGGATCAACTCAGGCTTTTGTTGATAAGCCTTCTTTATCCCTTCCTCGCCATCGCCTGCGGTATGAACCTCATAGTGATGGGCCTCTAACCTCATCTTCAGCATATTGGAGAGGATGGGTTGGTCTTCGACAATGAGAATTCTCTTCTTTGGTTTTAGAGGTTTTGGAAAAGTGGAAGGATCTCTGGAAAAATGTTCCCGTGCCGTATGGAGGATCTCTTCCCAGGACTCCCGGGAAAGCTCCTCAATCGACTGAATCAGAGTATCCGCACTCTGCTTCCCGTTGGAGAGCAACTCCTTCTGTCTTTCATTCAATTTCCCAGGAATCTCATCCAAAACCAGAGAAAGGCTCTCTTTAATGATGGCCAGAGGGGTTCGAATGATATGGGAGATCATCCCTAAAAGTTCATAGGTGAGAAATTCTAATTCATATCCCTGAAGTTCCTCTCCTCCGTGGCCATTCTCCACCAAGAGACGGTCTCTGTTCTTCACCTTCTCTTCCTCTTTTCTCAATAGCTCTTCTTTGATCGATTTGAGCTCTTCTTCCTTCTCGAGGAGTTTCTCCCTTAACCTTATCAGTTCATCCTCACGATTGGAAAGAGAAGGTTTCAGGATTTGAAGGAAATGGGAAGAGGTGAGTCTCTCTCCGATTAACCTATTCAATTGCTCTACGGATTTCATCGTATGTCTCAATAGAGCGAAGCAGTTGTCACAATTCGACCCGACCAATTTGTCGAGGATAATACTTGCCCCTTCACGAATGACCATGATCTCATTTCTGAGGTCGTGTCTCACGGAAGAAAGGTAGGCCTCTATCTTTTCATCTTCTCTCATTCTAAGGAACCTCCCTTTGGAATTTGAGTCAACGCCTCTTTACAAGTCCTTAAAAGACTCCCCACCGTAATCTCCTCACAAAATTCGACCTTTTCCTCCTTCGGCCTTTTTTCCAAAAGCCGAAGGGTATTTCTCAACATCCGAGAGGCCTCCCTCCTTCTTCTCTTCTGAAGGTAGAGCATTCCAAGATGGAAATAGGCAATGGGAGCACGAGGCGAAAGATAAAGAACCTTTTGAAATTGATCTTCGGCCTCATCCAGACGGTTAGAACTTAGAAACAGGATTCCTAAAAGATGGTGGGCCTCGACGGCCGTTGGATCCTCTTCCACAATCTTCTTCAGAATATCGGCCGCCTCCTGATAGTGTCCTTCATTCGCCAGTTGAGAGGCAATGGAAAGGGTGGAACGGATCCCTGGAGGTGGACATAGAGCTTTCCTCTCCGAAGCCTCCCCGGTTTTCGGAGAAAGGTCCTCTGGGGCTTTGCCAGGAACTCTTTTTCGATAGAAAAAGGTCTGGGGAAAGACCAGGGTCTCAAATTGGTGATCCATCTGCCAAAGGATTTCGGCGTGCCCGAGAAAAAGATAACCCTCGGGTAGAAGACAATGATAAAACCCATCAAGAATCCTCCTCGAACTTCGCTCATCGAGATAGATCAAGACATTCCGACAAAAGAGAAGATCGAGATTTTGCATCCTCTCGTCCGTGAAAGGATCTTTTGATAAATTATGATCTTCAAATTGAACCATCTCTTTTATCTCCGGATTCAGACTGAAGCCAGAGCCTTCGCTTTTGAAATATTTTTTTAAGTAGGCCTGAGGTAGAAAAGCCAGATGTTTCTCCTCATAAACTCCTCTTCTTGCTACAGCCAATCCTTTCCGATTGATATCCGTCCCTAAAATGGAAAGACGCCACTGAGAAGGAGAAGGGAGGCTCTCCCGGAGAGCGATGGCAAGACTATAGGCCTCGTCTCCTGTGGCACAGCCAGCAGACCAACAACGGATCTCCTTTTCACGAGACCTCTCCTTTCGCCGGACTATCTCGGGTAAAACAGATTCCATCAGAAGATCGAATTGGGCCTTATTTCTAAAGAAATGGGTCTCCTTTACGGTAATGAGATCGATCAGTTCTCTGAGTTCCGAAGCCCCTTCGGGATGGTATTTAATAAAATGATAATATTCCTGGGGGGATTGGAATCCCCTTTCCTTCAATCGGATAAAGAAGGCGGGTAAGAAAAATGGGTTTCGTTCTCGGTCCAATCGAATCCCACAGACTTCTAAGAAGAGACTTTCAAAAAGACCGAAATCTTCCTGGGACAAAGATAATTCTTTAGTCATTTTCATCCCACTCAAATCGAGCGCTCCTCATTCAGGGTTAAAATCCTTTCAGGATTGAGTAAAGGGATCATTCGCCCTCCGATCTGAGCGATTTCCGAAACGAGTTCTCTCCCGCTAAGCTTAGAGAGGACCTCTGGAACGGGGAGAATCTTTTCCTGAGGAAGAGAGAGGATCTCTCCTAATTCCTCTACGAGTAAACCAAAGGTTCTTCTCTGGATTTGACAGACGATCATCTTACGATCAGGTTCTTCTGATTCTTTTAAATTCAGTCTCCTTCTTAAACTCAGGAGGGCAATGAGGTGTCCTCTCAGATTCGTGACCCCCTCCATCCATTCCGGAATGTGGGGGATAGGCCTGACCTCTTTCACCTTTACGACCTCGCGGATATAAGAGAGATCCACTCCGTACTCCTCTTTTGAAATTCGAAAGATTAAAAATTTCCTCTCGCCTTCCTTTTCAAAACAGAATCCATTCGCCTCGGAATTATTTTTCCTTTTCCTTCCTATCATGAGTTTATTTAATGGATGAGGGAGAGAAGCTCCTCTGCAATTTTTTCCAAAGAAAGAACTTGATCCACGGCCCCTGTTTCAATGGCCGCATGGGGCATTCCGAATACCACACAACTCTTCTCATCCTGGGCAATCGTCTTCCCCCTGGCCTGTTTGATCGCTTTAATTCCCAGGACTCCGTCCTTTCCCATTCCTGTCAAGATAATCCCAATGCTTCCTTTTCCATAAACCCTGGCTACAGATTCCAGCAATATATCGCCCGATGGCCTGTGTCCGTTCGTTGGAGGTTCATCGGACAGACTGATCCTTCCTCCCTCCACCACTCTCATCTGAAAATGGTCTGGGGCAATATAGGCGACTCCAGATTGGATGATCTCTCGATCTTCGCCCACCTTGATCCTGATCTTACATTCCTTGTTCAACCAATCCACCATCCCCGGCAGAAAACCACTGGCGATGTGCTGGACAATCACGATCCCGCAGGGAAAATCTTCGGGAAGAGGTTTCAGGATTTTTAATAAAGCCTGAGGCCCTCCGGTCGAGGCGACGATCGCCACCATCCTATGGGAGGCTCCGCCTTTTGTTTTTTTAAACAGAACCTCCCTTTTCTCTTCTCGAAATTTGAAAAGAGTTCGATCCAGAGGTTTTACTCGAGTCAGGCTTTTTATCTTCTCGATGAGCTCCTCTCCTGATCTCCCTTCTCCTTTTGAAATCAGATCACTCTTGTCCATCACATCCAGGGCTCCCCAGGAAATCGCTCGAAATACCTTCTCCATCCCTGTCTTAAAGACTGAAGAGGAGACAATGAGAATGGGTGTCGGATACCGGGTCATCACTTGCCGGGTGACCTCCAACCCATCGATCACCGGTAAGTCCATATCGAGGGTCATAATATCGGGTTTAAGATGGGGAAGAAAATCCAATGCCTCTCTTCCATCTCTGGCCACCCCAACGACCAAAATTTGGGGGTCATTGTTGAGAAGGCTCACAAGGATTTTACACATGAGAGGGGAATCTTCGACTACGAATACTCGAATCATCTTTGGTTCCAAAGAGTCCATTTTATCCTATCAATCGGTCGATCGTCTCCAGCAAATGGGTCTGATCAAAAGCCCCTTTCACAAGATAGGCCGAAGCCCCCACCTCCATCCCTCTCTTCCTGTCTTCCTCCCGTTGAAAGGAGGTGAGGATGACAAAAGGAATATCTTTATGGGCTTCACTTTTTTTGAGCGTCTGGCAGAGTTCAAATCCATCCATTCTTGGCATCTCGATATCGCTCAGGATGAGGTCATAGGAGTTTCGGGTGATCTGATTCAAAGCATCTAATCCATCCACGGCTGTATCGACCATGTATCCATGATTTTCAAGGATACTCCTTTCCAGTTCTCGGGTCGAAAAAACATCCTCCACCACCAGGATCCTCCCCTTTCTTTGAGTGGGTGCAGAGGAGGGAATGGTCTTGGGGAGATAGGACACCGGATAGGATCGAGAGGCTAAGAGATCTTCTATATCCAATACGAACACCACCTCACCATCCAACATCAACACCCCCCCGCTGATGAATTTCGCCTTTCCTAAATGTTTTCCCAGGCTCTTTACGAATACCTCTTCATCCCCAAGCACCTCATCCACTATGAGACCCGCCTCTCTTTTAAAGTTGGTCACAACCACGACCCAAAGCATCTTTTCTCTTCCTTTGGGGTCTTCTCGAATCTCTTTGATTCCCAATAGGGTCCTTAACTCTAATAGAGGAAGGAGACGGCCTTCGAAGGAAAAGGACATTCTTCCATCGAGGGTTGAAATAGCCTCTTGTCCCATTCGAATCACTTTTATAAGGGATGGGAGAGGAAGAAAGAAACGCCTTTCTCCCACTCGGACCAGAAGGGCTCGAAGAAGAGCGATCGATAAGGGTAGAGAAAGGGTGAATCGAGTTCCTTGACCTTTCTGAGTCTCTATGCTCACCCTGCCGCTCAATTGACTTATCTCTTTCATGACAATATCAAGCCCCATCCCTCTTCCAGAAAGCTCCGTGACGCCTGAGCTCGAGGAGTAACCGGGGGCGAAAACCAGATTCAATATCTCTCTTTCTGTCATCCTCAAAAGTTCCTCTTCCTTGACAAGCCCTTTCTTTAAGGCATTCGCTTTGATCTCCTCCACATCGATCCCCTTCCCATCATCTTCTATGGATAGGACAACTCGATCCCTCTCATTCCTGGCCGAGATTTTAATGGTTCCTTCCCTTGGTTTTCCGATGGCTTCTCTCTTCTGGGGCTCCTCAATCCCATGATCAATGGCGTTGCGTAAAAGATGGATCAGGGAACTTTTGATCCTCTCGATGACCTTTTTATCCAATTCGGTCTCCTCCCCGGAAACGAGCAGATGGATTTCTTTCCCAAGTTGGGAAGCCATGTCTCGAACCATTCGGGGAAAACCCTCGAAGATCGTCGAGAGGGGAACCATCTTAAGCTCCCTTGCCTTGGTCTGTAATTGGTCAATAATAGGATCGAGGTGAAAGGTTTCAGAAGAAATTTGTTCATACAATCTCTGGAATTCCTCTCTCACTCGCTCCAGCTGAGCTTCCCATTGGCTGAGGAACGACATCCACTCCCTTGATGAAGAGAGACGATCTTCCTTCATTGCCTCTTTGAATTTCGAGATACTTCTCTGAACCTCTTTCATCAACCTTAAAATTCGCTTCGTTTGAGAGACCCGGGCCGAAGATTTCATCCTTTGAATAACCACTTCACCGATTAAATAAAGGAACCTATCCAATCGACTCAAGGAAACCTTTAAATACGCTTCACTCGGTTCGGAAGGGGAGGAGCCTTCTCTTTGAGTGAGTGGAAGGGTGTCCGGCCCGCACGGAGCCTGTTCTTTATCCACCTCGTTTCTTGAAAGGCAGGACTCTAAACCTTCCTTGATCTCGGAAAGGTCTATAGGGGGGCTATCCTCCCTGAGGATTCGACCTAAAAGGATTCGAAGGGCGTCAATCCCTCTGAGCATTCGATCCATAGAATAGGAATCGAAAAGGATCTTTCCAGAGGAAATGGCCTCCAGGACATCTTCCATCCGATGGGTCAGATCTTGGATATCGGTAAACCCAAAAACCCGAGCAGCCCCTTTGAGGGTGTGGACCTCCCGAATAAGTCTCCGGAGAAGCTCCTTATCCCCGGACCCTCTTTCTAATTCGATCAGCCCGTTTTCGAGTTTGGTAAGATGTTCCTCACTTTCAATCTTGAAAATAGCGAGGAGATCTTTTAACTCGGACATACCCTCGATCTCTTTTTAGGTTCTCCGTTCTGCCGAAGGGGTCTCTGAAATGGCCTTCTTTAACTCCTCGGATAACTGGTTGAGTTGAAAAGCGGACTCGGCCATTTGACGGGTAGAGGAGACAAACTGTTTGGTTACGGAATCGATTTCTCTCATGGCCTGAACGACCTGCTCCGAAGCAATCCTTTGCTGTTGGGTAGCAATCGAAATCTCCTTGGCGGATCTGGCCGTCTCTTCCATCATCTCCAGTCCCTTTTTGACCCATTTCGTGGAGCCTTCCATACTCATAATGGAAGCATTGGTTTCTCCTTGGATCTCCTGAATGAGTTGACGAATCTCTTCGGTCGCCTCAGAAGAACGTTCGGCCAGCTTTCTGACCTCCTGGGCCACCACCGCAAATCCCCTTCCGACCTCACCCGCCCGAGCCGCCTCGATGGCCGCATTGAGGGCCAGAAGATTGGTCTGGTCTGCAATCTCATCGATGAGCTTTGTGATGTTTCCGATCGATTGGGATTTCTCCCCGAGAGAGAGGATCTTCCGTGCGGTCTCGTTGACTTTTTGATCCATCTCCTTCATCCCTGCTAAAGTCTCTCCTGCCAGCCGAGCCACATTTTCTGCATTCTTGGCAATATGGGTCGCCGTGGTGCTTAGCTCTTCTATCGTGGTGGTCACTTCGCTGATCCCGGTCGACTGTTCTGCCGCCCCCGCCGCCTGGGCTTCGGATGCAGCACGGATCTGAGCGGAGGAAGTACTGATTTGAAGGCAGGCATTTCGAAGGTGCTCGATCATTCGTTTCATCTCCTCATAGGCCTTCTTAAGATCCGAGATATCTCGAACGATTCCTCGAAACCCGATTGGCTCTCCTGAAGGATCCTTCCTTAAAGAGATCGACACCTCTACCACTTTTCGAGTCCCATCCCTTCGGACGAGTTCGTAATCACATCCTCCACGGGCGAGCCGTTGGCTATACACTTGATGAAAGGCTTCGAAGACCTTGCGGGCATTCTCTTTGTCCAGAAACTGTCGGTCGTTCATCCGAAGCATCTCTTCCTTGGTATATCCATGGATTCGGCACATCGAATCGTTGACAAAGGTGAAGTTCCCCTGAAGGTCTGTCTCATAGTACCCCTCTTCGATACTCTCAAGGATGCTCCGATATTTCTCCTCGCTTTGACGAAGCGCCTCCTCGGAGAGCTTTCGTTCGGTAATATCTTTGATCGTCCCTTTATAGCCAACGATCTCTCCCTCTCGATTCTTCCTCGTATTGACAGTGAGGAGGGCATAGATCTTGCTCCCATCCTTCTTTTTAAGTTCTATCTCCATATCCTTCACGTAATTCTGTCTCGCCATGATCTCCTGAAATTTCTTTCGATCTTCTGGGTGGTAATAGGTTTCCACGACGTGGGTCTTCATCAGCTCTTCTTTACTTCCATACCCAAAAAGCTCAACCATCGCCTCGTTGAGGTCCACAAATCTTCCATCGGTCGTGGTGATGAATAAGGGTTCTTTGGATTCATTGAAGAGAGTTCGATACTCCTTCTCTGATTCTTCAAGGGCCCGCTCCATTCGCTTTCGCTCTGAAATGTCACGAACCACTCCCCGAAATCCGATGGGAGTTCCTGAACCATTCTTTCTTAAAGAGATCGAGATCTCGACAAATCCTCTACTTCCATCCCCTCGAAGGATCTCACATTCTGATTTTCGGACAGGCTGTCCGGTCTGAAATACGTGATGGTAGATCTGAAAGAGCTTCTCGGCACTTTCGGGGACTAAATATTGTCGTTCATTCATCCCCATGAGTACCTCTTTTGGATATCCGAGGAGTTGACACATGGACTCGTTGAGAAAGGTAAAATTTCCCTTCAGGTCCACTTCATAAATCCCATCGTCGATGGTTTGAAGAATCTCCAGAAGCCTCTCGGATTCCTTAAAGGGGCTCCTTTGCTCTTTAGAAAACACTCCAAATAGAACTCTCTTCATCTCTTCCCTCACTCCCTTTCTCTAAGAGTTTTTCGACATGAACCAAACCCACCCATTTTCCTCCCCATCTCCAGGCCCCTTCTAAAACTCCTTCCATCTCCTCTCGAAGGAGAGGAGGAAGGGGTTCCGTCTGATCGATCGGGATCTCAACGGAATCTAACACCTCATCGACCAAAACTCCGGTCTCCATGGATCCTGATTCCACCACGATCATCTTGGTTTCCTCCACTCCTTCATCCTTTGGAAGACCAAGGACTGTCTTTAGATCCGTCACGGAGAGGATATTCCCTCTGAAATTGGTCACTCCAGAAATCCACGGGGGTCCGAAAGGAAGGGGGGTGATTTTGGGTCTTTTTAAGATCTCTTTTATTTTTGAAATCTCTATGCCGTAATACTCACGATGGAGTCGAAAGACAATCCACTGACGTTTTTCCTCTTGAGCCTCCTTATCTTCATATAGCTTGCTCCCCTCATGGAGTATCTCTTCAAGAGAGACCAAAGATTCATTTCTCTCTTGTTTCAACACCGGGCTCTCCACCTTCCACTCCTTTTAGGGATTCCCCCCTCTCTTCTCGATAAAATCTTTAATCCTTCTTACCATTTCCTTCCCTTCCAAGGGCAAACAGAGATATCCATCCCCTCCTGCCTTTTGGGTGAGGGAGTTCAATTTCTCTTCGTCTTGTGCGGAAATAAACACAATGGGTAGAGAGGGATCTCCATTTTTCAGGATCCGACAAACTTCATCTCCCCTCATCCCAGGGAGTTGATAATCTAATAAAATGAGCTGATATCGATTCTTTTGAATCTCCTCAATCCCTTCCTCCCCGGTCTCTACGGTTTTTACCCCAAAGCCTTCCGCCTCGAGTCTGAACTTCAGCATCGCATTAATCGATGGGCTATCCTGAATGATGAGGATTTGATCCATCTGTTAATTCTTTCCTACAGCAAGAAAATATTTGGCAATATCAATATGATACTTCATCGGATCCAGAGTCTTGAGGATACTTCTCCTGTATCTCCCTTTCTCATCTCTCTCCATGAGGTCAGCCAACGTCACCCGTTCTTTTCGATCCCCTCTTTTCTCGATCAATAGGACTTGAGGCCGATCCAGATGTTCAGGATCTGGATTCGTCTTGTAGACAATCCCCATCTCTTTTGTATCCAGGAGCACGAGGGATCCAATAGGGTAAAGCCCGATCACTCCGATAAATATCTTCAAAAGAATCGGATCGTAATGGGTGGTCTGTTCCCTGAGCAGAAGGGCTAAGGCTTGCTCGGGGGTAAAAGGAATCTTCTTGTAAATCCTGGGAGTGGTCATTGCATCGTAGGCATCAGCAATTTGAATGATTCGGCCAAAAAGGCTGACCTGTTTTTTCCTAAAGAGTTTGGGGTAACCCGTGAGGTCATTCTTGAGATGATGGTCAAAGATCCCTATCACCATTCTCGGGTTGATCTCTCCCAACTGTTTTAGGTTCAGCACAACCTCAACGCCCATCAGGGGATGTTTTTTCATAACCCCCCATTCCTCTTCATCCAAGGGAGCTGGTTTATTTAACACCTCGAGAGGAATCCTCGACTTTCCAATATCATGAAGCATCGCTGTAATCCCCAATTCGCTCAATTCATTTCGAGTAAGTCCCAACCGTCTTCCGATGGCTAAGGCATAGATCGCTACGTTGACAGAATGGTTGAAGGTATATTCATCGTAGTTTTTGATGGTCGCCATCCCGAGCAGAATCGATTCGTCCTCCATGATCAGGTGAACGGCTTTTCGGACCAGTCGTTTGAGCCTTCGAACATCCGCAGAGGGTTTTCCTTTAATTTGAGTGAATACCCCTTTGATGGCTCCTATGCTCTCAAAGAAGACCTTCTTTCCTATCTCTCGAGAATCCTCCTTTTTCGTTAGCGGACCTTCCTCTTGTTCCATCTTTTCCAAGGGATGGATTTCGATAGAAAAAATCTGCTTTGCCTTTAAACTCTCCCACAACCGATCTGCATTCTCCTTCTTTCCCTCTTCCAAACCCATAAGAAGGTAAATGAACTCCCTCAGAGGAGTCTCTTCGATCACCGCCTTGAAATGGACCTCCCCGATTCTCCTTTTCTTTAATTGGGTGAGGAGATACTTATAGCTATTGAACCCTTCCACGGAATATCGAAGTCTCTGTTCATTGAGATAGATGTCCTCTCCAAAAATTTTTAGGCAGAGGTCTCCTTGCTGGTGGATGAACGTGTTGATCGCCTCCAGACACTCCTGGGTAAATTGATGAAGCGCAGTATTTTTAGAATCATAGATCTGAGAGACTCTCATGAGCACGTGGAGTTTCGTGAGAAGATGGGTTCCCAATTTTGACAGATCCCTTTCCCATTCCCCCTTTGGGATGGAGGCATCTTTCGAAGTCGGTTGGGTGAGGGGGGGCATCTCCATTTGGTTCTCCTTTTAATGAATCGATTGAGCCATAGAGGCAACCTTCTGTTTCCCCTGGGTCTTGCTCAAGACTTCGTCTCTCCCCAAGAGTTGAAGGGTATGAGTGGCACAGAGTCGCATCTCTTCCCATTTTTCCTTCTGAAACCATCTCTTCTTTTGGGCAATCTTTTTTAACATGGGAATGACCTCCGGGGAGCCAGTTTCTCCCAGGGCCCTGAAAAAGGCGACTTTCTCTTCATAGTCTCGTTTTAAAAACTCCTTGGAAAGGACAATTTCACTCAGGATTTTGACGGCCTCCTCTTTAGCCACCTTGGCAAAAAGAAACGAGGCTTTAGCCCGAATCTCAGCCATAGGGTCTTCGAGGAATTTCTGAATCAGCCCTCTCCCTTTCTCGCCAAATCTTTTAAGTAACTGGAGGGTCTCCTCTCTCACCTTGGGGTCTGGATGGGAGGCCAAATTTTCTAAATACAAAGGGGTAGAGGGATGACCGATCTTCCCAAGGATATAAAGAAGGTGAGAGATCAAAAAGGGGTTGTTCTCTTTTAAGAAAGGGAGAAAAGGCTGAATCTCTCCCTGAGAGAGCTCCACAAGGCGATCGCAAATCATCTTTCTCCACTTTCCCGATTCAAGGCTACCTAAAAGATGATAGAGAGGCCCTATGGCCTTCTTCGATAGAAGTTGAAGATATTGAAGCACCCATTCCGATCCCATCTCCCCGGCTTTCAAGATGATTTCTTTGAGCAGTGCTGGGGAACGAGGAGTAGAAAAGGCTTCAAGGATTTGACGGATCGCAAAAATCTGTTTGTCCTTCAATACCATTGTCTCGAGTGTCTCGTTAAGTCTTCTCAATATGAATAACGCTTGCTGAATCTCCCCCCGCTCGAAAAAGGAACGGATGGTCCGCTCAAAGTAGGAGATCATATTTTCATAAGCACTCACATCCTCCCCAAGATGAAGAAGGATCTCGATCAGATTCTCAATTAAATGAATAAGGTGTCCGGGTTCTCTTTCCTCCCGAAGTTCCCGATTGATTTCCTCAATTTCAAAGGGAGTAAGCTCACAGGCCTGGACTAAGGATTGACCGGGTTTGGGGTTCAAGAGTTGCCTCAATTCCTCCCTCTCGAAAGGAGGGGCCCCTTTTCCCATTTCAAAGGAAGTTGAATCTTCGAATCCACTTCCCCGGAAACCTCTGAACTCTACTCGTTCTATCAAATCCTCTTCGCTCCCAGGAACCCAGCGAGTCTCTCCATCTAAAAGATCATCGACGATCGTGAAGTGGATATGGGGAAACTCTTTTTCCCAAAGGAGGGTAACCAGATCGTCCTCCATTCGGTTCACCGTTTCACTCTTTTTCATGATATGGAGAAAATCCATTATTTCTTTAAATTCGAGCCCGCGAAGAAATTTTATTTCCCGAATTCCATCTTTAAAGAAGAAAAAGGCTAAACTCTCTTTGATATCCTGATTTTCATAAATGACCTTTCCACAATAGAAGAGTCGGCCTTCTCCGACATGGATGGAAAAGGAGTCGAACTCTTCAAAATAGAGATCGAAATCCCTCTTCAGACGCTCCAAGAATTTATTCAGGATGGGGTGATTGGGTTCATAAAGGCGAAAGGATTTTAGGGTCTGAAGAAGGGTTTGAATCAAGGCCCTCGTGGCCTTGACCGATCTTTCTTCAATCAAATCCTCTTCTGTTTCTAATCGCTCAATCGATTTGACTTGCCCTTTGATCTCTTTTTTGGTAGTTTCTCTTTTCTCCATTAGCTCACCATCTCCAGGGTTAACCATTTTCTCCTTTCAGGAAACGGTCTAATTCAGACTTCAACACTTTCCACCCTCTACCCGCTTTTGTTCCTTTAATCCTTCCCGAATAGAGATACTTCATATAAGTTGGCCTCGAAATCCGAAGATACCGGCAGGCCTCTTGAGTGGTCATCACCGTTTTCTCATCACTTATTGACATCGTTTTACACCTTTTGAATAAGATTTTTCAGCGTTTAACTGCATTTTCTATACCAAAATAGAAGACAATCTAACTCTTTGATATTCAAAATTAATTTTAAATTTTGAATCGCCTCATAAATCTCAAATGACACTTCTTGTCCTCCCTTTTGTTCATTTTTTACCCATCTCCTTCACCCTCCAGGGTTGAAAAAAATTGATTTATGTATTATATGAATTATGGATCATATAAACATAGAGGAAATAATGGACGAGGCGATTCTAAATTTGAAGGCCGAAATGTTAAAGGTTCTCGCCCAGCCCACCCGGCTCAAAATCCTTGAGACCCTTCGAAGTGGGGAAAAATGTATCTGCGAAATCGTTCCAGCTGTCCACGGAGAGCAATCCAATATTTCCCGCCATATCTCCCTCATGGAGAAAGCCTATTTGGTGACCACAAGGAAAGAGGGGGTTAGAGTCTTCGTAAAAGTAAAAGATCCCGAAATCTTCGATCTTCTCGATCGGGTGCGTGCAATTCTAAAGAAACAGATGAAAGAGCAGGAAAAACTTCTTGCCCAGATTTAAATTTCAAAAAAGAAGGGAGCCTTTCCTATGTTTGTTCTCGAATTGATTCTTGCAGGTCTGGAAGCATTAAAAGAATATATTGCGCTCCATGTGATTACCTGTCTTATCCCGGCCTTTCTTCTGGCAGGAGCGATGGTCAGTTTCATCTCAAAAGAGACGATCATCTACTATCTTGGAGCAGCTGCCAATAAACTTAAATCCTTTGCCCTGGCCAGTGGAGGAAGCTTCTTTGTAGCCGCTTGCTCCTGTACGGTGATTCCGGTATCGAGTGGACTCTATTACGGTGGGGCAGGAATTGGTCCCGCCTTTATTGTTCTATGGGTAGCTCCTGCAGCCAATATCTTAGCCATCATCTATACAGGAGCCATTTTAGGCTCTGAAATGGTTATTGTAAGAATCCTTTCAGCTCTTGCCATGGCTTTTGTGGTAGGTTGGGTGATGAGTTTTGTTTTCCGCCGAGAGGAGGCACAGAGGACAGGAAGCCTTTTCAGTATGAATCCCAAAGGAGGAAGGATTATCTCCCGGAAGGATCTTATCCTCATTCTCTTGGTAGTAGCAGACCTGCTTGCCCCTAACTATCTTGTTCAGAAAGGCCCCTATCTTCATAAGGTCTATGTTTGGGCTATTGGAATCATAATTGTAGCCATCTATGCATTTAAGGTAAAGAGCTGGGAGGAGATTCGTGGATGGTTGGGAGAAACCTGGTGGTTTGTGCGAATCATTCTCCCTCTTCTGTTAGGAGGTGTCTTTATTGTGGGGATCATTGGGAAACTTCTTCCCCAGCAGTGGGTCGAAAATTGGCTTGGGGGATCAGGGGTTTTTGCTTCTTTTCTGGCTACGGTGATTGGCCAAACGATGTATTTTGCAACGATGACGGAAGCCCCGTTTATCCATAAAATGTTAGGCTTGGGGATGGGAAAAGGTCCAGCCCTTGCTCTTCTCCTTACAGGTCCGGGGATGAGTCTTCCAAATATATTGGCCATTATGAAGGTCTTTGGCTTTAAAAGGGGAATAGTATACGTTATATTGATTTGTATTTTAGGAACCTTTGTCGGTTGGTTTACAGGAAATTTCGTCTTTTAGGCAGGCCAAAAGAGGCAATCGATGTTTATTTCGGCCATTCAGGGAGGAATTGCGGCATTTCTTGATTATCTCTCTGCCCATGTCTTAACTTGTTTAATCCCTGCCTTTTTTATAGCAGGGGCTATTAATGTCTTCATCTCCCAGGTTTCTGTGATGAGATATTTTGGTGGAGAAACCAAAAAGGTCTTCTCCTATGGAGTGGCCTCCGCTTCGGGAACCGTCCTCGCCGTTTGCTCATGTACCGTTCTTCCTATCTTTACCGGAATATATAAAAGAGGAGTAGGAATTGGTCCTGCTACCACCTTCCTTTTTGCTGGTCCGGCAATCAATGTTCTTGCCATTGTCTATTCGGCTCGACTCTTAGGGCTTGACCTCGGTATAGCAAGAGCGGTCAGTGCCATTTTATTATCCATTCTTATTGGTCTTACCATGTCATTTCTATTTAGGGAGGAGAGGAAAAGTTACGAGCAGAACATCGCCTTACCCGAAAGCAGTAAAAAGGGATATGTTCTCCTCATCTATTTTATATCCTTGCTTGGGATTCTTCTCTTTGCGTCAATGAATCAATGGGAACTCACGGTCCTTTCCTTCCTTCTCCTATCTATCGCTCTGAAAAAATGGTATAACATGGAAGATATAAAGATGTGGCTTTTTGCCACCTGGAAATTCTTCAGGCTGATTACCCCGTGGCTTCTTCTTGGAGTGTTTGTAGCAGGAATGCTCAAAACCCTTATTCCAGAGTCTCTTATCCGAGGTTTCTTGGGCGGGGATTCCATTCGATCAAACTTCATCGCCTCCGTATTTGGTGCGCTGATGTATTTTGCAACCCTTACAGAAGTCCCCATTACCAGGGCTTTTCTCGATATAGGGATGGGACGGGGTCCTGCATTGGCTCTTCTTCTCGCTGGCCCAGCGTTGAGCCTCCCCAGTATGATCGTGATTTTAAAGATTATGGGATTGAAAAAAGGGATCACCTATTTGGGCTTAGTCATCGCCATTGCTACCCTCACAGGGATAGCCTTTGGACGACTGTTCCTATAAAATTTGATGAGGAGGTGAAAAAATGAAAAAAATCGAAATTTTAGGAATGGGTTGACCCAAATGCAATGAGCTCGAGTCGCGAGCTAAAGAGGCTGTAAAAGGATTAGGCATTGAAGCCGAGGTCGTAAAGGTTTCGGACGTAAAGACGATCTCTAACTACGGGGTATTGGTCACCCCAGCGTTGGTGGTGGATGGAGTGGTGAAAGTGGCCGGGAAGGTCCCAAAGGTAGACGAGATCAAGGAATGGATTAAATAGGAGGGTCGAATTTATGGAAGAAAAGTGCTTATGTGAACCAACCGAGATTTTACTCTTTCCATGCTCGGGAGGCTCTAATGTCGGTCAGATTGCCAATCAAGCAGGTGTGATACTGACGCAAGAAGGTTTTGGAAATCTCTTCTGCTTGGCTGGCATTGGCGGACATGTCGGTGGAATGATCGAATCGACCAAGGCAGGAAAAGTTATCGTGGCGATTGATGGTTGTCCTGTCGCTTGTGCAAAAAAGACCCTGGAGCACGCAGGGTTTAATATCGATGAATATGTCCAGGTCACTGATTTAGGAATAGAAAAAAATCATGATTTCAATCTCAATCCTTCTGAAGTAAAAAAAGTCACAGATCACATAGCCTCCCGAATCAATCGAAGGAAAGGAGCCTAATCGTTTAAGGAGGTTCGGTGGAAGAGAAGGACTATAAGCTGGTTCGGGTGGCTGAGACCCAGGTAGGTCTCATTGGCTTGAAAGCCATCTTTGAAGAGTTAAAGAGCAAAAGGAATGAACCTGAATCGATCCTCAAGGAGAGGCTCGTCGAGAAGGTGGAAAAGAAAAATTATATCCCTCATTCAGTGAGGGAAGAATATAAAAAGGCACTCTTTAGGGAATTTAAGAAGTTCTTAGGTGAAAAGGTCGAGGAGGAAAAGGGGGGAGGCCTTGAGATAGTCATTCTGGGCCCGGGGTGTTATGCCTGTGATAAACTGGAGCATGATGTGATGGCTGTTCTTTCAGAAACGGGGATACAGGCTTCTTTGACCCATATTACGGATCCAGACCTGATGGCCCAATACGGAATTCTTCCTACCCCTGCTCTCATCATCAATGGAAAGGTCAAATCAGTGGGAATCAACCCAAGCAAGTCCACCATCAAGAAATGGCTGGAGGAGGAAAAGGGGAAATGACCCAAAAGATATTCATCGGCCTTGATGCAGGGGAGATTTCTCGAATGGTAAGAGTCATCCTTGATGGGGATAAAGAAGAGGCTCTTCTTTTTCTGAAAGAAGTGGTGAAACCTCAAGTAGATCGAGCCACCAGGAATCAGTGAGACCCCTTTCCCTCGAAGCTTCGGGGAAGCTAACTCTTTGAAGGATGCCAATAAAAATTTTAAGAGATCAATAATGAAACAATGGATCCCTCTCCTTCTTATTTTCCATCTCCTCTTTCTCCCTCATCATTCTTTAACTCAACCCTCTTCCATCTCCATCTATCTCTTCTATGCAGAGGACTGTCCGAGTTGTCAGGCTATCCTTCAAAGTTATGTCCCAACTCTCAAAACGATGTACCCTTTTCTCGAGATCAAAACCTTTGATCTCGCCCATCCTTCCCATTACGAGGCCCTATTAAAACTTGAAGAGAAATTTCATCGTAAGGCTGATGAACTTCCTGTTCTTTTTATTGGAGATCGGATGCTCTATGGCGAAAAGGAAATTATGGAAAAATTAGATCCTATCATCCTCGACTATCAGGTGAGTGGATCTCTCCCGCCACCTCTCCCCCCTCTCGAAATCCCTTCTAAATTGGAAATTGTGGAAAAAGGGTTTACGGCTGAATTAACCTATTTTTATCAAAAGGGATGTCCAAAATGTGATCGGGCAAGCTATCTGTTAAAATACCTAAATAAAAAGTATCCCAATTTAAGGATCAAAGAAATAGACCTAAATACCCCGGATGGAAAACGGCTTAATGAAATCCTCTCGAATCGGCTCAATCTCCCGCCAGAAAAACGTCTGATCGCTCCAGCCCTATTTATTGGAGAGACTTTCCTTCCTCCAGAAGAAATCACAGAGGTAAAGGTTGAGGAACTGATCAAGAAATATAGTGTTACATCACCCTCCCTCTCTCCCACACCCGAGGATATCAAAAAAGCAGAGGAGTCCATTGTCCAAAGATTCAAATCCTTTGGAGTCGTTGCTATCTTGCTTGCTGGCCTGATTGAGGGTCTTAATCCCTGTGCCTTAGCCACCCTCGTCTTCTTTATCTCCTATCTGACCATGGTCGGACGAACACGAAGGGAAATCCTCTGGGCGGGATTAGGGTTTACTGGAGCAGGCTTTGTGACCCATCTCCTTCTTGGTTTCGGAATCTTAGGGTTTGTTCAACAGTTCTCTCTTTTCCCCCTGCTCTCTCGAATCATTTACTGGATAACCTTTCTCCTCTCCCTCTTTCTTGGAGCATTCAGTCTGTATGATTATATCCAGGTAAAGAAAGGACGCCCTTCCAGGATGACTCTCCAGGTTCCCAATTCTTTAAAGAAGAGGATTCACCGAATCATTCGAACAAGAGAGGGAGAATTAGAGGCAGCCCGAGGAAGTCAATCCGCTCGCTTTCTTTTTGCAGCGATAGGAATTGGTTTCATCGTTACCCTTTTGCAATCTACCTGCACGAGTCAGGTCTATCTTCCGACGATCCTGTTTGTGACTCATATCCCATCCCTTCGAAGCAGTGCCCTATTTTATCTCATCCTCTATAATCTTGTTTATATTTTGCCCTTGGTGGTTATTTTCGGTATCGTCTATTGGGGAACCACCTCTGAACAATTGTCTTTCTTTCTCCAACGACGGACATCGACCATCAAATTGCTAACCGCCCTCTTCTTCTTTGTTCTGGCCGGGATTTTGATCTTCATTCTCTTATGAGGGAAAGATGCTTCTCCGATCCTATAAAATTGCACGAATTCTACCATGTATTGCCGATCCAGAAAAGATCAGAGTCATCGCAGAGCTTTCCGACGAAATTCATGAGGTTTTTCCTTACCTCAATGCTACTATTAAAGGATGCATCTATAACCATCCGGCCCTCACCCTGACCATCCGGAATGAAGAAAAACTGATCACCCTTCACTCCAAGTATATTACCCTTACTTTAATTGAAGACGAAAAGGAGGCTCATGAAATTCTAACCTGGATAAAAAACCTCATTAATGAGACCTACCAGAAAAAGGAGGAAATCGAACCCGACTATTCTTCAGGGGATTCTTTAAAACCATCGGATATTCAGAAACTTCTTCCCGGAACGAATTGTAAAGAATGTGGAATGCGAAGCTGTCTTGCCTTTGCCTTCAAATTGGTTGATGATAAGATTGGGATTGAAAAGTGTCGCCCTATCTTTACAGAGCCATTTAAAGAGAAACGAAAG
>CAZMWF010000105.1:0-12804 GCA_964570075.1 uncultured Syntrophaceae bacterium | reverse complement strand
CGTAGCATGGCGTGCAATTTTGATGGCATTCTCAACAGCCTCAGCCCCACTGTTGGCTAACATGGTCTTTTTTGGGAATTGACCCGGAGTAATTTCATTGAGCCTTTTTGCCAGTTCAACGTAAGGCTCATACATCACCACATGGAAACAGGTATGGATGTACTTCTGGAGCTGATCCTGGACCGCTTTTATGACCTCCTCATCACAATGGCCAATATTGTTGACCCCGATTCCACCTGCAAAATCAATATATTCTTTTCCTTCTACATCGACAATAATGGCCCCCTTCGCTCTTTGGGCAAAGATAGGATGGACATTGAAAGGACCCTGAGGAACCTGTCGATTTCTCTCCTTTAACAATAGTTCATTCGTCTTCATAAATCCCTCTTTTTTCATTGATTGAGAGTACTTTTTTGAGGAACTATCATTTTTTATGCCGCCGAGAGAAATTTTTTTGAATTTTTTAATTGATTAAAATCATTAAAGATTTGATTTATTTTTGGAAGCGACCAGAGGATAGAAAAGTAATATTTATATGCAAAAATGCATAGGTATTAAATCAAAATAGAGTTTTAAAAAGAAAACATCGGTTTTTAATAAAAATGAAGATGCTATTTTGCATTCTATTTATGCATATTTGCATTATTATTGAATGATTTTTTAATTTTCCTTGAAATGGTAGCCTGGTCCACTCCAAGGACTTTTGCCGCTTCCTTTTGTGAGCCATATTTTTTTAATGCCTTCTCTATTATAAAGCTTTCATATTTTTTGATCGCTTCTTTTAAAGGAGGGATTTCTTGGAAATCAGAGAATTTTGCAGAATTCTTTTTGATGAATGATGGGAGATCTTTCATCTCAATCCTTTTCTTCTCTGTAACGACCACCAGTCTCTCAACAAGGTTTGACAGTTCCCGGATATTTCCAGGGAAGTCATACTTACAAATAGCATCTACCACATCCGGGGAGAGTTCCTTTTCTTTTCGGTGGACCCTATTGAATTTCTCAAGAAAATAAAAGGTAAGGGGGAGAATATCTTCTCTTCTTTCTCGCAAAGGGGGAATATGAATCGGAACGACATTGATTCGATAATAGAGATCTTCCCTAAAAAGTTTCGAAGCGATCATCTCCTCAATTTTTTTATTGGTGGCCGCAATGATTCGGACATCGATCTCCTTCGGGCTCGTTCCCCCGACACGAACAATTTCGTGATCCTCCAGGAAGCGAAGAATTTTGGATTGAGCGCTTAAAGGAATCTCACCAATTTCATCGAGAAAAAGGGTTCCATGATTGGCCAGTTCAAAAAACCCGGGTTTCCCTTCTATTTTAGCCCCCGTGAAGGCCCCTCTCTCGTAGCCAAAAAGCTCGGACTCTATTAAAGAATCAGGAATTCCAGCCAGGTCGACCCGGATGAAAGGCCCTTCCTTTCGATTCGAATGCTTATGAATCAATCGGGCAATCATTCCCTTCCCAACTCCGGATTCCCCTAAGAGAAGGACAGTGGTGTCGACATCGGCCACTCGCAATGCCATCTCGATCACCCGTTGCATTTCCTCGCTTCGAAAGATAATGTTGGAGAGATCGACTCCTTTCATTTCTAACTCTGAGATCTTGGAAGAGTATCCCCGAGCCAGGGCCTGAGCCTCTTGGAGCTGGCTCCTGAGATGATCCAATTCCGAGATGTCTCGATCGTTTGTGACGACATAGGTGATCTCTCCCTTTTCATTAAAAATAGGATTTCCGGTCACCAGGATCTTTTTCCCTCCCTTAAGCCTTTGGAGAATGGTTACAGAGGTTTTCCTTTTTAAAACCTCCAGGGTAACCGATTGATCAAAGAACCCCTCGGCAATCAATTCTTTCATATTCTTCCCCACCACCTGCTCTGCCTTCACCCCGTTGATCCTTTCAGAGGCTTTATTGATTCTTAGCACCTTCCCTTCGGAATCGCAGATCCAGAGTCCATCGTAGGAAGAATCGATGATCGTATCGAGCCAATTTTTCATATCTTTGAAGAGATCTAACTCCTTGGAGACCTGTTCGATCTCAGAGATATCTTGAAACACACTGACTACCCCAAAAATCTTTCCATCCTGAAAAATGGGATTGATATTGGAGATCAACGTCACCCCTTCTCCTTTGAGTTTCTCCCCATAGAAAGGTTTCCCGGTCTCCAAGGATTCGATTAATTTTCCTCCGGTGTGATGAAGGACATCCAAAATATAATGGCTAACCGCTTCGTGAGCAGGAAGCTTAAAAATTCGTTCCGCCGTTTTATTGAAATAGGTGATCATTCCTCGGCTGTCTATGGCCACAATCCCGTTGTAGATAGAATTTAGGATCAATGGATAATCGAGACCGATTAAGTTTTCCATGGAAGGATGTCCTTTCGATTTTATTTCCTAAATGGATAACGGAGAGGAGGCATATAGATCGCCCTCTCTCCCAGTTCTTCTTCGATTCGAAGGAGTTGATTATATTTGGCCACCCTCTCCGAACGGCATGGAGCTCCGGTCTTGATCTGGCCGGCCTGGGTTCCCACGGCCAGATCGGCAATGGTGGTGTCTTCCGTTTCTCCTGATCGATGAGAAATCACGGTTCGATATCCTGCCTCTTTAGCCAAGCCAATCACCTCGAGAGTTTCGGTGAGGGTTCCGATCTGATTCAGCTTAATTAAGATGGCATTGGCTATTTTGCCCTTGATCCCCTTCTTTAGGCGATCCGGATGGGTGACAAAAAGATCATCCCCGACCAATTGGACCCTCCTGCCCAGCCGTTTGGTCAAGAGTTGCCAACCTTCCCAATCATCTTCTGCAAGCCCATCCTCAATGGAGAGAATCGGATATTTCTGAATCCACTCTTCATAATAATTGATCATCTCGACGGAACTCCTCTTCTTTTTCCTTCCTTTTTTAAACCGATAAGATCCATTTTGATAGAATTCTGAAGCGGCGGCATCGATGCCAAGACCGATATCCTTTCCAGGCTGATAACCGGCTTTAAGAATGGCCTTTACAAGAAACTCCAGGGCCTCCTCATTGGAACGAAGATCAGGGGCAAACCCTCCTTCATCTCCTACAGAGGTCTTGTATCCTTTCTCTTTAAGGAGAGATTTGAGGTGATGATAGACCTCACCTCCCATTCGAAGGGCTTCTCTGAAATTTTTTGCTCCGACTGGGAGGATCAAGAATTCTTGGATGTCGAGATGATTATCCGCATGGACCCCACCGTTTAGGAGGTTCATATGGGGGAGAGGAAGGTGCGTGGCAGAGGAGCTCCCAAGATGGTAATAAAGGGGAACCCCCTGATGATGAGCGGCTGCCTTTGCACAAGCCAGAGAGACCCCCAATATGGCATTGGCTCCAAGCCGGCTCTTATTTGGAGTTCCATCTAATTGGATGAGAAAAGAATCGATCTCCTTTTGATTTAAAGCATCTTTTCCGATCAGTTGAGGTCCGATCGTTTGATGGATATGATCGATCGCCTTGAGCACCCCTTTTCCGAGATAACGGTCGGGGTCTTTATCGCGAAGTTCCAGAGCCTCATGAGTTCCCGTAGAAGCTCCAGAGGGAATGGAAGCACGGCCCATTGCTTTGCTTTCAAGATAGACCTCCACTTCCACCGTGGGATTTCCCCGGGAATCGAGAATCTCCCTTCCAAGAACCTTTGTGATAGCCACCATTTTCATTCTCCTTCTTAGCGATTTTTTTATTAAAATAATTTTTACCCGCTCCCTGACTTCGTGGGAATGGCAAAGCCCTGCCCATAAAAATTATAGGTTCGGCGGGAAGGATCCTTTTTTCTGGTTTAAAATTTTTGTTCCAATATAAATGTAATGGGCTCCTGAGAAGATGGTAAAAAAGGTGGTCCCATAAATGGAAATGTGTCTAAGGATCATCCACCATTGGCCCTCTCCATTCCAAAGGGCGACAATGACGGTGAGGATTTGGATATTGGTCGTAATTTTGCTAAGGAGGCTGGGCCCTATCTTTATCGAATAGTTGTTTAGAATCATGACCAAGACCCCAAGAAGAATGATCACATCCCGGGTGATGACTACCACAGCCAGCCATCCCGGAAGCCTTTCAATGATGGCGAGGGTCAAAAAAGCACAGATGAGAAGAAGCTTGTCTGCAATGGGATCCAAATAGGCTCCTAATTCAGTCTTTTGGTGGGTGATTCTTGCCACGAGGCCATCAATTCCATCGGTAATTCCAGCAATGGCGAAGGTGATGAGGGCGTTGGTGAAAGATTTTTGAATAATAAAGATCACGAAGAGTGGAATGAGGAGAACTCGAGTCAGGGTAAGAAGGTTTGGAAGATTCATTCTCAGACCTCAATGGGTTCTCCCTTATAAAGGTCTTTAAAGGAGGTGTACTTATCCAAAAAAGCTAAATCCACCTTTCCGATCGGTCCGTTTCGTTGTTTGCCAATGATCACCTCTGCTTTTCCCCTATTTTCTTCGGTTCGATGATAGACCTCTTCCCGAAAAAGGAAGAGGATGAGATCGGCATCCTGTTCAATGGCTCCGGACTCCCGAAGGTCGGAAAGCTGGGGTCTATTTCCCGTCCGCTCTTCGGTCTTTCGACTAAGCTGGGAGACAGCAATCACAGGGACATTGAGCTCCTTAGCCAAAGCTTTGAGCGATCGCGAGATCTCTGAGATTTCTTGTTGACGACTTTCTGCCTTTCCTCTCCCTTTCATCAACTGGAGATAGTCGATGATGATCATCCCCAAGCCATGTTCGGATTTAAGCCTCCGGGCCTTTGCCCTCAATTCAAGAACGGAAAGGGCAGCGGTGTCATCAATGAAGATGGGGGCATCCGAAAGGGTTCCAGCGGCCATGGTTAACTTGGGCCAGTCACTTTCACCAAGGTAGCCGGTTCGAAGTCGTGTCCCCTCGACCTGAGCTTCCGAACAGAGCATTCGCAACACCAACTGTTCCTTGGACATCTCCAAGGAAAAGATGGCGACCGGTACCCTTCCTTCGATCGCTGCGTATTGGGCGATATTGAGGCAAAACGCAGTCTTCCCCATACTGGGGCGCCCGGCGACAATGATCAGGTCCGAGGGCTGGAAGCCTGCGGTCAAGCGATCCAGCTCTTTGAAACCAGAAGGAACCCCCGTCACGAGTTCCTTCTTCTTATAGAGTTGTTCGATGGTCTTGAAGCTTTCTTTGACGATTTCTTTGATGGGAAAGAAGGAGGGTCTCACCCTTTTTTCAGAAATTTCAAAAATGGCTCTTTCCGCTTCGTCCAGAAAGGCCTCGACATCGGTTCGATCTTCGTAGCTTTGGGTGATGATTTCTGTAGAGGTCTCGATCAATTTTCGGAGAATGGCCTTCTCTTTGACAATCCGAGCGTAGTATTCAATGTTGGCAGCAGAAGGGACAGAATCAATCAGATAGGCAAGATAGGAAGCCCCTCCCACCATTTCGAGTTCCCCCTTCTTTCTCAACTCATTGGTCGTGGTGATCAGGTCGGCGGGTTCATCTCGTTCAGAAAGCTCTATCAAAGCGTGATAGATCTTTCGGTGGGCCTCCCGATAGAAGTCCTCCGGTGCGAGAATCTCCATCACCCGATTGATCGCTTCATTCTCGATGAGGATTCCTCCCAGGACAGACTGTTCGGCTTCAATATTTTGGGGAGGAATCTTATGGGGGAAAGAGGTCTCCTCTCCCATCGGATCGATCCTTTTAATGGTTTATGATTCGGTTTATTGCTGGACCACCCAAACCTTAAGGGTTGCCGTGATTTCAGGATGGAGTTTAATGGGAACGTTATAGTTCCCCACATTTTTAATCGGTTCTTCCAGATGGATCTTCTTTCGATCCACGTCGATCCCCTGCTCCTTCAAATAGGTCTCAATATCCATAGAGGTGATCGCTCCAAAGAGTTTTCCACTTTCACCCACATTCCGATAGAAGGTACAGGTGAGATTCTCAATCTTCTGGGCCATTCGTTCCGCCTCTGTCCTCTTCTTTCCAACCTTTTGCTGGATCAGTCTTTTTTGATGTTCCAGGGTCTTTAGATTCTTTTCGGTGGCCTGAATGGCTTTTTTCTGGGGGATGAGATAGTTTCTCCCATATCCATCAGCCACCTTCACGACGTCCCCTGCCTTTCCCAGCGAAGGAATATCTTCTAATAGGATGACCTGCATCTCTTTGTCTCCTTATCACAGAATCGTGTTACGATTTCATTTGGTTACAGTGGTAAAAGGCAGAAGGGCAATGTTTCGTGCCCTTTTGATGGCGATGGTGATCTGCCTTTGGTGTTTGGCACAGTTGCCGGAAATCCTTCGAGGAATGATCTTCCCCCTTTCTGTGATAAAGAATCGAAGGATTTTAGGGTTCTTGTAGTCGATCTCTAATTTTTTGTCTGTGCAGAATCGACAGACCTTCCGCTTCAGGAAGGGCTTTCTCTTCCTTTCCGGAGTCGATGGCTTTTCAGCCTGTTTCTTCATCCTTCTCTCCTCTCTATGATAATTTCTTTCTCTCTTAATGATGAATCGGGTTCGACCAGTTGAAGCTCCGAAGCGACGATCTCTATCTGCCTTCTTTCTCTTCCCTGAGGCGTCTGCCATCTTCGCGCGCGAAGCTTCCCTTTAACGAGAAGCAGCTGCCCGGGCTCGAGCTCAGGATGAGAGAGGGCAAGAGTTCCAAAGGCGACAATCGGGACCAAGCCCTTTTCGGTGCCGAGATCGTTCAATTCTAAAGACAATTGAATCACGGGTGTCCCATCGGGCTGGTATTGCCTTCGGGGAGGGGTAGCCACTCTTCCCGTGAGAATGACCTGATTTAGGACAACCCTATTCATTATTCCTCTTCCTCAGACTCCTCATCAGGAAGCTCCTCTGGGATGGGAATCTCTTCGGGGATGGCCTTCTTTTCATCCAGGCGAACCGTGATAAACTTCATGACCGAATCCATCACTCGATAATTCCTTTCTAATTCGGAAAGCAACGTAGGGGGGCCAGAAAAATGGATGAGGATATAATGGCCCTTGGTTTTCTTTCTCACCTTATAGGCCAGTTTTCGCTTTCCCCAATCTTCAAATTTGAGAATGTCTCCCTTGCCCTGGAGGATGATTCCTTTGATCTTTTCAATGGCAGATTGGGCCTCTTCTTGTTCAAGGTCGGGATTGAGAATGAAGATCGTTTCATATTTTCGCATGCGTAACCTCCTTATGGATCATAGCCCTAAAACGATGTTTAGAGCAAGGAGCCAAGCAAGAACTAATCCGTTTTCATCACATCGGATTTCACCACTCCTGCGATATGACCTCGGTTGACCTTTACCCTTACCTTATCCGAGATTTCAAGGGTAATGACGTCATCTCTTAGTCCTGTAATTCTTCCATAGATCCCGCCCGAGGTCAAGACCTGATCTCCAACTTTCAGATTGGCAAGAAGGGTTCGATGTTCCTTCGCCCTCTTCTGTTGAGGTCGAATGAGAAGAAAGTAGAAGACCACAAAGATAAGGATGATCGGAAGAAAGCTCAACATCGATGACCCCTGATTCCCTCCGGGCTGTTGACCCATCGCATAGACTAAATCGATTCCCATAACTCCTCCTTTTTAATTAAGATTATTCTCATGGTTTTCTACCCCATGATCCTCTCTCGAGAGTGTATCCATATAATTTTGGTAGAACTCATAAAGGCGACCTTCCTCGATCGCCTCTCTTATCCCTTTCATTAGACTCATATAATAATAGATATTGTGGATCGTATTCAACCTCGAAGAAAGAATTTCATTGGAGAGGTAGAGATGCCGAAGATAGGCCCTGGAATAGTACCGACAGGTATAACAACCACAGCTCTCCTCTGGAGGCAATGGGTCCTCAGCATAGCGGGCCTGTTTTATGGAGATTTTCCCCGAGGAGGTGTAAAGCACTCCATTTCTGGCATTCCGGGTGGGAAGGACACAGTCAAAGAGGTCGATCCCTAAAAGGGTGGCTTGAAGGATATCCTCTGGAGTTCCTACCCCCATCAGGTATCGGGGTTTATTTTCGGGCAGAAGGGGGACGGTCCATTTCAAGACCTCTTGTCTCAGAGATTTGGGTTCTCCAACACTGAGCCCCCCAATGGCATATCCTTGAAAATCTATTTGAGTAAGCCTTTTAGCACACTCTTCCCTCAATTCTCGATATACTCCTCCTTGAACAATCCCAAAAAGGGAAGAATGGTTCCTTTCCGATGCCTCAAAACATTTCTCGGCCCATCGTAAAGTTAACCCTATCGAGGCCTTCGCATACTCGTAGGAGGAAGGGTAGGGGATACATTCATCAAGAACCATAGCCATGTCTGAACCAAGAACCTTTTGAATTTCTATTATTTTTTCAGGGGTTATAAAATGAAGGGAGCCATCGATATGAGACTGAAAGAGGACCCCTTCCTCTGAGATCTTCCTAAGTTTTGCCAGACTGAAGATCTGAAATCCTCCGCTATCGGTCAAAATTGGCCTATCCCAATGAATGAAACGATGAAGACCTCCCAATTTTCCGATCACCTCATGACCTGGCCTGAGATAAAGATGATAGGCATTTCCCAATATTGCTTCCACCCCCAACTCGATTAACTCTTCAGGAGTTAAGGATTTTATGGTTCCTTGTGTCCCAACGGGTAAAAATGCAGGGGTCGACAAAGATCCGTGATCCGTCTCAATCCTTCCAACCCTTGCCTCCGATGAGCGATCTTTTTTAATAATCCTGAAATTGAACCCCATCACTCCTCACCCCTCACCCCTTACACCTCACTTTTTAAAGGATGAGCATCGCATCCCCATAACTGTAAAACCGATATTTCCTTTCGATTGCCTCTTGATAGGCTTTTAAAATTAACTCCTTCCCTGCAAAAGCCGAGACCAGCATGATGAGGGTCGATTTAGGAAGATGAAAGTTCGTAATGAGTCCATCCATCACTCGAAACGAATAAGGAGGATAGATGAAGAGGGAGGTCCATCCTTGAGCAGGTCGAACCCTTCCTTTTTCGTCACAGAACGACTCAAGGCTTCGGGTCGTCGTCGTACCAACGGCAATGACCCTTCCTCCCTTCTCTTTGGTCTCGTTAATGATTTGGGCAGCCTCTTCAGGAATCTCCACCCACTCCGATTCCATCGAATGCTCCTCTATGTTATTTGCTTTGACTGGAGTGAATGTTCCCGGGCCAATATGAAGCGTCAGAAAGGTGATCCTGATCCCTTTCTCCTTAAGAGATTGAAGGAGGGTCGGGGTAAAATGGAGTCCTGCTGTGGGTGCTGCAATGGAGCCTTCCTTTTCTGCATAAACAGTCTGATAGCGGTCCCTGTCCACAGGCTCGTCCTTCCTCTTGATGTAGGGGGGGAGGGGAACATGGCCGTACTTCTTAAGAATATCAAGAAGGGAATCTTTTGTGGAAAAAGAAATCTTTCCCCTTCCTCCTTTTAAAACCTTTATTTCTCCGTAAAGATCCTCCCCAAATTGAATCTCTACCTTTTCATTCTCTTTTACCCTTCCCAAGTTTTTCACCAATACCTCCCATTCCCCCCGATGGTTGCCATTATGGGAGGGGATTAACAGAAGTTCCACTCTCCCGCCACTCTTTTTTCTCCCCACCATTCTTGCCGGGATGACCCGAGTATTATTCATGACCAATAGATCACCAGGAGAGAGGCAATTGAGAATATCCCTAAAAAGTCTGTGCTCGATTCTTTCATCTCTCCTTTTGAGAACCAGGAGTCGGGACTCTCCCCTCTCTTGGGTTGGATATTGAGCGATCAGAGAGGGTGGAAGGAAATAATCGAATTCTTCTAATTTCATCGCAAGCAAATTTCCAAAATAAAATTAACAGAGGCTGATGGAATCTGCAAGGTTGACGTAATGTAAAACTTAATAGGGGGATAAGCCCGAGAGGGGTATTGAAGAAACCCATTCCGCCAGAGGCGGATCCGACTCGGTCGGAAGTGCGGCTACCTTAAATGGTCCATAGAAATCGTGACTTTGGTTTGTTTTAATCAGAAACCCATTTCTATGATGGATTGATTCGTAGGGATCTATTTATATTTCATTCGTCCGCGTTCTATGGGTTTCGGAAATACTCCTGTCGGGCTTAAAATGATTTCCCTTTTGTAGTGGTTGAATCTGAAAGGTTGACTTTTTGTAGGGGATCGAGTAATTTTTAATTGTTTTTATTTCATGGAGAAACTCTATGAAAAAATTTTCTTATAAGGAGGCAGGGGTAGATATCGAAAAGGCTGATGCCTTTGTCCAGATGATCAGGCCGATGGTGGAGTCTACTTTTCGACCCGAGGTACTGACAAAAATTGGAGGATTTGCAGGCTGTCTCTCTCTCAATCTCGAGCGGTATAAGAAACCGGTATTAGTCTCTTCTACGGACGGGGTTGGAACAAAACTGAAGATTGCTTTTCTCATGGACCGTCACGATACCGTTGGGATTGATCTGGTCGCCATGTGTGTCAATGATATCATTGTCTGTGGAGCCAAACCCCTCTTTCTTCTTGACTATTTTGCCACTTCAAAACTGGACCCCCAGAAAGCCTCAAAGGTCATCGAAGGGATTGTGAAAGGATGTTTAGAAGCGGAATGTTCTCTCATCGGAGGGGAGACCGCCGAGATGCCTGGGTTTTATCAGGAGGGGGAATACGATCTGGCGGGATTCGTCGTGGGGATTGTGGAAGATTCTCAATTGATCGATGGTTCAAATGTCACGGTAGGAGATAGATTGATTGGCCTTGCTTCGAGTGGACTCCATAGCAATGGATACTCTTTAGTTCGAAAGATTTTATTAGAACATCATCGGATGGATTTATATCAAAGGATGGACGAGCTCGGGGGAATCCTGGGAGAAGAGCTTCTTCGCCCCACCAAGATTTATGTAAAGCCCGTCCTCAATTTGATAAGAGACTTTCATATCAGCGGGATTGCTCATATTACAGGAGGTGGAATTACTGGAAACCTTCCACGGGTGATTCCGAAAGGGTGTAAGGCGATCATCCATCGAGGCACATGGGAGGTTCCACCGATCTTTAATCTTTTGAAAGAGAGGGGAGAAATCTCTGAGGAGGAAATGCTTCGCACTTTCAATAACGGGATCGGAATGATTCTTATCGTGAAGCATAAAGAAGCTGACGAGATCCTTTCGAGACTTCACTCCATGGGTGAAAAGGCATTTTTGATCGGTGAGATCGCTAAAGCAGAGGTGGACGAATTATCCATTGAATATCTTTCATGACTCCCCATCACGAGTCCATCGACGTCGTCGTTTTGGGTGAAGGGTTGGGAGGATTGGTCGCAGCCAATCTTCTCGTTCAATCCCATCTTCACGTTTTGCTCTTAAAAGAAGAAGGTTACCGTTCTACCTATCCCAAAGAAGGATATCGTTTTGTTCCTTTTTCAAATTTTCGAGAAAGACGAATTCCATTCCATCTGATACAAAAAATTTCAAATCTCCTTGCCCTTCCCCAGTCCCCTGAGCCTTCTCATCAGTTGGGATCCTTCCAAATCATCCTTCCCCAGGCAAGGATCGATCTCTTTCCCAGGGGACCCTTATTCGATAGAGAGATAAAAAGGGAATTTCCAAAAGAAGTAGATAAAATAAAGACGTTTTACGATTCCATGGTGCAGAAGAAAGAAAGTCTGATGAGAAAAAAAATGGAAGAGGGAGAGGAGCTATTCCCTCTTTTTCCTTCTCGTTCCCTCTGGAGGAGGCTAAAGGGATTCCTATGGAAGAAGAGAGAGGGGTTAAACAAAAGGTTCTCTTCTTTTTCAAAAGAATTCAGACAATATTTAACACTCCAGATTTTTGCAAAGGGGAATTTCTTTTCAGAACAGGTCGATTTCTCTTTAGCCTCCTATCTTTTGTTGTCCGAAGAAGGGTTGAATGGGATTTCTTCAGAGGAAATGAAAGAAGTCCTCTTAAAAAAATTTATCGATTCAGGGGGCAGAGTCTTAGGATTGGAGGGATTAGAAGGGGTGGAGAGGAAAGGGCGAGATGGATTTCATCTCTTATTGAAGAGTGAGGAAAGGGCCATCCGTTCGAGATTTCTTCTCCTCAGTCTCCCTCTTCATCGAATTTCTGAGCGTTTTTATTTTTTTCAGCAGAACCTCTCCAGGTGGATCCAAAGGATCAAACCTTCCTTTCTTATCCTTCCTCTTTTTATAGGAATTCGTGAGAAAGGACTTCCAGTGGGGATGGGGGATCTTCTCGTTTCTATTTTCGCTCTCGAGAGGTCCTATGAGAATGGAAACCTTCTTTATCTCTCCCTCAGTCCCAGGGGAGAAGAATCTCAGGCCCCAGAGGGACGACGGGCCCTTTTGGTCGAAGGCCTGATGGCCACCCATGCGTGGGATTCCAGCTCCTTGGACCATTTTCAAAAAGGAATGATTTCTCATCTCAAACATCTCATTCCCTTTTTTGAGGATTTCATTGAGTTCGTTGACTTTCAGTGGAGCCTTGATCAACTGAATAAGATTTCCTATCCCCATTTCATTTATGAGACAGATTTTGATTTTCATTGGAGGGAGGGGATCATTCCAATAAGGGTTTCAAGAAATCTTTTCTTTGTAGGAAAGGAGAATTTCCCTTATTTAGGAGTCGAGGGGGAGATTCTGGCTGGAATAAAAGCCGCAAAGGAGATTCTAAGAAAGGTGAGATAAGGAGCTGGACTTAAAAGTGTAATGCCTCACTGAAGCGGGGAAATCATTTTAAGCCCGACAGGAGTATTTCCGAAACCCATAGAACGCGGATGGATTGAATATAAATGAATCCTACGAATCGATCTATCGTTGAAATGGGTTTCTGATTAAAACCAACC
>CAZMWF010000104.1:0-17375 GCA_964570075.1 uncultured Syntrophaceae bacterium | reverse complement strand
ATTGCTGTGATTCCTGGTGATGGGATTGGGAAAGAGGTCATTGCTGAGGGGATAAAGTGTTTAAAGGCCCTCTCAGACATCCTCGAAACGCTTCAATTTGAATTCCAACTCTTTCCATGGGGAAGTGATTTTTACCTCCAGACAGGCCACATGATGCCGGAAGAGGGGTTGGATCAACTCAGGCCATTTAAGGCCATCTATCTCGGTGCAGTTGGGGATCCCAGAGTTCCAGATGACATCACCCTTCATGGACTTCTTCTTCCCATTAAATTTGGTTTTGACCTTTATGTGGGGCTCCGTCCGGTCTATCTCTTTCCCGGGGTTGAATCTCCTCTGAAAAATGTGACCGAAGGTGAGATTGACATAGTGGTCATTCGAGAAAACACTGAAGGAGAGTATTCAAACATTGGGGGAATAGTAGGAATCGAGGAACGGACCCTGGCCATTCAATCGGGACTTTTTACACGGAAGGGAATCGAAAGGATTATCACCTTTGCCTTTGAATATGCCAGAGAGAAGAAAAGGAAAAAGGTGACCTCGGTCACGAAATCGAATGCCCAGCGTTATGGAATGGTCCTCTGGGATAAAATTTTTAAAGAGGTCTCCTCTCGATATCCAGACATCCAAACCGAATCCCGACTGATCGATGCGGCCTGTATGGAGGTCGTTCGAAATCCTAAGGGATACGATGTGATTGTGGCCTCCAATCTCTTTGCCGATATCCTCTCTGACCTCACTGCATCGGTCACGGGAGGGTTGGGACTCGCCCCAGGGGCCAGTTTCAATCCCCTTGACAAAACCTACCCTGGACTCTTTGATCCGGTTCACGGATCTGCCCCAGATATCGCTGGAAAAGGATTGGCCAACCCCATTGCAGCCATTTTAACAGCCAAATTGATGTTAGATTATTTAGGAGAAGAAGAAGCCTCCGGTCTCCTTCTTCGAGCGGTCAGGCAGAACTTATTTGAAAAAAAGATAAGAACGATAGATCTTGGAGGACGTTCCAAAACCTCCGAGGTAGGAGACGATATCGTAAGAATCCTTTATTCCTTTGGATAAGGAAGAGGAGGATGATCTTTCTCTTCCTTTCTCCTTTCATCGATGAGTTTCAAAAGAATGGACGATTCCTTGAACGGTCTTTTGAATGGCTCTAATCGCCTTCTCCATTTTCTGCTCTGTCAATCGGGAGGTAAATCCAACCAGCCAGATGGCCGATGGCGGGAAAGAAGAAAGGGGTAAAGGAGCGGCTACGGCTCGAACACCCATTAAATACTCTTCATCATCAATCGCGTAGCCCCTCTCTTTTGTTTCTTTTATCTCCTTTAAATATCTTTTGGGATCGGTGATCGAGCGAGGGGTATAGGTTTTTAATCCCATCTTTTGAACAATCTCCTTGGCTCTCTCCTCCTCCATAAGACTGAGAAAGGCCTTTCCGGTAGCACCGGCCAAAAGAGGAAGTCTCGTCCCTGGTGGGGAGGTAATCTTCATTTCGTTGGGTGGTTCCACGACATCCAGAATGAGGACATGGTCTCCATCCATAATCCCCAAAAATACGGTTTCTCCGATCTCTTCCACCAATCTCTCCAGAGGAACTCTCGTGATCTCCCTCAATTCAATCCTTCCGTAAGCTTTCCTTCCAAGTTCTATCAACCGGTATCCAATACTGTATTTCTTATCGATCGGATCTCTCACCAGGACCCCTAACTCCTCCAACGCAGAGGTGATCCCGTGGACCGTGCTTTTGCCTATTTTTAGCTCTCTTGATAGCTCACTCACACCGAGTCTCGTTGAAGAATCGGCAATTGCCTTCAGGATCTGAAAAGCCTTTTTCACCGACGGTGCAGTATAGCTGGTCTTTTTTATTTTGTTCACCATATTGAACAAATAAAAGATAGCCGATTTCATTATGATTGTCAAATGGTCTAATCCAAAACTTTATTCTGTAATCTTTTCCCTTTCTTCACAAGATAATCTTGACAAGAAGAGGAGATATGCTATCATTTAGAAAAAAATCTTAATTGTTCATTATGAAGAACTATATAAGGGTCAAAAGGAGAATCCGTAGCCATGCCAGAATCTTTAAGAGTAGGAAGACATCTTAAGCCTCAGGAACACTGGGGCTGGATTATCGCAATCTATCTCTACCTGGCCGGAATGGGGGCAGGCTCATTCATCATCGGAATACTGATTCATTGGTCAACGGTCTCGACGAAACTGATTGAGATTCCCCTATTCTCTCTCCATGTTGACGTTGCCAAAGTCACACTCCTTTGGGGCCCTGTTCTTGTAACGATAGGTGCCCCTTTTCTCATTCTCGACCTTGGGATTAAAAGGAGGTTTCTCTATGCTTGTTTGAACCCTAAGACTTCCTGGGTTGCGAGAGGCTTTCTTATCCTTTCATCCTTCATTGTGTTGGGATGGGTCACCCTCCTCCTTTCCTCTTTCCCCCTTTTAAGCTCCTATATAGGGGCAAATGGATTAAGAGGATTGGAATCGATGGCTTTGCTCCTTGCCATTGCCACGGCCATTTATACTGGGATTCTCCTCAAATCTGTAAAACATGTTGCCCTGTGGAATACCTATCTTCTTCCCCTTCTTTTTCTCATATCTGCCCTCTCGACCGGTTCAATGGGTCTGTTAATGGGAATCCTCGCCATGGAGAAATCCCTTCTTCAAGGAGTCTTCTCCTCTTCGTTAATAAAAATGGTAATGGAAACCGAGCAGATTTTAATCCTTATCGAAGGGATTGTTCTTGTCATTTATCTATATCGAAGAAATCTAACAAACAGTCAGGGAGAACAAGGAGGACTTTCTGTTCGCCTCCTTTTAAAAGGGGAGTTGAAATTTCTTTTCTGGGGAGGAATCGTTTTATCGGGATTCTTCTTCCCTTTCGTCCTGGAGTCTCTTTTCTCTCAATTTCCTGAATACCCTATTCTTTTCTGGTTTGCAGGGATCCTCCTTCTCCTCGGAGGGCTATTCCTTCGATACGGAATTCTTTCAGCAGGGATAAAGAACCAAATCCCGATGGAGAGATGGATGGAATCACAACATCTATTAAAATCTCTCCGTATAAAAGAAAGATAGGGGATGTGGGGTCATCTTCAAAAGGAAATGATTGGGGTAAGACATGAATGGGAAAGTCCTTTTTGTAAATCCTGAAAGATGCACCGGATGTCGAAATTGTGAAATGGTCTGTTCGGTATTCCATAGCGGGGTGAGCAACCCCAGTCGCTCGAGAATTCGTATCCTCAAATGGGAAGAGGTTGGACTCTACCTTCCCATGACCTGTCAGCACTGTGAAACCCCTGTTTGTACGGAAGTCTGTCCAACCAGGGCCTGCCATAAAGACCTTGAAAATCAAAGAGTCATCATCGACCCGAAGAAATGTATTGGATGCAAAACTTGTATCATGGCTTGTCCCTTCGGGCACCCCTTTTTTGATCCCGTTGACCGTGTCACGGCTAAGTGTGACTATTGCGATGGCAACCCCCAGTGTGTCCTTTTTTGCAACCCAAAGGCGGTGAGTTATATAGAAGCCGACCAGATCAATTTGGAAAAGAAAAGGGAAGCCGCTAATCGATTGGTCCATTTTTTGAGACAAGGGAGATAAACCTTGAATCCTCTCTCTTCGGTCAAGGAGAGACTAAATGGTGAAGAAAGGCGAAATTTGTTTCAGCCTCCGGTTTAATTTATGGTGAGGAGACTCAGAAGGAGTGAGGGGGAATGATGTTAACGCCTCAGGAACGAGAAAGATATGACCGTCAAATTAGGATAGGGGATATTGGGGTGGAGGGGCAGGAGAAACTGAAACGCTCCTGTCTGGCGATTGCAGGAGCGGGTGGTCTGGGTTCGCCCATTGCTTTTTATCTTACGGCTGCGGGGATTGGAACACTTCGAATTATTGATCATGATCGGGTCAGTCTGAGTAACCTGAATCGTCAAATCCTCCACTGGGAAGAGGATATTGGCCAAAAGAAAGCCGACTCGGCAAAAAGGAAGTTAGAGAGATTGAACTCCACCATTCGAATCGAAGCCATTGCCGAGACGATTACCGAAAACAATGCCTCCTCCCTCTTTGAAGGATGCGATGCGATTCTGGATGCCATGGATAACCTCCCCACCCGATATCTACTGAATCGATGTGCGATAGAAAAGGGAATTCCCTTCATTCATGGAGCGGTCTATGGTTTTGAAGGAAGGGCAATGACCATTCTCCCTGGTAAATCAGCCTGCCTGAGATGCCTCTATCGAGGGACCCTCCCTCAGGAGAAATTCCCTGTCATAGGAATGACCCCTGCGGTGATTGGTTGCATTCAAGCCACAGAAGCCGTTAAATATTTATTGGGGATCGGGAAACTTCTGACGAATCGGCTCCTTCTCTACGATGGTTTAGAGCTTACCTTTAATGAATTTGCCATAGAGCGGAATCCAGATTGTGATCACTGTGGATCTCTTCCCAGCAAGGAGTGAAGCATGGGGGTTAAAGTTCATATCCATACGACCCATCGACAATTTACGAATGGGGCAGAGGTGGTTGAGGTGGAAGGGCAAACCGTTGGGGAATGTCTGGATCACCTCATTCAACAATACCCAGCGATGGAAAAAGCCTTATTTGCTAAAAAGGGAAAACTTCTCAATCATGTAGAAGTCTACCTCAATCACGCAAGTGCCTATCCTAATGAACTCCTTAAGCCCGTGAAGGAGGGTGACGAGATTCATTTAGTGTTGATGCTTGCTGGAGGATAGAGGACGGAACCAATGGAGGTAATTGATTTTCATATTCACTATGTGAAGAAGGAACTGCTCAATCCCACATGGCTAAACTATTTAGAATCGATCAATCCTGAATTCTTTTCAAAGATTGAGGAGTTTAGCCAGAATCCTGAACTCGTGGTGACCCATCTAAAAGCAGAAGGGGTTAGGTATGCCGTTGTCCTTCCCGAATGTGCTCCTGCAACCAGTGGATACGTGCCTACAGAAGAAGTAATCGAATATTGCAGAGATCAAGAAATGCTCATTCCCTTTGCCTCGATCAACCCCAATGTCCACGAGGATATGACTCATCGACTTGAGGAATATGTAAAAGTCGGAGGGGTAAAAGGGTTGAAACTCCATCCCTCTTACCAATTTTTCTACCCCAATGAGGCAAGACTCTATCCCCTCTATCAGAAGGCACAGGAACTAAGGATCCCCATCATCTTTCATATCGGCACCTCCATCTTCAGGGGGACAAGGTTAAAATACTGTGATCCTATCTATCTGGATGATGTGGCGGTGGACTTCCCTGATTTAAAGATTATTATGGCTCACAGTGGAAGAGGATTCTGGTATGAGGACTGCTTTTCACTTTCGCGCCTTCACAAAAATCTTTATATGGACATCACGGGGCTGCCACCGCAAAACCTTCTTCGATACTTCCCGGAGCTCGAAAAGAATTCTGAGAAGGTTATCTTTGGCTCAGATTGGCCCACGATGCCGGCCAGCATCCGATCCAACATCGAGGCCATCAAGCAACTTCCCCTAAGCGAAAAGGCGATCGAGTCCATCCTTTATAGGAACGCCCAGAGGATTCTCTTCGGAATATAGACCTGCCTTATAAAATTTATCAAAATCGCGTTTAATTTCAATTCAAAAGAGAATTTTTTCACATTTTACGTAAACTGGCAATTTTTCTCTTGACAAAGATTTTTTGTTTTGATAATAAGTTGTCTAATTTTGGATGACCGGGTTTATCCATTTCCCACCTCCTATGTTGTTTAATAAAATTGGATTCTTTTAAATAAGGATTTCAAAAAGTGGCTGCTCTTCATCAAAGAATTGATGGGTGGGGTTTTCTTGAATCCAAACTCTAAGGAATTTATTTTTTCTCCTTTTATCTCTTTTGGGAAAGGAGTCGTTGGATGGCTGTCACCAATGAAATTCAATTAAAGGTTGAGAATATCCATATGGCTTTTGGAGGAGTTCAGGCTTTATTGGGGGTGAGCTTCGAAGTCAAAAAAGGGGAGATCTTTTCTATCATCGGTCCCAACGGTGCAGGAAAAACAGTGATGCTCAACTGCATCAACGGCCTTTACCACCCTCAGAAGGGAAGAATCTTTTTTGAGGGTAAAGAGATTACAAAACTTAAGCCCTATCAAAGGGCTCAGTTGGGAATCTCGCGGACTTTTCAGAAGATTGAACTGTTTAAAGGGGCAACTGTCCTGGATAACATTCGGCTTGGTCGTCATATCCATTTAAAATCGGGCCTTCTGAGCGGAGCCATCTATTTTGGGAAAACAGCACGGGAGGAGGTGGAACATCGGGATTTTATTGAAAGGGAGATCATTGATCTTCTCGAGATCGAACATATTCGAGATAAAGTCGTAGGGATGCTTCCCTATGGACTTCAAAAGCGAGTGGAATTGGCAAGGGCTTTGGCTCTCAACCCTAAGATCATTCTCCTCGACGAACCCCTTGCAGGACTCAACTTAGAGGAAGTGGAAGATATGGCCCGATTCATTCTGGATATCAATGAAGAGGAGCGGTGGCAAACGACTTGCGTGTTAGTGGAACATGATATGGGGGTGGTCATGGATATCTCTCATCGCGTTATGGCTCTCAATTTTGGAGAAAAGATTGCCGAAGGCACTCCTCCTGAAATTCAGAATAACCCCCAAGTCATCAAAGCCTATCTTGGAGAAGCGGAGGAACTCTATGTCACGCGGAGGTAGTTGGCAAGAAATAGAGATCACAAAAGATTTAACCATTCCTAAACTCTGGCTCCAAATGGCTAAGAAGTACTGGGATAAAAAAGTAGCCATGCGGGAAAAAGAGTTTGGAATATGGATTCCTATTACCTGGAAACAATACTATGAGAATGTAAAAAAGATTGCCTTAGGAATGGTCGCTTTAGGGTTAGAGCGGGAAGATAAAGTGGCCATGATCGGGGACAATCGACCTGAAGCCCTCTGGTGTGAAATGGCGGCTATGTGTGTGGGTGCTGTGGGGGTTTGGTTATTCCAAGATTCTTTAATTGATGAGGTCCAATACATCATTGATCATTCGGATGCTAAACTGATGGTAGGCGAGGGTCAGGAGGAAGTCGATAAATGTCTCATGATTAAAGATAAATGTCCAAAGCTCAAAAAGATGCTCTGGGATGACCCAAAAGGGATGAGGGCTTACGATGATCCTATCCTCATAAGTATCAAAGAGGTCATGAAGATTGGAGAAGAGGTCGATAAAAAAGAGCCTGGCCTTTTTGAAGAGATGATCTCGAAAGGAAAAGGAGATGAGGTTTGCCTCCTCTTTTATACATCAGGAACGACCGCCCTTCCAAAGGGGGCCCTCCTCACCCATTATAATATGTTAACGATGGGAAGGAACTTGATGCGAGTCGATCCTTATTTTGAAACCGACGATTTTGTTTCCTATCTTCCTTTCGCCTGGATCGGCGAACAGATGATGTCGATCTCCTGTGGAATTCAAGCAGGATTTACCCTGAATTTTCCAGAGGAACCCGAAACCGCCCAGGAGAATATTCGGGAAATTGGTCCCCATGTCATGTTTGCTCCACCTCGAATCTACGAACAGATGGTTCGAAACGTTCAGGTGAAATATCTCGATTCTACCTGGACAAAAAGAAAGGCCTATGAGTTGGCGATGAAGATTGGATACCATGTGGCAGAGTTAAAATTTTCTAAAAAACCCATCCCCTGGCACTGGAAACTACTGAACTATCTTGCCTATTTAGGGGTTCATAAAAAATTGAGGGACCACTTAGGCCTTTCCAGAATTCGATACACCTATACCGGTGGAGCCGCAATGGGACCGGACCATTTCCGATTCTTCCATGCCTTAGGGGTGAATCTTAAACAGATCTATGGACAGACCGAAATTGCTGGAATCTCGGTGCTTCACCGAGACGATGATATCAAATTCGATACCGTGGGAAGACCTATCCCTGAGACAGAGGTAAAAATCACCCCAGAGGGGGAAATTATCTCAAAAAGTCCTTCCGTGTTTATGGGATATTACAAGATGCCTGAGGAAACGGCGAAGACCCTTCGAGACGGATGGCTTCACTCCGGAGATACAGGTTTTATCGATACGGATGGACATCTGGTGGTCTTCGATCGAACCAAAGATGTCATGACCCTCAGTGACGGAACCAAATTTGCCCCTCAATATTTAGAGAGCCGTCTGAAATTCAGCCCTTATATTAAGGATGTATGGGCTATTGGAGATAATCGCCCTTACGTAACCAGTGTGATCTGTATCGATTATGGAGTGGTGGGGAAATGGGCAGAGGATCGAAACATCGCCTATACCAGCTATCCTGAGCTCTCCCAGATTCCAGACGTCTATGAACTCATCAAGAAAGAGATTATTAAGATGAACCGAGATCTTCCTCCAGCCGCTCGGATTCGAAAATTTGTCAATCTTTATAAAGAATTTGACGCAGACGACGATGAATTAACTCGGACTCGAAAGCTAAGAAGGGCCTTTGTTGAAAATCGATACAAGGACATTGTAGAGGGACTTTATTCGGACACTCAAAACATTCATATGGACACGACCATCACCTATGAGGATGGCCGAGTGGTCCATATTAAGACAGATCTTAGAGTCATGGAAGTACCGCAATAAAAATATCGAGATGTTGGAACAATGGAAGATTGGAATAACGGGTTTTTCCCAACATTCCAATATTCCAAAATTCCATTCTTCCAATAATAGTTTAGGGAGGCTCTATGGAAATCTTTTTGCAACTCTTTATTACAGGAATCTTGGTAGGAAGTATTTATGCTTTGGTCGCTTTAGGTTGGACCCTCATTTATAAATGCTCCGGTGTGCTCAATTTGGCAATGGGAGAATTAACCTTAATCGGTGCTTATCTCTGTCTCACCCTTTACCATTTAGGGATTCCATTTATTTTTGCCTTACTCATCACCCTTCTCATTGGGTTCGGTTTAGGCATTCTCACCGAAGTGATCTTCCTTCGACCCATGGTGGGAGAACCGGTTCTGAGCGTCATTATGGTCACTGTCGGGCTCTCCTTCTTTTTCAAAGGGATGGTTGAACTCATTTGGGGAACAGATACGGTAGTCTTTACTCCACCCGTATTTCCTATGAAGCCCATCTTTTTAGGTAAAATTGTCATTGGTCAGGTCTATCTTTGGGCCTTTATTGCCTCGATCGTTCTTCTTTTAGCCTTCGTCTCTTTCTTTAAATATACAAAATGGGGCCTTTCCATGCAGGCTACGGCCGATGACGAAATGGCAGCACTCTCCTTAGGAGTCAATGCGAAAGTCGTATATGCCCTGGCCTGGGCAATCGCCTTCATGGCTGCAGGAGTTGGAGGAACCCTCCTTGGGAATATCAATGGTTTAAATATCTCTGTGGGTTATTTAGGGCTCCTTGTATTACCTGCCGTGGTGCTTGGAGGTTTAAACTCAGTCCCTGGAGCTATTGTAGGAGGTTTAGTCATTGGAGTGATACAGAATCTTGCCGATGGGTACTTGAGTCGATATACCCCAGGAGGAGTCAAGGACGTATTTCCTTTTGCTGTGATGGTCATCATTTTACTCTTCAAACCCTATGGGCTCTGGGGCTGGATCAGAATTGAAAGAGTCTAAAGAAACCTGGATTTATGGAATATTGGAAAAATGGAACAATGGGTAAAACTGGCAATTTCAAAACCTAAGCTTTGGGTCATATTTTAAATCCAATATTCCAATATTCCAGTATTCCAGCACTTTTAGGAGGTTCTTATGGGTTATCGACCTTGTGGAGTCTATCATCAATATTACCGACAGGATCACGCCTGGTGGCAAACGAAATTTGTCTGGGGAAAAATGATCCTCCTTTTTGTAACGATTTTTTATTTCATTCCCCATTTTGCAGGGATGTATTTGATTTCTGTGGCTAATGTCGTGGGATACACGATCCTTTCTGCCATGGGGGTTCAACTGCTGATCGGATATTGTGGTCAAGTGACCCTCGGTCATGCTGCTTTTCTCGCTGTGGGTGCCTATACCTGTACCCTTCTGATGCTCCAGCTCCACGTTCCCTTTATCATCGCTTTAATCATTGGAGGTCTGGTTGGGGGGTTGTGGTGTGTGATATTCGGTCTCCCTTCTGCAAGGGTAAAGGGATTTTACCTTATTATGACTACCATGGCTGCTCAATTTATTACGGTTGAATTTTTTATTACTCAATACGTAAGTCAAATTGGAGGACGAGGGGTAGCTTTCTCTATCCCTCCTGGCACGGTAAAGATTGGTCCCTGGGTGATCAAAACGGACAAGGATGTTTATTACCTTATGGTGGTTCTGGTCGTGCTATGTACGTTTGCCATGGCTAATCTGCTCAGATCCAAGGTAGGTAGAGCTTGGATTGCAATCCGGGATAACGATATTGCTGCAGAAACCATGGGGGTGAATATTGTGTTATACAAACTTCTTGCTTTTTTTGTGGCTGGATTCTTTGGGGGGATCGCTGGAGCCTTTTGGATCACCTCCCTTGCAGCAGTCAGCCCAGAGCATTTTCAATTTGGTTGGTCTCTTTGGCTCGTGGGAGTTATCCTGATTGGGGGGGTCGGAAGTATCTATGGAACCATTTTCGGTTCCTTATTTATGACCCTTATCCCAGAGGGCTTAAAGTTTCTCATCTTCTTCCTCACCCAGCATCCTTTCTTTATCAGTCTGATGCCCTTCTTGCCCCATTTACTTGAAAAATTCCTTTATGTCAAAGAGGCTGCCTTTGGTTTAGCTATTGCATTGTTTCTTATTTACGAACCAAATGGTTTATCCTATCGTTGGTGGCAGATCAAAAATTATTTCAACCTATGGCCATTTTCATATTAATGGCCCTAACCTTCTCCTCTCCCAATAAAGGGAGAAGAAAAAATCGAAGAAGGGGGTGATGGTCGTCAAATGATGGTGGGAGGATGATTTTTTAGTAGGATGATAGAAAAAATCCATAGGAGGTGAAACATGATGAAGGAGAGAATAGGCTTAATGATTATTGGAATCCTAATGTTTGGGCTTATTGGAACGTTTGGGTTTGCCCAAGAAGTGAGGTTGGGTGCACTTCAGGATACAACAGGAGCCACTTCTGATGTAGGGAAAGATGAGGCGTTAGGAGTTCGAGAAGCAGTCCAATATTATAATGATACGGGAGGGATTAACGGTAAAAAGATTCGTCTCTTCCAATATGACTACGGATATCGAGTGCCCGAGGCGATTACGACTTACAAAAGATTTAGAGATTACGACAAGGTGGTGATGGTCTTGGGATGGGGAACTGGGGATACGGAGGCCCTTTCTCCAACTATTAATGCGGACAAGATGCCCTATCTATCGAGTTCCTTTTCCGGACATCTCTGCGACCCAAAAAAGACCCCTTATAATTTTGTTTATGGAACAGATTATTCCACTAATGCTCGGGGGGCTATCACTTATTGGTATGAGGAGGTCTGGAAGAAAGATCCGAAATGGAAGGAATTGAGAGAAAAAGGGGTTAAACCTAAGTTTGTATGTTTTATGGATACCGCTTCTCCCTATGCGACTGCTCCTATTAAGGCCATTAAAGACCAAGCCACAATATTAGGATTTGAGATAGGTCCTGACCAACATGTGTCTTTAACTGCTCTCGATACGAAAAGCCAGGTGATTGCGGCAAAGGGATTTGGGGCTAATTTGGTATGGCATGGAAATACGACAATGTCGGTGTCTGCGGCATTAAAAGATGCCTATGCCTTAGGTCTTGGAGCGGATCACATCATTAATAACTGGGGGTTTGATGAAAACCTTCCTAAACTGGCTGGTCCAGCAGCCGAAGGGGCTATAGGTTTGATTGCCTGTGCACTCTTTATCGATGAGTATCCGGCAAAGAAAACTGTCCTTGAGTATTGTAAAAAACTGAATCCAGGTGTTCCATTGGAGAATAGATTGATTAGAACGGTTCAGGGATGGGTCAAGGTGACCTTAGCTGTTGAAGCGATGAAAATTGCGGACAAGGCCGGGAAACTCAACGGTCCTGGAATCAAAGAGGCATTTGAATCTTTTAGGAATTGGGATGGTCTGAAAAAATTTGGAGGCCAATTAGTGACAATTACCCCTACGGACCATCGTTATAGTTCAGTTGTCAGGGTAGGACGAGTCATCAAAGGAAAACCTCAAACGGTGGGTGAAATTGATATGAGAGCAAAATTCCCAGATAAATGGGCTTCTTGGCTGGGATGGTAAGGAGGAAAGAACTTGGAACAATCATCAGAGATTATCTTGAAGCTCAATAACATCGAGGTCATGTATCACGAGGTCATCCTGGTACTCAAAGGAGTCTCCATTGATGTCCCTCATGGCGGAATTGTAGCGCTTCTTGGTGCCAATGGAGCCGGGAAATCAACCACTTTGAAATCTATCTCTGGCTTGCTTAAGCACGAGGATGGTGAGGTCACCGATGGGTCCATCGAATTCATGGGAGAAAAGATCCACCATCTCTCTGCAGAGGAAATTGCCAAACGAGGGATTATCCAGGTCATCGAGGGGAGAAGGGTCTTTGAACATCTCACGGTAGAGGAAAATTTGCGTGTGGGAGCCCATTTGAGAGGAAACGGTTCAGCCATCAAAGAGAGACTCGAGATGGTCTATCACTATTTCCCAAGGCTGATTGAACGGCGAAATGTGATGGCTGGGTTCATCAGTGGAGGAGAACAACAGATGACGGTCATTGGCCGAGCTTTGATGGCTCACCCTAAACTCATGCTTCTCGATGAACCCTCTATGGGTTTGGCTCCCCTACTCATCAAAGAGATCTTCGAAATCATCACCAAGTTAAACAAAGAAGAAAAGATTCCTCTTCTCTTAGTTGAGCAGAATGTGAAGTTGGCCCTTACCGTTGCCCCTTATGCTTATGTGTTGGAAAACGGGAGGCTTGTGATGCATGATACCTCCGAGAAATTAAAAGAGAACCCTGATATTCGAGACTTCTATCTTGGCCTTTCAGACCTCGGAGAACGAAAGAGCTTCAGACAGGTCAAACATTATAAACGTCGGAAGCGTTGGCTTACTTAAACGAGCCAATGAGTAATGACAAGGGTCAATGATCATCTATGTTTTTTGGTCTTTCATTGACCGTCGAGAAGGGAGAAGGGTATTGCTTAAAGATCTTTGAAAGGAGGTTTACTATGAGAAAAGTATTTTTAATATTTCTAATTGCAACAATGGCGATTGGGGGATTGACATCGTGCAAACCAGGTCTTCTTCCTACAGAAGAGGCGGGAAAACCAAAAGTTACTTTAGATCGGGTTGAAGTGATGAGTTACTTTCCTTGGGTCGACCTTCCTGCTCGAACCCCACTGGCCCTTGGTTTTGTTTTCAATATTCAAAATCCGAGTGGATATAATATCAAATTGGATAATATTAAATTTACCGTTTCTTTTGAAGCAGCTCCAGGCAAATATATCGAAATTGCGACTCCGACCAATTATGACCAGATCTATTTCCCACCCAATACGACCAGCCAATATCGGGTAGTCAGCGTAATCGATTCGGCAACGATTCGGCTTACCCTTCTTGTCGCCCAGGCTCCTAAGGTACAAGAATGGAATTTGAATATCCCTGATCTTATCAAAGGCTGGTATTCAAAGATAGGGGATTTTGCTTTCGGAATCAAGGTTTCTGAGGGAATGGCTGTTTTTAATACCGAAAAGGGAGATGTCTTTGTCCCCTTTGAGGGAAAATTCCCCAAGAAATGAAGTTTTGAAATCCCCCTACCCTCTTCATAAAACGGGTAGGGGGATTTGATTTTTAAAAGGAGTGTCTCAATGGCCAAGCCAGATCCGATGGATCGAACGACGGGTTTCCTAAAAAAGAATCTTGAAACTATGCCCCCCAAGAAACGTCTTGAATATCTTAACCAAAAACTCCGTGGAATTGTTCAATATGCCTATAAACACTCTCCTGCCTTTAAAAATAAACTGGATTCCGTTGGGTTAAAACCGAAAGATATCCGGTCGATTAAAGACCTGGAAAAAATTCCCGTTACAAAGAAAGCCGATCTGGTAGAACTTCAAAAGAAAAATCCACCTTTTGGAGGGTTGGAAGGAGTCCCTATCTCTGAGATGAGAAGGATCTATGTCTCTCCAGGCCCTATCTATGAACCTGGAGAAATAGACTATCAAGAATTAGGATGGGCCCAGGGGATGTATGCATGTGGGTTTCGGCCCGGAGATATTGTCATTAATACCTTTAACTATCATATGGTCCCTTTTGCCCTCCATATGGTAGACAACTCTCTTCATCGGATTGGGTGCATTGTTATCCCTACGGGAGTAGGAAATACGGAACAGCAGGTGAATATTTTACGAACTTTTAAGGCAACCGGGTTTTGCGGAACTCCAAGTTTCCTCCTTACCATTGCCGAAAAGGCTGAAGAGATGGGGTTGGATTTAAAGAAGGATCTAAATCTGAAAGTCGGTTTCGTGGCAGCCGAAATGCTTCCAGAGTCTCTTCGAACCCAACTCGAAGAAAAGTTTGGAATGGTCATTCGGCAGACCTACGGAACGGCAGATATTGGGTGTCTTGGTTACGAGTGTATTAAAAAGAACGGAATGCATATTCCTGATGATAAAATTGTTGAAATTGTAGATCCTGAGACAGGAAAATCCCTTGAGCCCGGAAAGACCGGGGAGATTGTGGCTACGACCTTCAACAAAGTCTATCCTCTTATTCGTTTTGGAACCGGAGATCTCTCTATCCTTAGTCATACTCCATGCCCCTGTGGAAGGACGTCTCCTCGACTCTTAAAAATATTAGGTCGGGTGGATCAGGTGACAAAAGTCAGGGGGCTCTTTATTCATCCCAGTCAGGTTAAGGAGGTCGCATCGAGGCATCCCCAAATTGAAAAATGTCAGGTCATCGTGACACGAAAAGAAAATAAGGATGAGATGACTCTTCGGGTAGAACTGAAAGAAGAACCCTCCCAGCCTGAGAAACTGAAGGAGGAGATTGAAAAATCGATCCGCGAAGTGATGAAATTGAGAGGGGAAGTTCAATTCATACCCAAAGGAACCATTCCAGAGGGAGCCAAGACCATCGATGACCAAAGAACCTGGGATTAAAATGGGATCCATTGGTTTTGATGGATCAAATAAGAGCGATGTTAAGATGGAAGAAAATCTGAAGAGAAGGAGGAAACGGTATGAAGATTCATTATAAGGGATTTATGAGGGAGAAGATCCGTAAAAATCCAATCACCATCAGTCCGGACGCAAATTTCTTCGAGGCAAGAAATTTGATCCATGAAAAAGGGATTCGCCACCTGCCGGTTGTAGACAAAGAGAATCGTCTATTAGGGATTGTCACGGACCGAGATATTCGTGAAGCGGCCCCTTCTGACGCTACCCTTCTGAGTGTGCAGGAACTCAATTATCTACTGGGGAAATTGAAAGTCTCATCCTTTATGACCCCAAAAGAAAAATTGATTACCATCACTCCAGATACCTTAATCGAAGAAGCCGTTAAATTAATGCGAGACCACAAGATTGGGTGTCTTCCTGTCGTCGAAGGGGATAAACTTTATGGAATCTTTACAGAAACGGATGCCCTCGACCATTTAGTGGATATCTTTGGATTGAACCAAAAGGGCACCCGACTCACCATCACCCTTGAAGATAAACCTGGTTCCTTGGCAGGGGCTCTGGATATCATCAAAAAGCATAATATCAATATCATCAGCGTCGTTACGCCCTCTTTTTTGGTTGAAGGAAAGCGAATCGCAGCTATGAGACTTCAGACCGAAGAGGTCCAGGAAGTGGTCAAGGAATTAGAAAAGGCCGGCTACGATGTCCTCTCCATTGGGAGATGGCCTTCTGTTTAATCAGGGATAAATGAATGGAAATTGATGGATTAAGATACTATCAGATTGGAGAGCTTGCCAATCTTGTCAATCTCAGCCCCCGAACGATTCGCTATTATGAAGAAATCGGGCTCCTTAACTCGGTCAAGCGAATTGAAGGGGGAAAAAGAGTTTACACGGATAAGGATCTCCAGCGCCTCAAATTTATTCAGCGACTCAAACACCTTGGCCTTACCCTTTCCGAAATGCATGAACTCGAAGCGATCTATCAAATTCATCGGACCAACCGAAAGGTTCTCCCAAGACTCCTTGAATTACTGGACAACCATGCTTCAAAGATTGATGAACGGATCAATAACCTTATTAAATTGAAAAAAGAAATTCTATCCTACCAAGAGAAGATCCGTCAGAAGCTCAATCTCGAAATGGAATCTCACGAAGGAGAAAAGAAGGATGAGAGAGGTGGTCATCACAAGCGCCGTTCGAACACCCATCGGTAACTTTCTGGGATCTTTAAGTTCATGGAGCGCGACTGAATTGGGAGGAATGGTCATCAAGGAGGCGGTCAAGCGGTCTAACCTTCAAAAGGAAGAGGTGGATGAAGTGATCATGGGAAATGTCCTTCCTTTTGGATTGGGTCAGAACCCTGCTCGCCAAGCTATGATCAAAGCAGGACTACCCATGGAGGTGGGCGCTTTAACGATCAATAAAGTCTGTGGCTCGGGACTCAAAGCGGTGATGCTGGCTGCTCAAGTCATTATCTCAGGAGAGGCGGAGGTCATCGTTGCAGGCGGAATGGAGAGTATGAGTCGCGCTCCCTACTATCTTGAGAATGCAAGGACAGGCTATCGCCTCTGGGATGGAAAGTTAGTAGACGGAATGGTCCATGATGGACTTTGGGATGTCGTCAATGACTATCACATGGGATATACGGCTGAGATCCAATCAAAAAAATTTAATATTACTCGAGAGGAACAGGACCAATTTGCTTACGAGTCAAATTTTAAAGCCATGAAGGCCATCCGGGATGGAAAATTTAAAGAAGAGATTCTTCCCATCCCCCTTCCGTCAAAAAAAGGGGACCAAACCCTTTTTGACACCGATGAGGGTCCCCGAGATCCAGACCTTCAGGCTCTGGCGAAACTCAAACCGGTCTTTAAAGAGGGGGGAGTGGTGACCGCGGGCAACTCCTCTAAGATCAGTGATGGAGCCAGTGCCCTGGTGGTCATGTCAAAAGAGAAGGCAGAGGCCCTCGGATTAAAACCTATGGCAAAAGTGGTGGCTCAGGCTACTGCTGGCGTGGAACTCGAAGATGTATTGATTGCCCCTATTTACTCCATTCCAAAAGTTCTTAAAAAAGCAGGGCTCACGATTCAAGAGATTGATCTCTTTGAAATTAACGAGGCCTTTTCTGCTACCACCGTAGCCATCATTAAAACGTTGGGCATCGATAGAGAAAAGGTCAACGTTCATGGAGGAGCAGTCGCTTTGGGGCATCCCATAGGGGCAAGTGGAGCAAGGGTTCTTACGAC
>CAZMWF010000103.1:0-13305 GCA_964570075.1 uncultured Syntrophaceae bacterium | reverse complement strand
CCCCAGGAGATAAAGGTCACGGCTACCAGGATAAGAATTCCTCGTAGCATCCAGGAAGAGGCATGTTCTCTTAAAATCCTGAGCATAAAGGATCTCCTTTCTTGAATCCCAATCTTAATCAATCCCTCTTAAAAATACAAGTTCCCCTTTCGATCCAAGCCTTTCGATGTCATTTAAAATTTAACTCTTCAGGTCCCAACCCTCACGGGTGCCAATTTCACCACCGATAGGTTTCATCTTGGAGTCCCCAGCACCTAATTGAGGGATTACTCTTGTAAAAATATTTATCTTGAATCGTTAGGTAGGATTTGTTAAGATAGGGCAGTTGGAAAAATCGAAAGGATTTGTATGGTATTTGATTCCCTTTGGGGTCTTTTTTCAACGGATTTAGCCATTGATCTCGGAACGGCCAACACGGTGGTCTACGTGAAGGGAAAAGGGATCGTCTCCTCGGAACCTTCTGTGGTCGCGGTTCGGAGGGATGCCCGGGGGGACAAACATATCATTGCCGTCGGCCGTGAAGCCAAAGAAATGCTGGGGCGTACCCCTGGATCTATCTATGCGATTCGCCCTATGAAGGACGGCGTAATCGCAGACTTTGAGATTACCGGAGAGATGCTCCGGTACTTTATTTCTAAGGTCCATAATCGAAAGGCCTTGATCCGGCCTCGAGTGGTGATCTCCGTCCCTTCCGGAATTACTCCGGTGGAAAAAAGGGCGGTGAGGGAATCCGCCCAATCTGCAGGGGCAAGGGAAATCTATCTCATCGAAGAACCTATGGCCGGGGCGATCGGGGCTGGATTGCCGATCACCGAAGCCTCCGGAAATATGATTGTGGACATCGGTGGGGGAACGACCGAGGTCGCTGTCATCTCCCTTTCAGGAATCGTCACGAGTCAATCCATCCGGGTTGCCGGAGATAAGATGGATGAGGCGATTGTCCAGTATGTGAAAAGAAAATATAATCTATTGATCGGTGAACGAACTGCGGAATTGATTAAGATCAATATCGGGACGGCCTATCCAGAAGAACATCCTGAGACCATCGAGGTCAAAGGGAGGGATTTGGTGACAGGAATTCCCAAGACCCTCGAAATCAATAGTGAAGAAGTCCGAGAGGCCTTGGCCGAATCCATCAATATGATTATTGACACGGTCCGGATTACCCTTGAAGAAACTCCTCCAGAACTGGCTGCGGATATTGCAGAAAAGGGGATTGTCCTCGTAGGAGGAGGGGCTTTGTTGAAGAATTTAGATGTTCTTTTGAGAGAAGTGACGGGGCTTCCCATTACTATCCCCGACGACCCTCTTTCCGCTATCGTGTTGGGGGCAGGAAAGGTTCTCGACAATGAACATCTTCTTCGAACCGTGACTTTTCAGTATTAGTGATTCATGAGGATGAGGAGTCTTTTCCTCTCTCGAAGATATACCCTTCTCACCATCGTGATTCTTCTCCTCCTCTTTGCCCTCATATTGATGTCTCTGAGGGTAAAACAAAAGGGTGGGGTGGAGGGCCTGGATGCCTTCCTCATCGAACTCTATTCCCCTTTCCAAAAAGGGGCTACCTCCATTTTCAACGAAATCAAAGGTCTCTTATATGGCTATCTCTTTTTAGTCGAGCTTGAAAAAGAGAACAGGATCCTCAAACAGAAAATCGCACGATTAGAAAGAGAGAATCAGGAAATGAAGGCTCTGGCTTCCTCCAGCGAGAGGCTTCGGAAACTTCTTCAATTCCGCGATAGTTTCTCGATGAAAATGGTGGCTGCCGAGGTGATTGGTCGAGATCCGACCTCCTGGTTTAAAAGTCTAACCCTGAACAAGGGGGAGAAAGATGGGGTTCAGAGAGGAATGGCCGTCCTTTCACCAGAAGGGGTCGTCGGTCAAATCCTTAAAACCGGACCTTACCATTCGATCGTTCTTCTGATCACCGATTATAATAGTGCTGTGGACGGGATGGTGGAGAGGACAAGGGCGAAAGCCCTGGTCAAGGGAACGGGAGAAAATCGCTGCTATTTAAAATACCTCTTACGCTCAGAGGAGGTGAATGTAGGGGATAGGGTCATTACTTCTGGATTGACTGGAAATTTTCCGAAAGGATTGGCGATCGGGGAAATTACAAAAATAGAGAAAGAAAGCCATGGAGTCTTTCAATATGCTGAATTGATTCCTAAGGTGGATTTCACTAAATTGGAAGAAGTGCTGATTGTGACAGAGACGTTTACTCCACCTCCCGAAAAAGGGAAAACAATGAAAAAAACGAAATGAAGAAGATCGGTCTCACTCTCCTATTAGGAATCCTTCTTTTCACTCTCCAATCCACGCTCCTTACCCTTTCCCCCTTTCATAGAGTCAGGCCTGATGTCATTCTTATCTTTATCCTCTTTATGGGGCTCTCCTCTCCTCTTGTCTCCGGAGGAGTTCTCGCCCTTTTTTTTGGATACGGGATGGACCTCTTCTCAGGAAATATGTTCGGCCTTTATACCCTTACTCGGCCCATCCTTTTTTTCCTCGCTCACTCCTTCAAAAATCATCTCTATCTCGAACGCCCATCCTTTCAGTCCATCTTCGTTTTCCTCTTTATATGGTTAGAGGGACTCCTGATCCTCCTTCTGCTTCGAATCCTCAATCCAGAATCATGGAGGACGCTTCTTCCCCTTCTATTCTCTCTCTTTCTTCCCCAATCTCTTTCCACCGCTCTGCTGTCCCCTCTCCTCTTCTTTCTATTCCATAAAGGGTCCTTTTTATTGGGTTCTGAATCTAAATTCGGTAGTGGAGAGACAGGATAATGATAGAACTCAATTCCCAGCGACTGGAAGATTTTAAAGAAAGATATCCTTACCTTAAAATCTTTGCAGGGGTGGCCTTCCTTCTCCTCTTTCTCCATCTATGGTACCTCCAGGTCTTTAAGGGAAGTGAATTTAGGCGTCTCTCCGAAACCAACTGCATCCGAATTCGTGAACAGATTGCAGATCGGGGGATGATCCTGGACAGAAAAGGCCGAATATTAGCCCAGAACCGACCTTCCTTTGAAGTCTTCCTCGTCCCTGAAGATTCAAAAAGAAATCCAGAAGTATTAGGAAAGGTCGCCACCCTCCTTCACCTTCCGTTGGAGGAGATTGAAGAGAAGCTGAGGAGCGAAAAAAAGAGACCGGCCTATCGACCGATTAAGATAAAATCGGATATCGATTGGAATCAATTGTGTCTCCTTGAATCGAATCTGATCCATCTGCCAGGCCTTCAGGTGGACGTCATCCCCAGACGATTCTACCCTTATGGAACTCTGGCCTCTCATCTCATCGGTTATTTAGGCGAGATTGATGAAAACGAATTAAAGGAGAGAAGGGATCGGAGATATCGAATAGGCGCTTTTATTGGAAAGTCAGGAGTGGAATCTTTCTGGGAAAGGGATCTCAAAGGAGTGGATGGAGGGCGACAGATCGAAGTGGATGCCTTGGGAAGAGAGATTCGACAACTCGGAAGTGTAGAGTCCATTCCAGGCCACAACGTCATTTTGACAATCGACCTCGATCTCCAGCGGGTCGCTGAAGAGGCTTTCGAAGGAAAGAATGGGGCCCTTGTTGCCATGGATCCAAAAACAGGGAAAATATTGGCCATGGTGAGCAAACCCTCCTTTGATCCATCCATCTTTGCACGGGGGGTCTCCCCCGCAGAATGGAAAGAACTGCTGGAAGATCCTTTCTGTCCCCTTCAAAACAAGGCCATCCAGGGACAATACCCTCCAGGGTCTGTATTCAAGATTGTTACTGCCATCGCTGGGCTTGAAACAGGAGCCATTCATCCACACACCCAGTTTCATTGCAACGGAACCTTCCCCTACGGAAACCGCTCGTTTCGATGCTGGAAGGAGAAAGGGCATGGAACGATAAGCCTCCATCGAGCCCTCGTGGAATCCTGCGATGTCTACTTCTATCAAGTAGGATTAAAAGTGGGGGTGGATGCGATAGCCTATTACGCCAGCGAACTCGGGTTAGGGAAAAAGACAGGGATCTCGCTAAGTCACGAAAAAACAGGAACCGTTCCTTCGACCTCCTGGAAAAAGAAACGTTTTGGAGTCCCCTGGTATAGTGGGGAGACCCTTTCTCTGGCCGTAGGTCAAGGCTATCTCAATTGCACGCCTCTCCAACTCGCCCAACTCATTTCCATTATGGCCAATGGAGGAAAGATCTATCTTCCCCAAATAGTAGAACGGGTAGAGAACCTTTATGGGGAACTCGTTAGGGAGTACCCCCCGATAGAGATAGGTCAGGTGGATATCTCTGAAGAGACCCTTCGAATTGTTCGAGAAGCCTTAAGAGGCGTGGTGCATGATCCTCATGGCACTGGGGCGGGCTGTGCCTTAAAGGGATTCCAGATCGCTGGGAAAACAGGAACAGCCCAGGTAGTCCGGATGCCGGAAGATTTCAAAAGAGGGCAGCTCTATCGACTTCCCTTGAAGTATCGAGATCATGCCTGGTTTGTTGCCTTTGCCCCTTATGAGGATCCCAAAATTGCCCTTTCCGTTCTCGTGGAGCATGGAGGATTTGGAGCCGTTGCTGCAGTCCCCATCGCCCGGAAAGTCATCGAGGCCTTTTTCCATCTTCCCCCTTCCGTCCCCGAAAAAGGACCGAAAGATCTTGAGGAGGAGGAATATGATTGATCGTCGCCTTTTTACCCATTTTGAATGGAGGATTCTTGGACTCGTCCTCCTCCTCTCCTCTATAGGCCTTCTCAATCTCTACAGTTTTACCTCCAATGGAGAGGGGACTCTCTCAGCCCTTTTTCTTAAACAGATCCTTTGGTTGGGGATAGGTCTGGTGGTCATGTGGGCTGTGGCCTTCATCGAATATCGATATTATGCCGATTTTGCTTATCCCATCTTCTTTATTCTATTGCTCCTTCTGATCTTGGTATTTGGATTTGGCGTGATCACCTCAGGAGCAAGGAGATGGATTCGGATGGGCTCCTTCTCTTTTCAGCCATCCGAATTGATGAAGATTGCCTTGATTATCGCCCTGGCCAAATTTTATCAAAAACCTCCTGATCGCAAGGGCTACTCTCTAAAAGAACTCTCCCTTCCCTTCCTCTTTCTTCTGATGCCTGTGATTCTCATCCTGAAACAGCCCGATTTAGGAACGGCGATCATTCTGATTCTGATCTTCTTTTCGATCCTCCTCTTTGTCAAAATTCGTTTCTCCTCTCTCCTCCTTCTGATGGGGATAGGAGCAGCTCTCATCCCTATGGGATGGAGCCTCCTCAAGGAATATCAGAAAAGGCGAATCCTGACTTTCCTGAATCCTGAATTAGACCCTTTGGGAGTGGGTTACCATCTTATCCAATCCAAGATTGCTATCGGCTCTGGAGGCGTCTTGGGGAAAGGTTTTATGAAGGGAACCCAGTGCAAATTAGGATTTCTCCCAGAACCCCATACTGACTTTATCTTCTCCGCCCTTGCCGAGGAATGGGGTTTAGTGGGATGTTTCGTGGTGATGGGCCTCTATTTAATTCTCATCCTATGGGGTCTTCGTGTGGTCGTCCAATCGAAGGATCGGTTCAGTGCTATCCTCTCTTTTGGAGCCGTCTCCATGCTCTTCTGGCATACTTTTATCAATATGGGGATGGCAATGGGGATGATGCCTGTAGTAGGAATTCCACTGCCGCTACTTAGCTACGGAGGTTCTTTTCTTCTTTCCACCATGATGGGGATAGGACTCCTTTTCAACGTGAGTATGAGGCGATTTCTCTTCTAAAAGGGGACCTCATCATCCGGTCCAGGAATCTCTTCGGTTTCTATCTCATATTCTTTCTCTGGAATTGGAATCTCCACGGTGGCACCAGGGGGACCAAGCATTTGCATCTGGAGGGCGATGACCTCTGTGGTAGATCGGCGGTTTCCATTCTTATCTTCCCACTGACGAGTTCGAAGACGTCCTTCAATGTAAACCTGTTTCCCCTTATTGAGGTAGTCCTTGCAGATCTCAGCCAGCCGACCAAAGGCAACGATTCGATGCCATTCTGTAAAGGAGACCTTCTCTCCGGAGCGATTGATTCGATTCTCGGTAGTCGCTATCCTAAAATTCGCCACAGCGGTTCCGTTGCTAAGATACCTTATCTCAGGATCTGCCCCTAAGTTTCCGATTAAAATGACTTTATTGACGCCAGCCATCCCCTCCTCCTTCTCCTCAGTCTTCTATGTAGGCCAACTTACCACTTCTCAGCACATTTTTCAAGTACCACTTACACGAATGAGGAAATCTTTTGGTCATTGACCGATAGAAGGAGATGGATTAGAATTTCAAATAGAAGGATTTTTATATGATAAGACAAAAATTTTTATTATTGGGGCCAATCATAGGGGGACTCCTTCTCCCCATCCTACTCTTGAACGGCTTCGATGCCTTCTCTGATTCTTTTGGAATTCAGGAAATCCACACAAAAAAGGAGGCCCCTTCTTTTTCTTTAAAAGATCTGGATGGGAAAGAGATCCCCCTTTCTGAAATGAAGGGAAAACCTTTTCTCTTATTTTTCTGGGGATCCTTCTGCCCTGCTTGCAAAGAGGATATTGTGCTCCTGCAGAAATTTGCTCGGCAGATGAAAGACGAATTGCGGATTTTCACGATTGCGGTGGATGGGGAGAAAGAGAAACGGGTCAGAAGAATTGTAAGGGATCTTCACATCACGCTACCCGTTCTCTTGGATCCAGGGGAAAAGATCGCTCGACTCTATGGAGTGAGGATGATCCCCACCGCCTTTCTCATTGATCAAGAGGGAGTTCTCCGAGGGAGGGTCGTAGGCCAGAGGGATTGGTGTAAGGAGAATGCCTTCCTTGAAATTAAGGCATTTTTAAACCTCCGTTGACAAACCTTTCTTTTTTCATATAATATTTATACCCATTGATTTTTCGGACTTCGATGAGAAACCTTTATAAACCAGAAAGCTACGTCCTTCCCCAACGACTATCCTTTATCCCTCTGAAGGAGATGGTCATCTTCCCTTATATGGTTCTGCCTCTTTTTTTTGAATCGGATGAGGCCTTCGCCCTTCTCTATAAGACCGTCTCTGAAAATAATCTCATTGGTTGTGTCTCTCAGCGAGATCCTTCCATCAAAGAGCCTCAACCCAGGGATCTCCTTTCCATCGGAACCGTCTGCCGAATCCTTCACTCTGTGAAATTACCAAGCAAAGGAATGAAAATCTTTGTAGAGGGATTGACCAGAGTGGCCCTCCGAAATGTCCTCTTTGAGAGACCCTACTTTAGGGCCGAAATAAAGGAAATCAATGAGTACGTGGAGAAGAGTGTCCTTTCAGAAACCCTGGTTCAGAGTATTGGAACCCTATTTAAACTGTCACTATCTGTGGGAAAAACTCTTCCAGAAGATTTATTAAAGACGTTGGATAAGATCGATCATCCAGGCCGATTAGCCGATCTGATTGCTATTTCTCTCAATCTCGAATGGAAAGACAGGGTAGAGATCTTTGAGACCATCGATCCCCTTGAGCGTTTGAAAAGGGTGTATCAATTTTTCAGTCGGGAAGTCCAGTCCCTCTCATCAAGAATCCATCCCTTTCTTTCACCCAATAAAGAGATGGGGCGGAGTCCGAGAGAATCCTCCCATCGAACCTCGATGAGAAGTCAGAAAGAGCTGCAAGAGGAGGATCCCTATCTGGCCGAGATCCATGAACTTCGAGAAAAAGTCCGATTGGCTGGAATGCCCCAAAAAGTGGAAGAGATTGCCTATAAAGAGATCCATCGATTGGAAAGGATGAATCCTATCTCCGCTGAATATACGGTCTCCAGAACTTATCTTGATTATCTCGTCACGATGCCCTGGAATAAAAGGACGCCAGACAATCTGGATCTTACGAGAGCCCGGAGAATTCTCAATGAAGATCATTATGACCTTGAAAAAGTCAAGGAACGGATCTTGGAGTTTTTGGCGGTCAAGAAATTAAAGGAACCCATGAAAGGTCCGATCCTCTGTTTTGTGGGTCCTCCAGGAGTGGGGAAAACGTCCTTGGGCCGCTCGATCGCTCGTGCTTTGGAAAGGAAGTTTATTCGCATCTCCTTGGGCGGGGTAAAGGATGAAGCCGAGATTCGAGGTCACCGCAGAACCTATGTAGGGGCTCTTCCGGGTCGGATCATCCAGGAGATCCGTCGGGCCGAGACTTCCAATCCTGTATTTATGCTGGATGAGGTGGATAAGATAGGAGTCGATGTTCGAGGAGACCCAGCCGCCGCTTTACTCGAAGCCCTCGACCCGGAACAGAACTTCTCCTTTACAGACCATTATCTCGATGTCCCTTTCGATCTTTCCCATGTCCTTTTTATTGCCACCGCGAATACCCTCTCTCCGATTCCCCCTGCCCTATTGGATCGAATGGAGGTGATCCAGCTTCCAGGCTATACAGAGGAAGAGAAAGAAAGGATCGCCTTTCAATTTCTGATCCCTCACCAGAAAGAGGAAAATGGGCTAAAAGATTATCCTCTCTCTTTTACCCCCGAAGCGGTCCGGAAGATAATTCGAGAATATACGCGCGAGGCCGGGGTAAGAAATTTAGAAAGGGAGATTGCCTCGATCTGCCGAAAGGTGGCCAAGGAGATAGCCATGGGGAATACCCCTCCTGAACTCATTGATGAGGGAAGGGTCGAGGAGCTTTTAGGACCGCGTAAATTCTTTAAAGAGGTAGCCCAGGAGAAGGATCGCATCGGAGTGGCTACAGGGCTTGCGTGGACCGAAAATGGTGGAGAGATCCTCTTCATTGAAACCTCAAAGATGAAAGGGGACAAAGGACTTCTCCTCACGGGATCTCTTGGAGATGTGATGAAAGAATCAGCCCAGGCCGCCCTCTCCTATCTCCGAGCCAATGCTTCCTCTCTCCAGATTCCTGAAGAGTTCTATCAGGATTGCGATCTCCATATCCATGTCCCTGCAGGCGCTACCCCTAAAGATGGACCTTCTGCAGGAATCCCCATTGCCACGGCCATTCTCTCCCTTCTAAAAGAGAAACCCATCCCCCACGATCTTGCTATGACAGGGGAACTCACCCTTAGCGGAAGAATTCTTCCTGTAGGAGGAATTAAGGAAAAGATCTTGGCGGCTCGAAGAGCTGGGGTAAGGGCGGTCATTTTGCCGAAGAAGAACGAGGTGGATTTAGGGGAAGTCCCGGATTACATCAGGAAAGAGATGAATTTCATTTTAGTGGATCATATCCAAGAGGTGTTTAGCTATATTTTCTCCTCCTAATCCCATGACTCTGTCTTTTTCTCTCTCGAAAAGGATCGTTAAGACCGTTAAGTGATGGGATCTTTTAAATCGGGTTTTATCTCTATTCTTGGAAGACCGAATGTGGGCAAGTCTACTCTCTTTAATCGAATTCTTGGAGAGAAGATCGCCATCGTGACTGAAAAACCTCAGACGACACGAAACCGAATCCTGGGGATCAAAAATGTCGAAGGGGCGCAGTTAATCTTCCTGGATACCCCTGGGCTCCATGAGGGAGGATCCGAATTAAATAAGCGGATGGTGAAGACCGCTTTGAGCACTGGACGAGATTCAGATGTCCTTCTCTTTCTGACTGAGGCGACTTCTCCCCCTCTGGAAGAAGACCGTAAGATGCTTGAATACCTCAAACTCAGCAAAGGAATTCCCTTTCTGGTGATCAATAAGATTGATTTGGTCAAGAAAGAAACCCTCCTTCCTCTCATGGATCAATATCAAAAGCTCTTTCCCTTTGAAACAATGATCCCCCTCTCAGCCCTGCAGGGGGATGGGATCGAGATCTTGATCAACGAGATCGTTCGAGTCTTACCAGAGGCCCCACCCTACTTTCCGGAGGATATGCTTACAGATCAAACAGAGAGATTCCTTGTCTCCGAGATCATTCGGGAAAAGGTAATTCAACATTCTTATCAAGAAATCCCCTATGTTACCGCGGTGACCATCGAGTCATTCAAAGAATTGGCCGAAAAAAATTTGGTCGTCATTCAAGCGACCATCTATGTAGAGAAGGAGTCCCAAAAGAAGATCCTCATAGGGAAGGGGGGTCAGAAACTCAAAAAGATTGGGGAATGGTCACGTAAGGAGATCGAGGCCTTTTTAGAGAAAAGGGTCTTTTTGGAACTGTGGGTCAAAGTAGAAAAAAATTGGACACGAAATCCAAGGGTTTTGGATAGCTTGGGCTATTTTTCCTAACTCCATCAAATCATGAATGAAAGAACGTCGTTAGGGACCCTCCTTCGATCCTATCGAGAATCAAAAAGGATCACCCTGAAGGAATTAGCAAGGCAAACCAAGATAAGGGAGCCTTTTCTCAAAGCCCTGGAAGAAGATCGATACGAGGATCTTCCTCCTCCCATCTATGTCAAAGGATTTCTCTCCTCCTATGCAAAAGCGGTGGGGGCAAATCCTAAAGAAATCCTTCAACAGTATGATCAATTTTTTACTAAAAATATCCAAACTCCCATTGAGAAAAGGATTAAGGAAAAGCTAAATCAGAGACAGTGGTGGATCATTGGCGGGGTTCTTTTTATCAGTCTTCTCTTCTCTATCTTTTTCCATCCCTACCGGACACCTTTTTCAAAAAAAACGGCTCCCGAGAAGATCGAAATGAAGCCCCAAACCTCTTCCCAACCCATCTCGATTCAGGAACCGTTGGCCGAGATGGGTCAACGTCCTTTTTCCCTTAAAATAGAAGCGACCGAGAGAGTTTGGATCCGCCTTGGTGTGGATGATCAACCTGAAAGAGAGATGATCCTTCATCCAGGAGAGGGAGGCTCCTTTCAAGCGGTTCGCCAAATCTATCTCCATATCGGGAATGCAGGGGGATTGAATCTGATTTTCAATGAAAAGCCATTAGAAAAAGTGGGCAAATCCGGAGAAGTCGTTCATCTCATTTTCACCCCCCAGGGATGGGAGTTTAAGAGTCCTGAGAGAACAAAAAATCCTTAAAAAAGAGAGGTGCAATATGGTTCGTTATCATGATGAAGATGAGAGAGATCAGATTTCATGGAGAGAGATCGATCGGAGGAGAGACCGATCTCCTCATGCTCCCAAGGAACCTCCTAAGGAACGAGAAAGGCCGAGGAAATCGGATTGGTTAAAAAAGAGGTATCGAAAGGAAGTGGAAAAGCTCTTTATGGGCAAAAAAGGAACCAAAAAACATCAGAAGGCCCTTGATGATCTTGATCGCCTTCATGGAACGGATCAATTTGATGAGGCAGTCCGAAGCTATTTAGAGGAATACGGGCTTCCGGAGGATTGGAGTACCCTCTCCCTCCTTCTGGATTACTCAGACCCTGAAAAGGTCTCTGAAATCCTGAGGGTCATGAAAAATCTCTACGAGGAAAGAACCCCCGTAGAAAAACAGGGCTTCAAAGCAAAACTCGATATCCTCGCCATGACGGCCAATGATAGTGACCTCAGAGAGGTAGCCGAAGAGATCCTCCGATCTTTACCATAGAATTATAGAGCCTCTTCAATCCCGCATCCTCCCCACAAAAATCTTTTAATCATCATGAAACCCTTCTTCGGGAGAACGCTCAAGACTTCTTCAGGGGCGGCCTCTGAATCGATTTCCTCGGAAGAAGGGATTTTCTTTTCTGGCGGAGTCTTTCAAATCGTTTCTGCTCCCCATATTTTCCGAATCGACCACCTTTCCCCATTCCTTATTCTCCATTCTCCTTGAGGTGTCAACCTGGAACTTTTAGGGACGAAAATTTTATATATTTATCAATGATCTCCTCCACCCGCTCCCTCTCCCAACCGGAATAAACCTCTCTCCCCTCTACAATGAATGAAGGATAGGTCCGGATTCTGTGTCGTAACGACTTGTAGAATCCAAGAAAGGATTGGGCATCGATGAGTTTGATGAGGAGACGATGTCGGTAAAGGTGGATTAATTCCCGAATCCATTGAGACAATTTTATAGACTCTTCTTTGAGCTCAGAAGGGTAATCCTCTATCTCTTTTTGATAAATCCTTTCATCGAGTCCTGCCTCATCAAAAAGGACCTTGCAATGGCTACACTGGTCGAAGAGGGTGATCCCCTTTGTCACGATCTCCAGCAGAATAGGTTTCATCTCCGTTCTCCAAAAAAATTTTTAATCCCTGAGAGAGTTACAGTTTATAATACATCAATTCTCGACTATAAGGTTTAACTTTTAGGGTGAGTAATTTCTGCTCTTGTTGGGACATGGGTTGAAACGATTGAGCAATCCGAACATTCATTTCCAACTGTTTGATATTATCGCAACCGACCACAACGGCTGAAATGGGTTGACTCAAAGCATAACGAAGGAACCCTTCGACCGATTCCTCTCCAAAAATCTTTATACTCACCCCGCGACATAAGGTTTTCATTCCGACAATACCCAAACCTTTCTCTATGGCTTTAGGGATGACTTCATCGAGGAAAGACCAATAATGAGGTTCTGCAGGGTTGATCGGGATCAGAATCACATCAAAAGGAAAAAGATCGATCGCCCTGGATAGGAGGGTTGGATTTCGATGGGCAGTGATCCCCGTAAATCGGATTAACCCATTCCGTTTCGCTCCTTCCAAGGCCTTACAGATGCCATTGGAACCAAAGATCTGATCCAAATCTTTTGGAGTCCTCACATCATGCACCATCCAGAGGTCGAGATAGTCGATCCTCATGGCCTTAAGGGTCATCTCTAAGTGCTTCGATGCCCCTTCTTCGGTTCTCTCGTGGGATTTACTGACCAGAAAGATCTCTTTTCGCCTCTCTCGTCTTTCTTGAAGAGCCATCCCATAATAATTCTCGCTCCCCGCATAGGCTCGCGCAGACTCGAAATAGGTAATCCCCAAGTCCATCGCTCGATGGATTAAGGCCACAGCCTCTTCTTCCCGCCCATAGGTCCTAAGTAATCCTTCACCGCCCAATCCAAAAATTGAAACCTGTTCCCCGGTCTTTCCCAGACTTCTTTTGGGCACGAGGTTTTTCATTCCTTAATCCTGCTGATGAGAATCTTTGGTCTATTGATGGGAAAGAGGATTTTGGATATGGATAGAAGACCCATCGGTGAGAAAAATGGTGGAGCTGATGGGGATCGAACCCACGACCTCATGAATGCCATTCATGCGCTCTCCCAGCTGAGCTACAGCCCCACCTTCAAAAAAATTAACACGAAAAAATATCACTTGTCAATTCTAAGAAGAAAACGAAAGGAATCCCTTCACTTTTAACCCCTCCGCGTTCTATGGGTACTCCTGTCACGCTTAAATTTAGTTCCCCCTTTCAGTGAGAGAATACAATTGAAAAAAAAAGATCAACCCTTATAATATTTAA
>CAZMWF010000102.1:0-17133 GCA_964570075.1 uncultured Syntrophaceae bacterium | reverse complement strand
GATTTCGATAGAGGAGTTACTCCTTGATCCCGATCTGAAGACTTTACCATCTTTCAGCTTATTCAATCATGTAAAGACTCGCCTCCTTTTACGACATAGATAATCTCTTAAGAAATGAAACATGAGTTACTATTTGATCTTCAAAAAAATATTAGATGATCTAAAGGCGAAGGACCCCCTTTGCGCCAAAAACCAATGGGTGGGATGGACCTGTACCTATTTGCCCTTAGAGATTCTTGAGGCAGCCCATCTCACTCCCTTTCGAATCCTTCCTGAAGCCACTACAGAGAAAGCCGATTCCTATCTTGATCCCAATTTTTGCCCTTTCATTAAGGCCACTCTGGAAAAGGCCCTTTCAGGAGGATACTCCTTTCTCTCCGGGATCATCTTCCTCAATACCTGTGATGGAATGCGAAGGCTCTTTGATGCCTGGCGTCTTTATTGTAAACCGACCTTCTCTTATCTTCTCGACCTCCCCCGAGTGATGGATTCCTCCTCGATCACCTTTTTCAAAGAGGGATTGGGAGATTTGATCAAACAGCTCGAAGCCCATTTCAGAAGAAAGATCATAGAGGACGATCTTCTTATGGCTATAGAAAGATCAAATAAAACAAGAGAACTTCTTATAACACTCTTTTCTTTACAGGGGAGGGGAGATCCCCCTTTCACCCACGGAGAGATTCTCGATATTTTGTCAGAGAGATGGAAAGTGAACCGCCCCCTTTTCAATCAAGCCCTTGAACTTTTTATTAGTTCGATAAACCTTGATCAAAAGGCTTATCCTTTGGGCCCAAAAGTGATGCTAACTGGCTCCCTTTTAGATGGAGGTGACTTGGTCCGAATGATTGAAGAATTGGGGGGTGAGGTCGTGGCCTCAGAACTTTGCACTGGCCAAAGGATTCACAATATTGTGAATTTAGATTCAGACCCTTTAGACTCGTTAAGTCAAGCCTATCTTGGAAAGCCACCCTGCGGAAGAATGCATGATACCCAACGGCGGATAGATTTTTTAAAACAGAGATTGCTGGAATGCAAAGCTCAAGGACTTATCTACTTTTCTCTCAAGTTCTGCGATCCGTACCTCTATGAAGCCCCAGCCATTGAGGGAGCTTTAAAAGAGATCGGCATCCCCACGCTCTTCATAGAAGGAGAATATTCGGGGAAACCCGGTGGGGGAATTCGTACCCGAATTCAGGCCTTCCTTGAGGTTCTAAGACAAAATGGCTAATAAAGCAATCGGTCTAAAGTTTTTAAGGAAGATGATTCATTTTCCGTCAACCTATTCGTTCGTCCTCCCCTTCTTCAATCTTCTCCACTCCAAAGAAAATCAAGCCTACAGGGTATGGGTGAGATTCCTCCTTAGCACTTTTCGTGATGCCTACACCCATCAGAAACCCGTGGTTTGGATCAATTCCTTTCTTCCTTCAGAGCTTATTTATGGATTGGATGCCATCCCGATTCTGCCCGAAATCATATCCGCCTTGGTAAGTTATTTAGGGTGGAGCGGGCGATTCCTCTCACGAGCGGATACGTCTATTTCAACGGATCTCTGCTCTTTTTATCGTTGTGCCCTTGGCCTGGCTTTAGAGGATTTCCTCCCTCGACCTGACCTGATCCTTTCGTCTTCCCAACTTTGTGATGGAGCCAATAAATTTTTTAATTACCTAAGTCGATTGTATCATTGCCCTCATCTGCTTCTGGACCCACCTTACTCTGACCATCCTCGTAGCCATCGATATATGGAAGGTCAGATCAAAGAGGTTGTGGATAAGGCTACAAAAATCCTTTCCCTTCCTTTAAGAAAAGAACGATTGCGTCTTGTTTTGAATCGTTCCAATCAGGCCCGTCATTGGATAGAAAAAATCAATCAACTCAGGCAAACCATCCCTTCCCCTTTTCCTGGAAGCGAAGGTCTGAGTTACCTTTCAGGGATGACTTTTCATTCCATGGGATCCCCCTGGGCCCTTCGTTTCTTTCCTTTGCTTTATGCGGAAATTGAGAGGAGAGTCTTTTCAAAAAAAGGGTATTTACCTGAAGAGAAACACCGGTTCCTTTGGCTTCATCACGTCCGTCCCTATTATAAAAATGAAATCTTCAATATTCTTTCTTCAAGGGGAATAGCCCTTTCTTTTGAAGAGGCAAACTACCTCTACTGGCCTCCTCTCGATCCCTCAGAACCCTGGAAGAGTCTTGCCGATAAGATCCTGTCCAATGTTTGGGCAGGACCCATAGAGAGAAGAATGAAGGCCATTGAGGAGATGAGAGTGGCCTATTCGATCGATGGCGTCATTCATTTCTCTCACTGGGGATGCAGACAGTCCTGTGGTGGAGCGGCTATCATTGGGGATTGGCTTAAGGAGAAAGGAATTTCCTATCTCATCCTTTTTGGAGATGGTGCAGATCCAAATAATTATTCTCCAGGGCAGACCAGAACAAGACTCGAGGCTTTCATCGAAATGATGGGTTAAGAGATGAACAGAAGAATTTATGTGGGATTGGATATCGGTTCGATCTCCTCTGAAGCCCTTCTTCTTTCCGAGGAGGGTATCCTTTCCTATTCTATCATGGCCACAGGCCCAAACCCAAAGAGGGCCTCAAGGGAATGTCTGAAAGAGGCCCTTTCGAAAGGAGGAATAGGGGAGGAGTCTATCTCCAGAGTGGTGGCCACGGGGTACGGAAGGATCAGTGTCCCATTTAAAGCAAAGGAGGTAACCGAGATCACCTGTCACGCCCGGGGGAGTCATTTCCTCTTTCCCCGAACGAGGACAGTCATTGATATTGGAGGACAAGACAGCAAGGTCATCACCTTGGATGATCGGGGAAGGGTGACTGATTTTGTGATGAATGACAAATGTGCGGCAGGTACGGGAAGGTTCTTAGAGGTCATGGCCCATGCCCTTGAGGTAAAGCTCTCGGAGATGGGGAGAAGGTCTCTAAAGACGAAAAAAGGGGTTCCTATCACAAGTATGTGCACGGTGTTTGCAGAATCTGAAGTCATCTCCCTCATTGCAGAAGGTTACGGGGTAGAAGAGATTCTCAAAGGAATTCATGATTCAATTGCCCATCGGATCTTCAGGATGACGAGACGTCTCAGGGTGAGGGGAGAAATCACGATCAGTGGGGGCGTGGCAAAAAATGAGGGAATTGTTGAGGCCCTTAAAAACCTTTTTGGAATGGAGATCAACCTCCCCGATGAACCCCAAATCGTGGGTGCCTTAGGTGCGGCCCTTTACGCCAAAGAGATGATTTAACGAAATAAAGATCTAAAATTGTTTGAATTTTTTACTTTTATCAGGCAATATCTCTATGGTTAAATGAGGTTTGGCATTCCATCAAATGGAGATTTAAAGATAAATGATTAAAGCAGAGACGATTGCTATTGGGTCAGAACTTCTTTTAGGTCAGATTGTGGATACCAATTCCTCCTATATCGGGAGGAGACTTGCAGACATCGGGATCGAACTGGTGAGGATCTCAGCCATTGGAGATGATCGTGATCAGATCAAAGAAGCCCTCCGTGAAGCCCTCTTGCGATCTCAGGTCATTATCACGACCGGAGGAATTGGCCCTACAGAGGATGACCTTACTCGTGAAGCCGTGGCGGAGGTCTTTGAACGACCTCTCGTCTTTCAGCCTAAACTTATGGATCAGATTGAGGCCCTTTTCAAAAAGAGGGGCTTTCGGATGACGGAAAATAATCGAAGACAGGCCTTTATTCCAGAGGGAGCCCTCCCCATCGAGAATCCAAAAGGGACGGCTCCTGGTTTTATTATGGAACATTCCAATGGGTCGGTGATCACCCTTCCAGGAGTTCCTTCAGAGATGGAGTATTTGGTGGAGAAGGTCGTCCTTCCTTATCTAAGGAGCCGGTTTCAATTAAACCAAGAAGTGATTCAATATAAAGTACTTCGGACCTGTGGCCTGGGAGAGAGTGCCATTGGCCTTCAGATTCGTGACCTCATGAAGGAGAGCAAGAATCCGACCGTAGGGACTTTAGCCTCCATCGGAGATATCAAGATTCGAATCACAGCCAAGGCTGAAAGTTCTGAAAAGGCCGCGGCGTTGATCGAACAGATGGAGAGAGAGATTCGGAGTCGTCTGGGAATCTTGATCTATGGGGTTGGGGATGAGACCCTTGCCGGAGTGGTCGCAAAAAACTTAGAAAGATTAGGACTTACCCTTTCTGTTGTGGAAACTCTGACCGGAGGAAATATCTCACAAAAAATGGCTACCATCGAAACCCATGCCTTTCTTCATGGGTTAATCCTCCCTTCTCTGGCTTCTCAGAAACAGTTTCTTAATCTCTCTGACGATGAATTAAATTTTGCATTGAACGAACCCATTAGAATCACCGAACGATTGGCTCAAAAAGGAAGGGATCGGTTTAAGACCGATCTCACGTTAGCGACCTTTGGGAGAGTGGTAGAAGAACTGAGTAAAGGGGAATTTCGGATGGAAACCTTCTATGTCCTCAATGACCGAGATCATTTCGAACATTTGCAGCTCCCCTTAGGGGGCGAACTCTGGATGATCCGGGAGAGGGCTTCGATCATTGCGTTAGATATGTTAAGAAAATATCTCATCAATAGTTAAATCAGTGAGGCTATGGTGAAGAAGACGATCCAATGCCCAAGGTGTCAAAACGAAATTGAAGTTTATCGCAATCCCATCCCCACGGTGGACATTATTATTGAGATAGAATCAAAAGGTATCATCCTGATTAAAAGAAAGAATCCTCCTTTTGGATGGGCACTTCCGGGTGGGTTTGTCGATTATGGGGAATCTCTGGAGGAGGCGGCTAAAAGGGAGGCAAAGGAGGAAACGAACTTAGAAGTTCAAGAACTTCGTCAATTCTATACCTATTCCGATCCTTCAAGAGATCCAAGACATCATAGTATTTCAACCGTTTATATTGGAAAAGCTAAAGGAAATCCTCAGGCTAAAGACGATGCCGCTGAGATTGGAATTTTTAATGAATCAAACCTACCCGAAGAGATAGCCTTTGATCACCGACAGATTTTGAATGACTATTTTCGTAAAAGAAGAATAAACGGAGATCAGGCCTAAGTTAATTTTCTAAGAGCCTCTTCGATTCGATCCATCCCCTCTTTTATCTCCTCCATGGAGGTCGCATAGGAGAGTCTCAGGAAACGATCGGCTCCAAATTCAATCCCAGGAACCACGGCTACACGGGCGACTTCCAGGAAGTAATCAGCCAGTTCGGTAGAATTAGAGATCTTTTTCCCTTCATAAGATGTACCGTAATAGGAGGAGAAGTTTGGAAAGACATAAAAGGCCCCCATGGGTTTTAGACAATGAACCCCTGGGATCTCATTGAGACGCCCAACGATATAATTCCTTCTTTTCTCAAAGGCAGAAACCATCTTCTTTACTTCGTCTTGGGGACCTAAAAGGGCTTCCACCGAAGCCTTCTGACTGATGGAGGTGGGGTTCGATGTGCTCTGGCTCTGAATATTACTCATCGCAGAGATGATCTCTTCAGGGCCGGCCGTATACCCAATTCTCCATCCAGTCATGGCATAGGTTTTAGCCACTCCATGAACGATAATCGTCTTCTTTTTGATCTCTTCACCCAAAGAGGCGATACTTATAAATTTAAAATCGTCATAAACCATTTTTTCGTAGATTTCATCGGAGATGACAAAAAAATTGTTCTCGATGGCCAGCTCGGCAATCCTCTCCAGATCTTCTTTCAGATAGACACTTCCCGTTGGATTAGAGGGGCTATTTAAGACCAAGGCTTTTGTTCTCGAGGTAATGGCCTTTTTTAAATCCTCTATCCTGAGTTTAAATTCGTCTTCTTCTTTTGTCTCAACAATTACAGGGGTGGCTTCAGCCAGAGCGACCATAGGAGGATAAGAAACCCAATAAGGCGAAGGAATAATCACTTCATCTCCTTGGTCAAAGATAGCCTGCGCCAAATTATAAAAAGAGTGTTTTCCACCACAGGAGACCAGAATCTCAGATCGTTTATAGGTTAATCCATTATCCCTTTGAAATTTTTTAATAATTGCATCCTTTAATTCATCTATCCCTCCAACCGGAGTATATTTTGTAAAACCTTCTTCAATAGCCTTTATGGCCGCTTGTTTGATATTCTGGGGGGTATCAAAATCCGGTTCGCCCGCTCCAAAACTGATCACCCGAATTCCCTGGGCCTGAAGGGCTTTCGCTTTCGCATTGATCGCCAGGGTGGGAGAGGGTTTTAAGCTCTTTGCACGACGGGATAGGATAGACATCAAGGTTCCTCCCCTCCTTTCATTAAGATTTTGAATCAAAAAGGATCTCCGAAATCTTTTGGATTCTCTCGATTCCTTTGATTTCATGGGGCATCAGGGGAAGTTCAATCAACTGGATTCGATGAGCATAGAGCTCCCGGAGGAGTTGAATATAATGCTGCTGCATTTCTTTGCGGATTCTATGGAATTCACAGTCTGCCTCTGTAATGACATAGTTCACAATGAGATGATTGACTTTAAGTTGGTACTCATCAAAATCCTTCACAATCCTTTCGGTCTGTTTTACCCCCAAGGCCTCTGGAATGGTCACAATAATAAATTCAGATTTTTGAGAATCACGGATGAAGCTTACTACCTTTTCTGCCAAATTTTCCCATCCGCTGATGATTTCAAGGAGGGTTCGTTTGCTTCGTTTAAGTTTAACACTTTCCTTTAACTTTTCAAAATAACTATATAAATTCATATAGAATTTTGTTGCGGCTTCAAGGTGTCTCAAAAAGATCTGAGGAAGGTGGAGGAGTCGAAGGGTATGGCCTGCTGGAGCCGTATCCCAAACGACCAGGTCGTACTGTCCACTCTCTACAAGTTCAAGGATATAGTTGAGCATATATTCCTCTTCGATCCCTGGTGCCCCTCCAATATAATCCACGAAATCGTAATCTACGGAAGCAAAAGAGGAGACCACTTCGTAGATTTCAGGACCAAATCTCTCTTTCCATTTTTTTAGGACCACTTCGGAACTTATCTCGATCCCATATAAATTCTCAACCGTGGAAATGGGGGTCTCCTGATCCCCGATCTTCATCTCGAAGATGTCTGAAAGGGAAGGGGTGGGGTCACTCGAAATGATAAGGGTTTTCTTACCTTGTCTGGAGAAGTGGAGAGCAATTGCGGAAGCGCAGGTAGACTTTCCAACGCCCCCCTTTCCTCCAATCATAATTAAGCGTTTTGATTCTTGATCAAGCTGTCTGAGAGAGAGAACCATGGATTTCCCCAAAAAATTGATTTTAAGATGTTTAGAATTTATAATATTTATTTATTGAGGTCAAGGATTTTATTGAAGGAGATTGGCATTGGCTCAAGGGATGATAGAAATTGATCAAGAATTGTGCAAGGATTGTAAACTTTGCATCTCTGTCTGTCCAAAAAAATTGATTGAGACATCGGATCGTTTAAACCAGAAAGGGTATTATCCAGCTTTCTATATCGAAAAGAGTCTCAAAAAGGAACATCGAAAATGTACGGGCTGTGGTCTTTGTGCCATTGTTTGCCCAGAGATTGCGATAGAGGTTTATCGTGCCTAAGGTCTTAATGAGGGGAAACCACGCCATTGCTGAAGCAGCGGTAAGGGCTGGATGCCGATTCTATTTCGGTTATCCGATCACCCCCCAGAACGAAATCCCAGAATATATGTCCGATCGTCTCTCCAAGACGGAAGGAGGGGTCTTCATTCAGGCTGAAAGCGAAGTGGCATCCATCCATATGGTCATTGGTGCAAGTATGGCAGGGGCAAGGGTTATGACCTCCTCCTCTGGGCCTGGGATCAGTTTAAAACAAGAGGGAATCTCTTTTCTTTCTGCCCTGGAACTGCCCGCTGTCATTGTGAATATGAGCCGTGGTGGACCCGGTTTAGGGAATATCGCTCCCTCCCAGTCCGACTACTTTCAGGCAACACGAGGGGGAGGGCATGGGGATTATCGAACGATCGTTCTGGCTCCAAGCTCCTGTCAGGAAGCTGTAGACCTAACCTATAAATCTTTCGATCTGGCAGATCGATATCGAATTCCCGTCATCATTCTTGGAGATGGGATGTTAGGCCAAATGATGGAACCGGTAGAATTGCCTCCAGAAATCCCGGTGAAAAAATTGCCTCCCAAGGATTGGACAATCACCGGTGCCAAGGGAAGGCCGAGTCGCTTCATAAGATCTCTCATTCTGGATCCCTTTGAAGAAGAAGAGCATAATTGGAAACTGATGAGAAAATATGAGAGGATTAGTAAAGAAGAAGTGATGTGGGAGAGTTTCTCCGTTGAAGATGCAAAGATGTTGGTAGTAGCCTTTGGTATCGCTGCGAGAATTGCCAAGGGGGCAATCAAGAGGGTCAGGGAAGAGGGTCTAAAGGTTGGACTATTTCGCCCGATCTCTTTGTGGCCTTTTCCTGCTAAAGTTCTTAAGGAGGTCTCCAGAAGGGTGAAGCATCTCTTCGTCTTCGAGATGAATATGGGGCAGATGGTGGAGGATGTGAAGCTGGCGGTTGATGGAGGAGTAGAGGTTCATTTTTATGGAAGACCTGGTGGAATTATTCCTACCCCATTAGAGATCTCAAGAATCATTTCAAGTTATTATTATCAGAAAAAGTTAGGATAAAAAGAATGAAAAAGGTTTTTTCAAGGCCTAAATCGATCAAAAAGAACCCTTTTCATTACTGTCCGGGTTGTGGCCATAGTATCATTCATCGACTGATCGGAGAAGTCATCGATGAACTTGGAATCCAGGAAATGACGATTGGTGTTCCTCCAGCCGGATGCGCTGTCCTTGCCTACTTCTATTTCGATGTGGATATGGGAGAGGCCTCCCATGGTCGAGCCGCTGCCGTAGCCACCGGTCTGAAACGAGCCCTTCCGGATCGAATCGTCTTTACCTATCAGGGAGATGGAGATATTGCAGCCATTGGAACAGCGGAGACCATCCATGCCGCTTCGAGAGGGGAGAATTTTACTACCATTTTTGTCAACAATGGGGTCTATGGAATGACAGGAGGGCAGATGGCTCCTACGACGATCCTTGGCCAAAATACGACCACCTCTCCCGGGGGAAGAAAGGAGAAACGAGATGGTTTTCCAATCCCACTGAGCGAGATGTTAGCCGTGGCAAAGGGATCGGCCTATATCGAGAGAACAGCGGTGAGTTCACCTTCGAATATTTTGAAAACAAAAAAAGCCATTGAAAAGGCCTTCCGAACCCAGATGAAGGGTTTGGGCTTCTCCCTTGTAGAAATTCTCTCTCCCTGCCCAACCAACTGGAAGATGTCTCCCGTAGAGGCCTGTCAGTGGATTGATGAGGAAATGGTAAAACACTTTCCATTAGGAGTGATTAAGGATATTTCTGGGGAGAAGAAGGATGCTCATTAAGACCGTCTTTTCAGGATTTGGGGGGCAGGGAATCATCCTTATGGGATATCTTCTTGCCACAGGGGGAATGTATGAGGGGAAGAATGTAACCTGTCTCCCTTCTTATGGAGCAGAGGTGAGAGGAGGGACGGCAAATTGTACGGTTGTCATTTCCAATGAGGAGATTGCCTCACCGGTCGCCTCCGAACCCGACTACGCCGTCGTCATGAATACCCCCTCGATGCTTCGATTCCAGAATCAGGTTCAAACCGGAGGCATCCTCTTCATTAACTCCAGTCTTATTGAAATTCGACCCATCCGGGGAGACCTTGAGATTGTAGAGGTTCCTCTCAATGAACTTTCAAAGCAACTGGGAGGCAATAAAGCCACCAATATGATTATGCTAGGAGCCTTCGTTCGGAAGACAGGTCTGGTTTCCTTTGAAACGATGGTCAATGTGATCAAAGATACCTTTGGAAATCGGCCCGGGGTTTTTAAATTAAATAGATCTGCCTTATCCATTGGTTACGAGTATCTTGAATGAGAGAGGAGAGAGAAAATGCCCGTAAAACAGATATCTGTCAGCCTTGAAAATGTCCCTGGGAAGCTTGCCGAAGTGAGTGACTATTTGGGTGAGAATGGAATCAATATCATTGCCTTAAGTGTAGCGGATACGGCCGATATCAGTGCGGTTCGATTCGTTGCAAACGATCCCGAAAAAGCCGCCAATGTCCTTAGGAGTCATGGCTATTCCATCAAAATTACGGAGGTCCTGGCCGTAGAGGCTCCTAATCATCCCGGAGGATTAAACGCAATCTTAAGGCCTCTCAAAGAAGTCTCCATCAATGTCAATTACCTTTATACCTGTTTAGGAACAGGAGAAAAAACCGTTCTCATTATGGGAGTCGATCGAATGGAAGAGGCCATCGAGGTCTTAAAGAAGAATTGGGTTCACATGTATGATGAAGAGCTCTATCGATTAGGAAGTCTTAGCCCTTCTACTTAGAGATAACTGTGTAGTCCAGAAATGAGGTAGTTTACTCCAAAGTAGGTAAAGAGAACGAAAAGAAATCCGATGACGGAAAGAATGGCTGTCTTCTTTCCCCTCCAGTCGCGGGTCAGGCGGGCGTGTAAAAAGGCCGCATAGACAAACCAGGTAATTAAGGACCAAGTCTCCTTCGGATCCCAACTCCAATAACTCCCCCAGGCATAATTGGCCCAGGCAGCCCCTGTAATAATCCCCAATGTCAGCATAGGGAAACCAATCACAATCGATCGGTAGTTGATTTCATCTAAAAGGCTGAGAGAGGGTAGCCATTTCGAAGCCCCTCCCTCCTGATCCGTTTTCTTTTGCTGAATCAGGTAAAGAATACTGATTCCGAATGAGACCGAAAAGGCAGCGTATCCAAAAAAGCAGGTCGTGACATGAATCGTTAACCAGTTACTCTGAAGGGCAGGAACGAGAGGTTTGATTTGAGGTTGAACCCCTGGAATAATGGAGGTAAGAGCAATTGCTAAAAATGAAAAAGGGGTCACAAAGACACCGATCAATCTCTGTTGATATCGAAATTCTAAAATTAAATAGATGAGGACAATCGTCCATGAAAAAAAGATAAGGGATTCATACATATTGGAGAGAGGGACATAACCATATCCAGTCTGATGGGTTTCGATCCAGCGAAAGACAAGCCCCACGGAATGGAGGATCCATCCAAACAGAAGAAAGAGGGTCGCCCCCCTTCCAACCCATAGGTGACGGGAGATAGAAAAAAAGAGGTATCCAATGAACGCAATAAAATAGATAGCCATGGAAAGGTTGAAGAGATTATGACTGATCAGGGAATGGACCATAAGAGTCTTATTCCTTTTTAAACAAATTAACAGAGGAAATCAGGAATGTCAATAAACGAAAGGAATGGATCAGGATTTCTTTTTCTGTAGGGCTTTTTGCTTTTCTAAGGAGAGGAGATCGGGGATGGCCTCCTTTTTGGTTTTGACCTTCTCATGGATTTGAATCTGATAGGTAGCCTTCACTAAAAGGACTCCATCATCCTTGTGGCGATTAATAAATCCTTCCACCTCTGAATAATCTTTTCCCTTGAATCGATTTCTACAGTTTCTCAAAAGAAAAGCCAATCCAATGTCATCCAACCGATGATAGATGTCAAGAGGGGAAGGGGATTCTTCATCTATCCTTTCCAATTGATCGATTCGAAGGCTGTGGAGGACTTTTTGAAAAATCCCGAGAAAGGTCTCTCCTCGCTCCAGAAGGGAGGGGTTTTTTTTAAACTCGAAGCTCCATTGTTTTAGGATGGCCTCTGATTGGGCTTCGAGACGAAGAAGTTTCAGTTCATAATCCCCATAAATCAATTGGTACTTCATAGGCTGATGGATGTCCTGTCGTGATCTCTTAATCAGAAAGACCTCTTTCCCATTGGTCGCTTTGAAATAGGAAGTACGGAGAGGGTCCTGATAAAGTCCTTCACTAATAAAAGAATCCTTCAGTATGGTAAGGGGTTCTAAACGATGATCCCGATGGAGTTTTAAAAAGTCTTCGAAATCATCCTTTTGAGTCATCCGATAGGATTCGGACTGACCCGGATGAGTAGGTTCATATTCCGGGCTCTGATCAAAAGGGGTCTTCAAAAAGACTTCGTCACAGTTGACACAACGAATCAATTGGTTCATGAATCCCTCCTAATAGGAAAGGGAAGGGACTTTCATATGGTCCCGGACCAGAAAGATTTCTTCCATCTCCTTTAATATCTCTAAAAAAACTGAAACTAATTGAGGATCAAACTGTTTTCCAGAATTTTTAACCAATTCACTCTTGGCTTCACCATTCGATAGGGGTTTTCGATAAGGCCTATCCGAGGTCATACTATCGTAAGCATCGGAGATAGCAATGATCCTTGCTCCCAGGGGAATCTGATCCCCCGCCAATCCGTCAGGGTATCCTGTTCCATCATAACGTTCATGATGGTGCTGAATATAGGAGATGATGTTAGGAGAAAGTTTTAGTGGGATAAGAAGTTCGATAGACTTCTGGGTATGTTGTTTGATGATAGCCCACTCCGTAGAGGAAAGGGAACTCTTCTTATTGATAAACCGATTACTGATTCCGATCTTCCCGATATCATGAAGGTAGGAGGCGATTCGGATCTCATTTCTATCTTTGGGGGAGAGTGAAATCTTCTTTGAGATTAAATCCGAATAATAACAGACCCGTTCTGAATGCCCGGAGGTATAAGGGTCTTTTTCCTCCAATGTATAGGCCAGGACCTTAGAAAATTCGAGACAGGTTTGACCCTCTGAATAGCTATGGGATGGAAATACTCCTTCTTCATTAGGTTTCACTTCATTGGAATGGGAACATTGGCGAAGTACTTCTTTAACCTTAAGATTTAATTTTCTCCGTTGGATCGATTTTTCGATGATGGAAATAATCTCTGGAACATTAAAGGGTTTAGGAATATAATCAAATACCCCATATCGAATGGCCTCAATGGCACTTTTCAAAGTTCCATAACCTGTAATGATAATGATCATGACATCTGGATCGATCAAACGAATCTCTTTTAAAGTGTCAATCCCTGAAATTCCCGGCATTTTTAAGTCCAATGTAATGACATCTATCGGGATTTGACGAACCATTTGAATGGCTGCATATCCACTTTCAACGGCGAACACATTATAGTGAGGTTTAAGAATCATCCTGAGAGATTCTCTGGGGCCAATCTCGTCATCTACGATTAAAATATTGGGTAAATTCCTTTTATTATCCATAACTTTTCCCTTGAGAGATGGATGTAATTTTTAACAATAGTCGTTATGTAGCAAGAAGTTTGCCATTTAAGAAAGGGGGCTGAAAATTTCAAAATTTATTTATTTGATTGTTTTTATTAAAGAATTTTATGTTGACTTACAAGAAGGCAGGATATTTAGTATGGAGATATGAGAAATTTTTTTAATTTCTGTGTAAAATCAACGGCAAAAGTTATCGAATATCTTATAACTATTTAAAATTACAATAAATTTTAAATTTCGACCAAAATTGAACAAATTTTACATTTTTGAGTAAAAACTCAACCTATTGTTCTGGAGTAATACCCAATTTATCCATCTTATATTTCAAAATTCTTCGGCTGATCCCCAAAAGCTCTGCGGCATGAGATTGAACAAATTTTGTTCTTCTTAAGGCATCCAATATGATTTCCCTCTCAAACTCCTCTTCTGCCTTTGTAAAAGAAAGTTTCCCACTTAACACGGACTCTTTTAATCCATTTGTTCTTGAAATGGAGGTAAAAGGGATGGGGAGCTCCTCAGGACGAATATATTCATTCTGAGTTAAGGCGACGACTCGCTCGATCAGATTCTCCAGTTCCCGAACATTTCCTGGCCAATCATAATTCATCAGTGCCTGGAGTGCTTCAGGGGTAATCCCTTTTACATTCTTCTGATTCTCCGAATTAAATTTTTTAATAAAGTGTTCGATTAACAAGGGGATATCCTCTTTCCTCTCTCTTAAAGGGGGGAGGAGGATAGGGACTACATTGATTCTGTAAAAAAGGTCTTCACGAAACTCCCCCCTTTTGACCTGCTGGGGGAGGTCTTTATTAGTCGCTGCAATGAGCCTCACATCTACCTTAATCGTTTTAGACCCTCCTACCCGATTAAATTCCTTCTCTTCCAAGAACCGTAAGATTTTGGCTTGAGTCATCAGGCTCAATTCTCCAATCTCATCCAGAAAGAGGGTGCCCTGATGGGCCATTTCAAATCGACCCAATTTTCGTTCAATAGCATTTGTAAAAGCCCCTTTTTCATGGCCGAATAGCTCACTCTCAATCAGCGTATCCGGAATAGCCGCACAATTAATGGTTACAAAAGGATGATTCTTCCGAGGACTATGATAATGGATCGCTCGTGCGATAAGCTCCTTCCCTGTCCCGCTCTCTCCCATGATGAGAACAGTAGATCGGGTATTGGCAACTTGATGGACAATTTTGAAGATATCCCTCATCACTTTACTCTTCCCGATAATATTGTCAAAACCAAAACTCCGATCGATCTCCATCCAGAGACGTTGGTTCTCTTCTTTTAAGGCTTGGGTGGAAAGGGCTCGGCTTATGATGAGACGAAGTTCATCAACATCGAAGGGTTTTGTCACATAGTCATAGGCCCCTAATTTCATTGCCTCCACCGCAGTTTTAATCGTTTTGGTAGCGGTAATCATGATGACCATTTGCTCTGGATCTTTCTGCTTAATCTTTTCCAGAACCCTCAGCCCATCCATATCGGGGAGGATAATATCCAGAAGGATAAGATCAAAAGGTTGCGTTTCCAATTGCTGGAAAGTCTCTTCTGCATTTTTGGCCAAAAAGACCTGATAATCGGTCTTGAGAATCATCTTCAGGGATTCTCGGGTTCCGATCTCATCATCCACGACTAAAATACTTTTTTTGAATCCATCCTTCACCATAGGGACTCCTCTTAAAAAGGATGAGATTGATAATAAATGACCCTCCTTCTTTCTACCGGAAGTCTCAATGAGATCAGGGTTCGGAGCTTCTTTTCGTTTAATTCAAATTTCATCTCACCTCGATTTTTTTGGATGAGCTCTTTGACGAGACGAATCTCGAGGTCTGTAAGTTCTTTCTCCTGACTTAACGGGATCCCAAAGAGCGTTTCAGTAGGTTCGATGGGCCTTTTTAATCCCGTAAATAGAATCAGGATTTCGATATATTTCCCCTCCCGGTTCTCTTTTTCTTCGGTTCTCTCTCTTAGGCCATCGATGGATTTGGTTAAAACACCGATTGTCCCGTGAGGAGGAATGGAAGGGATCGCATATTGGAGAAGAGAATTGAGGATGTATCTTAATTGTTCTTCATGAAGGATGACTTCTGGAAGGTCCCTTTCATATTTTCGAAGCACCTTTATCTGTTTGTTTTCGATCTGGGGTTCGTATTTCTTCAGGACTTCCTCCAGAACCGCATGAACGGTTCCTCTCTTTTCTAACGGATGATTGATCTTGATATAATTTAGGAGTCCATTAAGAACCTCATCAATCTTCTCAATATCTTCGGTCACAATTTTGTAGAAGTAATCCCTGAACTCGGGATCATTAAATTTATCTCTCAAAAGTTGAGTAAAAGTCTTAATGGAGACCAGGGGATTCTTTATCCGATGGACCAATTCAATAAAGAAGAGAGTAGGGTCCTGAGTGGGCTTCTCCTGGGATTTCATCGTATCGGCGTTTGGTCTTTTTTCAAGTTTTTCAAGAAAAGAGAGCAGCGGGTTTTTTTCATACTCGGTTTCAAAAAAGAGATCCTTTTCCATGATCTTTTCCCCTTCAGAGGAGACAGCACTTCGAAGCAAGACTTCTTCTAATTCCCTCAAATTGCGAGGCCACCAATAATTTTCGAGCAATCTTAATGCAGAGGAGGAAATGCCGGTCTTTCGAATCCTCATCTTTTTGGCATTCTCTTCCAATAAATATTGGACGATGGAAGAGAGCTCTTTTGTTCGTTCACGAAGAGGGGGAAGGAGAAAGATTAACGTACTTAGTCGATAGTAGAGGTCCTGTAAAAATTTTCCTTGCGTGACCTTCTCTTTCAAATTTTCTGAAGTGGAGGAGATGAAACGAATATTGGAGAAGACTCTCTTCTCTTTCTCATTCTGAAAAATCCCCTCCTCGACTAATTCTAATAGCCTGATTTGATCTTGTGGCTCAAGAGCCCCAACTTCTTTAAGATAGAGGGTGAAGGGACGATCTTCTTTTTCAATCTCTTTAATAAGACGGGAAAGTTGAACTTGAAAAGGCTCTTCCCATAAGATTCTACCATCCACCGTATGGAAAGGTTGGTATCTCCAATCCCCTGTATAATGGATGATCTTGGCCAATAAGTCTTTTCCCGTTCCGGGTTCCCCACAGATAAGTACAGGGACTTTACTCTTTGCTGCTTTCTTCGCCATCTCAACGAGAGAAGAAGGGATGAGAGGAGATGTCAGTAATTCCTGATAATTCATCATCATTCAAAAATAGAGATATTTTTTTGAGACCGATTTTCTAAATCGCTTATCCGCCTTTTGGGATAATCCTGATTCACAGGGAGATTGACATAAAAGGAACTTCCCTTTTTTTCCTCGCTTTCCACCACAATATAGCCCCGATGATCCTGAACGATCTGGTTGGAAATGGAGAGGCCTAATCCACTACCAGTCGTTTTAGTCGTAAAGAAGGGATTGAAGATCTCCTCTAAATATTCGGAGGGGATACCACATCCCGTGTCGGTAAATTCGATTTGAACATAGGGTTCCCCACCTGGCTTCTTAAAAGAGCGAGTTTTGATTCGAATCTCCCCATTTTCAGGGGTCGCCTCGATCGCATTCAGTAAAATATTGAGGAAGACTTGTTTAATCTGTTCTCGATCGACTTTGACCCGAGGCAATTCTGGATCGTATTGTTTAATGATTTGAATCTGCTTCTTCTTTGACTCTGTAGAAATGAGTAGAATCATTCCGTCCAGGATACTGTTGATATCCTCAAATTCCAATTTGGGATCAGAGGGCCTGGCAAATTCCAGAAGTTCGTTGAGCAGGGAGGAGATTCGATCTACCTCTCCAGAGGCAATGTTTAAAAAATGATTTCGAAACTCTTCGTCATCCAGTCTTTCTGGTAATAGTTGTGTCAGTGTTTTAATAGCCACCAGTGGATTTCGGATCTCATGGGCCAATCCAGCCGTAAGGGTTCCTAAAGAGGCCAA
>CAZMWF010000101.1:0-9297 GCA_964570075.1 uncultured Syntrophaceae bacterium | reverse complement strand
GCAAGTCATTAATCGATTGGGAGCCGATGTCCTGAGGCTCTGGGTCTGTGCAGAAGATTATAAGGAAGACATCAAGATCTCGGAGGAGATCCTGAAACGTTTAGCCGATGCCTACTTTAGAATTAGAAACACCTTTCGATTTCTGCTGGGAAACCTTTACGATTTTGATCCTGGGAAGGATAGAGTTCCCTATGAGGAACTCTATGAGATCGATCGATGGGCACTCCACAGGCTTCAGAAGTTGATCCGCCGAGTTCGCGAGGCCTTTGAACGCTTTGAGTTCCACCTCGTTTACCATACCGTTCAAAATTTTTGTGCCGTTGAGATGAGTGCCCTCTACTTCGATATCCTGAAGGACCGACTCTACACCTTTCCGAGCTCCTCCAAGGGACGTCGTTCTGCTCAGACCGTTCTCTATCAGATTTTAAAAGACCTGACCTCTTTGATGGCCCCCATTCTTTCCTTTACGACCGAAGAGGTTTGGCAATATCTTCCTGGGGAGAAGGAAAAAGAGATAAGCATTCACCTGACTTCATTCCCTGAGGTCAGGGAGGAGTATATGGATCAGGCCCTGGAAGAGAGGTGGGAGCGAATCTGGGAAGTTCGTGAGGCCGTGACGAAGGCCCTTGAGGTGGCTCGAAAAGAAAAGAAGATTGGCCTTTCTCTGGATGCCCATGTGCGTCTTTCTCTTCCTGATAAGCTCTATTCCGTCATAAAACCCTATGAGAATGAGTTAAAATCCATTTTCATTGTTTCTTCCGTAGCTCTCCACCTTGGGGGAGATGAAGTAAAGGTAGAAGTGGCAAGGGCAGAAGGAAAGAAATGTGAGCGATGCTGGAATTATGACCTCAGCGTGGGAAGAGATTCCAGGCACCCTACCCTCTGCGAGAGGTGCCTCAGAGTTCTCGATTCATAGAAATTCCCTGAAAACGCGAAGGTTTCCCATTCCCTGAAATGATGAAAAGGAAGTATTGGATTCTCCTAATTACACTCCTTGTGATTCTCCTATTAGATCAGTGGACCAAATATGAGGTTGAAAGGCGGCTTCCCTACCGGCAGACGATAGAGCTCATTCCTCATTTTTTCAACCTGACCCATGTGAGAAATCCAGGAGGAGCCTTTGGGCTCTTTGGAACAAAGAGAGGCGGAACTGGGACACTCGTTTTTATCTTTTTTTCTCTTTTTGCTATTGGAATTCTTCTCTATTTCTTCCTTAAAATAAAGAACGAAAACAGGCTGGCTTTTGCCCTTTCGTTGGTTCTTGGTGGAGCCATCGGGAACCTGATCGATCGATTTCGATACGGGGAAGTGATCGACTTCCTGGATTTCCACCTCTTCTTCTATCATTGGCCAGCGTTCAATATAGCCGATTCCGCTATTACTATTGGCCTGGGGTTATTGGCTTGGAGACTATGGATTGAGGATCGAAAAAGGCTAAAAAGGAGAGCCTGATTGTTTCCCATTCTCTTTCGATTAGGTCCATTGAGGATCTATAGTTATGGGGTCTTCGTCATCTTGGGCTTTGTCATTGGAACTGTGGTTGTACTCTATAGAGGAAAAGGGGAAAGGGTTTCTGTTTCTTTTGAAAGATTGGTGGACCTCTTTTTTTATTGCATCCTTTCTGCCCTGGTCGGGGCAAGGGGACTCTATGTCTTAACTCACCTCGATTTCTATTTAAATAAGCCCCTGGCCATTTTTAATCTTTCGGAAGGGGGGTTGGTTTTTTATGGAGGACTTCTTTTAGCTATAGGGGTCTCATTTATTTATATGAAAAGACATCGACTCCCCATCTGGAGAATAGCCGATTTGGTCGCCCCTTCGATCTCCTTGGGAATGGCCTTTGGTAAGGTAGGTTGTTTCATGGCTGGGTGTTGTTATGGGAAGGAGACATCCCTTCCTTGGGCTGTCATCTTTCGGGACCCTAATTCTTTAGCCCGGCTCCATACTCCTCTTCACCCTGTCCAACTTTATGAATCTATCCTCCATCTCGCCTTCACCTTTTTTCTCATTAAAAAGAGCAAAAAAAAGGCCTTTGAAGGGGAGGTGTTCTGGCTCTTCCTTTTTCTCTATTCCGCCGCTCGTTTTTTAACCGAGATGGTGAGAGGAGACCCAAGAGGATTCTTTTTCTATCCCCTTCTTTCCATTTCTCAGGGGATAGGACTTTTTTTGGCTTTTCTATCCATTTTTATGTTATTTTATTTAAAACGACTTAAGAGGGGAGAGAAGGTGGGTGGCTGTCTTAGAAATCCTTAAATTTCCTCATCCCATTTTAAAGAGAAAGACCGAAAGCGTAGAGACGGTCGATGGGAAAATAAAACAATTAATTCAGGACATGACGGAGACCATGTATCATGCCCAAGGGATTGGGCTTGCGGCCTGTCAGATAGGGGTTCCGAAGAGAGTCATTGTGGTGGATGTGAGCCCTCTCGATCCGGAGCACGGTTTCTTTGCTTTGATTAATCCCGAAATCATGGATGAAGAGGGAGAGGTCGAGCACGAAGAAGGGTGCTTAAGCGTTCCAGAGTGTTTTGAGAAGATCAAAAGAAAAGAGAAGGTGCGAGTCCGTGGACTTTCTCCGGAAGGGAAGGAGGTTGAGATTTTTGGAGAAGGGATCTTAGCCATTGCCCTCCAGCATGAGATTGACCATCTGAATGGGATTCTTATTTTGGACCGGATCAGCAAGTTAAAGAGAGATCTCTATGTGAGTCGATTGAAGAAGGAGAGAAGGAAGGAAAAGAAAGAATGAGTCCTTCTCCGTGGCGAATTATATTTTTTGGGACCCCTTCTTTTGCCCTTCGGTCCCTTGACTGTCTCCTTCAGGGGTCAGATCAGATTGTAGCGGTGGTTACTCAGCCTGATCGTAAAAAAGGAAGGGGACAGAGGATGACCCCCTCTCCTGTGAAGCGCTTTGCTCTTGAGAGAGGGATAGAGGTGTTTCAGCCCGAAAGGGTTAAGGACGAAGTCTTTCAAGAAAAGTTGAGGGAACTTCATCCTCATCTCATTGTCGTTGCTGCCTTTGGTCAAATCCTGCCCAAATCCATTTTAGATCTACCCATCTACGGCTGTATTAATGTTCATGCCTCCCTCCTCCCCAAATATCGTGGAGCCGCCCCCATTGCCTGGGCCATCCTCAACGGGGAAGAGGCCACCGGAATAACCATCATGAGGATGGATGAAGGGATGGATACGGGAGATATCTTGAGCCAGGCTCAAGTCCCGATCGAGAAAGGGGAGTCTGCCGAAAGCCTTGAAGAAAAGTTATCTCTCTTGGGAGGAAAGCTATTAGTGGAGACCATCGAGAAAATGAAGAGAGGAGAAATCTCTCCAATTCCACAGGATCATACTCGTGCGACTTATGCCCCACCGCTTAAGAAGGAGGATGGGAAAATTGATTGGGGAAGAGAAGCAGAACTCATCGACCGCCAAGTGCGTGCCTTTAACCCTTGGCCGGGAGCCTTTACCCGATGGAATCATCGACTTCTAAAGGTTTATCGGGGGGAGGTAAGAAAACACCCTCATCCAGAGGAGGCAGGAAGGGTGATCTGGGTAGGGTCTGATTTTATTGAAGTCGCCACAGGGAAAGATTCATTCATCATTAAGGAAGTTCAACTGGAGGGAAAAAGAAGGATGGGGGTCCGTGAGTTCCTTTTAGGTCATCCTATTACCATTGGTACCATTTTCGAGTAACGAGGGAATTTTTGGAAAATCGTCCCAAGAAAAGAATCTTCATTGGACTCCTTGTCGTGAGTTGCTTCCTTCTCTTCTTCCTTATCCTTCTGGTCTGGTATGTCCCCTTGGTAGGATTGAGGAGTATCCACCCTTCTTTGCCTTTTATCTACAGCCTCTTTTTGGCTTTCCTTGTCCTTTCAATGGGGTTTGGGGGACTTCTCTTAATCTTAACCGTGATCAGAGGCAGGGATATTCTCTTTAGCCAGAAACTGAGAGGAATAACGGCTAAAGTTCTTTTTCCCTTAATGATCTTAATGGGAAGGTTCGTAGGGGTCTCTAAGGAGAAAGTCCAACAATCGTTCATAGAGTTGAATAATCACCTCGTTCGTTCAAACCACCGTAGAAGTCGACCCCAAAGAATTCTCCTTCTCCTTCCTCATTGTATCCAGAACTTTGACTGTCCTATCAAGATCACCGGTAATGTAAAAAACTGCAAAAGGTGCGGGAAATGTGAGATTAAGGATTTGATCGAGCTTGGGGATGAGTTCCAAGTAAAGATTGCCGTGGCCACTGGAGGAACACTGGCTCGAAGGATTATCGTTGAGAATAAACCTGAGGCGATAGTGGCTGTAGCCTGTGAACTGGACTTAACCACAGGGATTCAGGATGTCTATCCTATACCGGTAATTGGAATTCTTAATGAACGTCCTTTTGGACCCTGTATCAATACCCGAGCGGATATTCAAAAGGTGAAAAAAGCTATTCTGGATTTCATCGAACCTTCCTCTACCAAAACGACCTGATTTGACAAAACTTTCTAAAATAATTATATATATTAAAAAAACAGAGGTGAAGGTGTATGAACCATTTTAAGACCTTTCTTTTAATGCTAGTATTGACCCTTCTCTTTATTTTGGTTGGTTCTGCCATTGGAGGAAAAAGCGGGGTGGTTTATGCTTTCATTTTTGCAGGGGTAATGAATTTCTTTGCATACTGGTTTAGTGACAAAATCGTTCTTCGAATGTATGGAGCCCACGAGGTCTCCGAAGCGGAGGCCCCTGAGCTTTATCGAGTGGTAGCCAATTTGACAGCCAAAGCAGGAATGCCCATGCCAAAGGTATATATTATGGAGAATGATGCCCCCAATGCCTTTGCCACAGGAAGAAATCCTGAGCATGCTGCTGTGGCGGTCACAACCGGCCTATTAAGACTCCTATCCAGAGAGGAACTGGAAGGAGTCATCGGTCACGAACTTTCCCATATCCGACATAGGGATATCTTGGTGAGCACCATTGCCGCCACCTTGGCAGGGGCTATTGCCATGCTGGCAAGAATGGCCCAGTGGGGTGCCTTTTTCGGCGTCGGTCGTTCGGATGATGAAGGAAGAGGGGGGAGTCACCTCCTTTTTACTTTAATCTTTTCGATAATTGCCTCCATTGCAGCCCTCTTGATTCAGATGGCAATATCCCGTTCTCGAGAATACCTGGCGGATGCGGGGGGAGCTCACTTGAGCCATCCCCTTTCCCTTGCAAAGGCCTTAGGTAAACTCGAGATGGCCGCACGGAGAATTCCTATGGAAGCCAATCCTTCCACGGCTCATATGTTCATTGTCAATCCTTTAAGAGGTGGAGGGATTCTGACTCTGTTCAGCACCCACCCGCCTATCGAGGAGCGAATTGCCAGACTTGAGGAGATGGCAAGAACAGGGAACTTTTGAAAAAGAGCTCTGGAAAAGCTAAAAACCCGAGGACCATTTGCCTTGAAATCCTGAATCAGATCGAAAAAAGAGGTGACCATCTCGATCGTCTCCTCAGTGACTCTTTTAAACGATATCGACATCTTCACTCCTTGGATCGGGCCTTCTTAACTGAACTCGCCTATGGAATCTTAAGATGGAGAGAGAGACTCGACTGGGTGATCCGACATTTTTCGGATATCCCGTTTGAAAAGATTGACCGAGAAACCCTGAATATCCTTCGGCTCGGCCTTTATCAACTTCAGTTTCTTTCTAAAATCCCTTACCCTGCTGCGGTCAATGAAGCCGTTGAATTGGCAAAGAGATACCGGGGACAGAAAGGGGCGGGTTTTGTAAACGCCCTCCTTCGCTCCTTTATTCGAGAAAAAGATAATATTTCTTACCCTGATATTCACCAGGATGAGGCTCTTCACCTCTCCACTGTTTATTCTCATCCTCTTTGGGTCGTGCGACGATGGATTCAAGAATTTGGGTTTGAGCAGACCCTTCGAATCTGCAACTTCAACAATCAAATCTCTCCCTTGGTCCTTCGGACCAATACGTTGAAGATGGATAGAGAAGAATTATTAAAGAGATTAAAGGAGAAGGATCTTTCGCCATTCCCCACCCCTGTCTCAAAAGAGGGAATCCTTTTAAACTCTCCACCTCCTGTCTCTGAATTGCCCTTCCTTAAGGAGGGTTATTTTATTATCCAGGATGAGGCCTCCCAATGTGTAGCCTCTATTGTGGATCCAAGGCCAGGGGAGAGGGTTCTCGATGCCTGTGCCTCACCAGGAGGGAAAACGACCCATCTTGCCCAAAAAATGGAGAATACTGGAGAAATCTATGCATTAGACCTTACGAAGGAGAAGCAGAGAAGGATCCAGGAATTGTGCCATCGATTAGGGATAAAGATTGTTAAAACCATCTTAGGAGACGCCACAAAACCTCTGCCCAAAAATCTCCTATTTGACCGAATCCTTGCCGATGTCCCTTGCTCAGGATTTGGGACCCTGCGACGAAACCCCGATTTAAAATGGAGAAGGAGGGAAGAGGATATTCGGCGACTGTCAGAATTTCAATTGGCTATCTTAGAAAACCTTTCTTCCTATCTGAAGGCAGAAGGGATTTTGGTCTATAGTACCTGCACCGTATTCCGCGAAGAGAACGAAGAGGTCATTGAGAGGTTTTTGGGGAATCATTCGGAATTTCGATTGGATCCTTTGGCGGAGGTTTTACCCCCTGAATATCATCCTTTTATTCACCAGGGTTTTTTTAAGACGTTTCCCCCTAAAGATGAGATGGATGGTTTTTTTGTTGCCAGATTAAAGAAAATTGGTTAAAGGGAGGAGAGGGAGAATAAGGATGAAGAAGATAGCCCCCTCTATTTTATCTGCGGATTTCAGTCGTCTCGGCGAGGAGATCCGGGCCGTTGAGAGAGCAGGAGCCGATCTCATTCATGTGGATGTGATGGATGGCCATTTCGTTCCAAACATTACGATTGGTCCTCTGGTCGTTTCTGGTTTAAAAAAATTAACATCCCTTCCCCTCGATGTTCATCTGATGATTGAACATCCTGACCAATTCGTGGAAGAGTTTGCCCAAGCCGGAAGCAACTGGATAACCGTTCACCTTGAAACTGGACGTCATTTGAAGAAAACGGTTCAAAAGATTCGAGATGTTAAGGTAAGGCCTGGAATCGTCCTCAACCCTTCAACTCCTTTAAGAAAACTTTATCCCTACCTTGAAGAGATTGACTTAGTCCTCCTTATGTCCGTTTATCCAGGCTTTGGGGGACAGTCCTTTATTCCGGAGACCTTAAAAAAGGTAGAGAAACTGAGACAGATCATTGATCGACATGGATATCCGATCGAAATCGAAGTGGATGGGGGAATTAAAGTGGACAACATTAGGGCTGTTTCAAAGGCCGGGGGGGATATCTTCGTCGTAGGGACAGGGATTTTCAGAACAGGGAATTACAAAAAAACGATCGAGAGATTAAGAAGGGAAATTGAATTGGCGTAAAAGAAAAGAATTGGTGGCGGTGCAGGGATTCGAACCCACGACTTTAATTGTAACTTATTGAAATTAAAAGAGAAAATAATTAACTTTTTCCTCCAGAGACAGTCCAGAGACGGTCTTTCGAAGGATTAATAACTTTACATTTTTCAAAAATCTGTTTTTGACTTAACACATCAAGGTGAGTATAAATTTCTGTTGTTCTGGAGTCTGCATGGCCAAGATAATCCCTTATTGCTCTTATATCAGCTCCTGCAAGGGCCGCATTTGTGGCAACCGAATGTCTTCCCGCTGCATATAAATTTATATCAATACCGGTGGTATTTCTTGCTTTTCTAAAAATAGCTTCGAGCCTTGTTTTTGAGTAATGTTTTTGTGTTTTAGGGTTAATAAACACAAATGCTTCAGGCAATCCCCTTTGAAGTTCTTTTAATTTCTCATAGACAAATGGGTGGATCAATCGAGGCTTGATATTTCTACCTTTGGTTCTTTCCACTAATTTGGAGCTTGAAAAAGTCCTTCTTATTATTACGATTCTATTTGGAAGATCCAAATCCTTCCATTTAAGGGCCCTTGCCTCAGATGGCCTTACCCCCTGGAAAAGTATAAAAGTAAAAATTGGTTTATGAATATCGGGTATAGCGTTGAGTAATTTCAATTGGTTTTCAATAGATGTCCACATTGGTATGGATTCTGGGACTCTTATAATCGGGAAAATCGGTATCTTATCAATAATTTCATATCTGTAGAGATTTCTAAAGAAATGCTTAAGTGCATCAATTATGTTTTTTATTGTTTTTTCCTTTAGCTTGGGTAAATTATGATAAAAATTTTTAATATCATCCGAAGAGATATCCCTTACATCCATACCCTTGAAAAAAGGTAAAAAGTAATTCTTTGTATAATTCTTTAAACTATTGATATAAGATGGTGAAATATTCCCTTTTTCTTCTTCTATCTTTTTTTCCTTTAAGAATTGCGTTATTCGGTTTTCAAATAAGAATTTTCTTATGTCTGATGATTTATATTTTGTTGGGTCAAAAGTATGATGTTTAATTTCGTATTGAATATGAGATAATAAATAGAATGCTCTCTGGTAGGTATCAAGAGGCTGCCCTAGTTTGTCCGAATAAATTCGTGTTCTTTCTCCTTGCCACCAAAGATCAATATAAAATCTTTGAGGAGTAATTTTACAATCAGGACATATATAGCCGAGCTTATGTATGTGCTTAAAATTTTTGCTACAATTCGGGCATTTCCCCCTGCACCGAATTTCTCCTCTCATTGGTTCTCCCCCCTCCATTAAAATTTTGAGGGGAATAATATCAAGTTCTCTATCTTGAGTCAATGTAGTAAAAACTTCTTTATTCATGAATTATCATCCTGAATTTAAATATCAAAGTTGTCTTTGTGATTTAACCCTACAGCTTGTGTTAAATTTAAAAAATGCTTAATGTTTAGGTTAGGGAAATTTTTCCCCATAGAGATAACTGTCTTATTTGTAAATGCCCTTCCCAAGAATTTAAAAAAACTGTTAAAAAAAATGAATCAAACTGTGTGTTTGAATATCTAATAAGCTCTTTCTCAGCCTCTTTTATGGAAAGGGGAGTCCGGTAAGGTCTCCATGAGGTTAGGGAGTCAAACGCATCGGCAATGGCAATTATCTTTGCCCCAAGAGGGATCTCCTCGTCCTTAAGGCCGAGTGGATAGCCCTGACCGTCTACTCTCTCGTGGTGAAGAAGGAACATTTTTATGAGGTCCTGGTCAAATCCAAAGTGTGAAAGGAGATGGACCGAATCGAGCGTACGCCTCCTTACCAGAGTCCTTTCGTCTTCATTTAGAGTTCCATTTTTGTGAAGAACTTTGGATTCGGT
>CAZMWF010000100.1:0-9530 GCA_964570075.1 uncultured Syntrophaceae bacterium | reverse complement strand
CACTTTTAGTTCCTTTAAAAAATTGAATTAAAACTGATGTATCTACCAGAATCATTTTCCTTGGCGGAGTGCTTTGTAGTTGTAATTTTTTGCAAACTCTATCTTACCAAATAAATCCATGAGATTGAGTCTCTTTCTATTTTCAACGAATTCCTTCAAAGCCTGATTTACAAGTTCTTTCTTAGTCTTTATGCGGGCGAGTTTCATTGCTTCCTTGACCAATTTATCTTCCAGGACAATGTTTGTTCTCATATATACCTCCTTTTGTGTATAAGCATACACTAATAATTATCCTTTGTCAACGTGTATATAATTAACTTCTCCTTACTGTTTTGTCACTCTGAATTTATTTCAGGGTCTATAAGCCGTTGATTTTATTAGATGCTGAAACAAGTTCAGCATGACATTCTTTACTATTTCCCCATTACGACACAGTCTCTCCGGGGAGAAGGAAGGGGTAAGGGGGAAAAAATTATTTTCAAGGTTAACCCCTCACTGATTCGTGAATCTCTCAGAGAAGGGTGGCTTTGAATCAATAGACTTCGATAGAGGGGGATGGAGTGGTTTCGGCAGGGACAAGGATCCGAATCGGAATTCGATCATTGAGAATCAATTTGGCAGTCTTCACTCCAAAGAGAATTTCCGAAAAACGCCCCTCTCCTTCGCCAAAAAAAAGTTGAAGATTCCTAATCCAATCCTGGTCTGAATCAAAGGGCTCGAGTTCTAAACAGTCTGCTATCCCTTCGAGAAGGACTTCGATCAACTTTCCACAATCGACATGGTAGTCTTCATGATAGGGCAAAGAAAAGGAGACCTTGGAGACAGAAAGCCTTCTAACGGGCCTCAAAAGGAAAGGAACCATCTCCCTTACCCTGAGGTAACTATACTCCCTTATTTTTCCCAAACCAAAAAGAAGGAGGAAGGGCGATTGTAATCTCCCTTGAGTAGGGATCAGGATGACTTCCTCCCACTTCCCTATCAATTTCTTCTCCTCTATAAAATGGGAGATCCTTCCATTGAGCCTCCAGTCGACCCACCCACAGGAACCTCGGAGGGGTCTCTCGTCTTCAAAAAACCCACAGACCAACACCTCGCACTCAAGAAGATCCACCTCATCGGGTGAAACAATAATATCCATATCCCCTAACCATCCGACTCTTTATATTGGTTTTTTGACGACTTCATTCTGAATTCGATCCAGGATCCCGTTAATAAAGGCACCTGAATCCTCTGTCCCATATTTCTTCCCCAAATCGACCGCCTCATTAATAGTTACTTTAGGCGGAATATCAGGACAGTAGAGAAGTTCAAATAAGGCAAGACGGAGGATATTTCGGTCCACCGAACTCAATCGATCCAGACGCCAGTGCTCCAGGTAATCTTCAAGAAGACGGTCAATCTCCTGAAGATGCTCTCTCACCCCTCTCACCATCCGTTCTGTAAATTCGGGATCATCTGAACCGGAGGTGAGGCTGTTTCTTACATGTTCAAGAGCTTTAGGAATCTCTTGCGGATTGATTTCTAATTGATAAAGAACTTGAAGAGCAAATTCCCTCGATCGCCTTCTCTTCCCCAATCCTTCTTCTATCCTTTTTCGATTTCCCTCATGAGATTGGCCATTTCAATGGCCGCCATAGCGGCATCGAATCCTTTATTTCCAATCTTGGTACCCGCCCGTTCAATTGCCTGCTCTATGGTATCGGTAATGAGGACTCCAAAAGCAATGGGGATTTCGCTCTCCAGAGCAAGATGGGCAATTCCTTTGGTGACCTCTTGGGCTATATATTCGAAATGGGGAGTGGACCCTCGGATGACACAACCCAGACAAAGAATGGCATCAAACCGTTTCTCTTTAGCCAGTTTCTTCGCGACCAGAGGAATCTCAAAAGCCCCTGGCACACGGACGACGCAACAGTCGGCTTCCTCCGCACCGCTTCGCTTCAATGCATCCATGGCCCCTTCTAAAAGGCGTTCGCTGATGAAGTTGTTGAATCGGCTCAGGACAATCCCGAACTTAAGCCCCTTTGCTACCAGTTTCCCTTCGATGGTTCTCACCATTCTCCTCTCCTTTCTTATTGTTCTTTAGATGAGATTGAGAGCAGATGACCCATCTTTTTAGCCTTTGTCCTTAGATATTCGATGTTTTCCTGGCTCGGTTTGATCTCAATGGGGACTCGCTCAACGACCTTTATCCCATATCCTTCCAGCCCTTTGATCTTCCTCGGGTTGTTGGTCATCAATCGAATCTTTTGGAGACCCAGATCGACCAGGATCTGAGCCCCGATTCCGTAATCCCTCATATCGGGTTTAAATCCCAGAGCCTCATTGGCCTCCACCGTATCCTTCCCCATATCCTGCAGGCAGTAGGCCTTCAACTTATTCACCAACCCGATCCCTCTTCCCTCCTGTCTCATATAGACGATGACGCCTTTTCCCTCTTTTTCCACCATGGCCATCGCTTTGTGGAGTTGTTCCTCACAATCGCACCGCTTCGATCCAAACACATCTCCTGTTAAACATTGGGAATGGACCCTCACCAACACTTCGTCTCCGGGTTTGATCTCTCCTTTGACCAGGGCTAAATGATGGTAAGGATCTACATCATTCTCATAGGCAATAGCCGTAAAGAGCCCTCCATATTTGGTCGGAATCTTGGCTTCGGCGACCCGCCTCACCAGACGTTCTTTCCGCAATCGGTACTTGATGAGATCGGCGATCGTAATGATTTTTAACCCATGCTGTTTAGCAAAGACCTGAAGTTCTGGCATCCGGGCCATCGTTCCGTCGTCGTTCATGATCTCACAGATGACACCGGCAGGTTTGAGACCAGCCAGTCGTGCCAGATCCACAGAACCTTCTGTCTGTCCTGCCCTGACCAAGACACCCCCTTTCCTGGCCCTCAATGGAAAGACGTGCCCTGGGGAGACTAAATCTTCGGGTTGAGTGCGGTCATCTACCGCCGTTAAGATGGTCGTTGCCCGATCCGCAGCAGAGATGCCTGTCGTCACTCCGCGCCTTGCATCAATGGAAACGGTAAAGGCAGTCTGAAAGCGTGAGGTGTTCTCCGAGACCATCATCGGAAGACGCAGCTCATTGATCCTTTCTTCTGTTAAGGAGAGACAGATCAGTCCTCTTCCATATTTTGCCATAAAATTGATGGCCTCTGGCGTGACCTTCTCCGCTGCCATCGTAAGGTCGCCCTCATTTTCACGATCCTCATCATCGACGAGGATGACCATCTTTCCCTGCCGGATATCCTCTAAAGCCTCCTCGATAGAACTAATCATTCTCTCTACCGTCCTCCTTGATGAATCCGTGTTCTTTTAAAAAGGAAAGGTCTATTCCTCTGGAACTCTTCTCTCTCACCCTTAACAATCTTTCGACATACTTCCCTAAAATATCCGCTTCAATATTGACCCGATCTCCAACTCCCTTCTCCATCAAGTTCGTTTTTTCAAGAGTAAAGGGGATAAGGGTGATTTCTATTTCGTCGGCTTTCAATTCATTGACCGTGAGGCTTACTCCATCGATCGCGATCGATCCTTTGGGAACCACATAGGGGAGGATTTCTTTCGGGAGTTTCACTTTGAGATTGAAAAAATCACCTTCCCTTCTTTTTTCGACAATCATTCCAATTCCATCGATATGACCTGTGACAATATGACCTCCCATCCGGTCAGAAAGTCTCAATGCCCTCTCAAGATTGACCGTATCTCCTTCCTTCAATTCCCCCAGTGTAGATTTTTGGAGTGTTTCATAAGAAAGATCGAACAGAAAAGCCCCTTCCCTTTTTTCAGTGAGGGTCAGGCACACCCCATTAATATTAATACTATCACCCAGTTGGATATCTGTCAACTCAGGAGGAATATGAAGGATCAGTCTCTTTCCCCTCCCTTTCGACTCCACTTTTAAAACCTTTCCCCTCTCCTCCACAATCCCGGTAAACATCTTCCTTTTTTAATCCCTTTCCATATAACCTTCCACGAGAAGGTCTTCCCCTATTTGGCGGACCCTCATCTCTTTCAAAGAAAGGGCCTCCTTCAGATTTTCTATCCCCCTTCCACCAAAAATTCCAAGAGCCTGAGGATCCCCGAGCCATTTAGGGGATAGAAATAAGAACACCTTATCAATCAGTCTTTCATCCAGGAAGGCCCCGTTGACTCGGCTTCCTCCTTCCACCAGAAGACTCATCATTTCCATCTCTCCTAATCTTGAAAGAAGAGCCTTTAGATCGACCCTTCCTTCCTTCATAGGACAGACCATCATTCGACCCACTTTAGGTTCGAGACGTTTCAATTTTTCCCGGGGAGCACGTTCCGTAGTAGCCAATATGAGCCTCTGCGGGTTCGTGCGAAGAATTTTTGAATCCTCCGGAATTCTTAACTCGCTATCGAGAACAATCCTATAAGGATCCCTCCCCCCTGGCAATCGGGTGGTCAGGAGGGGATCGTCCCTCAAAATGGTTCCGATCCCAACCAGAACTCCATCCACTTGATCCCTAAGCCGATGAACGAATCTCCTCGATTCCTCACTCGTTATCCATTGAGACACTCCAGTTCTTGTGGCTATTCTCCCATCTAAGGTGGCTGCGATTTTCAGAATTACAAAGGGCTCTTTTTTTAATATATATTTACAGAAGGCCTCATTCAACCTCCGACACTCCTTTTCCAAAATTCCAATCTCTACCTTAAGGCCAGCCTCCTTTAATGCCCTTATGCCCTCTCCTTTGACCAATGGATTGGGATCCTCCATTCCTATGACAACCCTCCTGATTCCTGCTTCGAGAATAGCAGGCACGCAAGGAGGAGTCTTCCCATAATGGGTACAGGGCTCGAGATTGATATAAAGGGTTGACCCTTTAGCCTGTTGTCCTGCTCTCTCGAGGGCTAATCTCTCTGCATGAGGCTCTCCTGCTCTTTGATGATACCCTTCTCCTACCACGAGCCCCTCTTTTATCAGAATGGCTCCAACCATGGGGTTAGGAGAGGTTCTTCCCCCTCCCCTCTCTGCCAGATGGAGCGCCCTCCTCATCCAGAATTCATCCTTTTTTCTCATCCTGACTTCTTCTTCACTTCTTCTCGGTTTCCGAGAAGTTCTTTGAGTTCATCCATGAATTCCTGGATATCCTTAAATTGTCGGTAGACAGAAGCGAATCTCACATAGGCCACCGCATCCAATCGGTGGAGTTCCTCCATGACCTTCTCGCCGATCTCCGAGCTTTTAATCTCTCGCTCGCCCTTCTCCATAAAATAGGATTCGATGCGATTCACGATCTTCTCGATCAGGTTGACACTGATAGGCCTCTTTTCACAGGCCTTCTTAAGACCGTTGAAAATCTTGATTCGATTGAAGGGTTCCCTTCGACCATCCTTCTTGATCACAAGGGGAAGGGTGTCTTCTGTCCTTTCTGTGGTGGTAAAGCGCTTTTTACATTGCAGACACTCCCTCCTTCTCCGTATCGTCTCCTTGTCCTTCCCAAGACGGGAATCAACCACCTTGCTTTCAAGATGACCACAAAAAGGACATTTCATAAAAGAATCCTAAAAAGAAAGGGCTTCCTAAAAAGGTTTTTCTATTCTTTTTATCTTCTTCAAACCTTTCCGATCGAATGGTTCAACCTTCAGGCCTGCCTCCTTTAACATCTCCCGGGCTAAAGGATCGGCATAACCCTCTTCGTAAACGATCCTTTGAATCCCGGCATTAATGATCATCTTGGTGCAGATGATACAGGGATGATGGGTGGAATAGAGGGTAGCCCCCCGAATCGAAACCCCGTGATAGGCTGCCTGAATGATGGCATTCTGTTCCGCATGGAGCCCTCGACAGAGTTCATGACGCTCTCCTGAAGGGATTCCCATCTTTTCACGAAGACAGCCAATCTCCAAACAGTGTTCGAGTCGGGAAGGAGCTCCATTATATCCCGTGGCCAGAATCTTCTTGTCCATCACCAGGAGAGACCCTACCTGCCGACGCAAACAGGTCGAGCGTTTGGCAACGAGATGGGTAATGTCCATGAAGTATTCATCCCAGGAAGGTCTGTTCGGTTTCTTCTTTCTCTTTTCTCTTACGGTTTTCAAGGGTGAGCCATTTGGAAAAATTCAAGACCGTAATGGACCGTTTAGATTTTAAAATTCTTCCTCTCGATGGCTTCGATCTTCTCTAAACGTCTCTGATGTCTTCCCCCTGCGAAAGGGGTCTCGAGCCATACTCGAACAATCTCCTTTGCCAGCTCTTTTCCAATGATACGGCCTCCGAGAACCAGAATATTGGTATCGGTATGTTCACGACTGAGACGAGCGGAATAGAGGTCGTTGACCAGAGAAGCCCTCACCCCTCGAAATTTATTGGCCACAATGGACATTCCGATCCCAGTCCCACAGATCAAGATCCCCCGCTTTAGAACCCCCTGAGAGACCTTCTCGGCCACTTGCATTCCAAAATCAGGATAATCCACCGAGTCCTCATGAAAGGTTCCCATATCGATAGGTTCGTATCCCTGGTCCTTCAGGAAGGTCTTTAACTCTTCTTTGAGTTCAAACCCTCCGTGATCGCAGGCCAAACCGATTTGCATCTCCTATCCTTCAAATTTTTTAAAGATCAGGGTGGCGTTTGTTCCCCCAAATCCAAAGGCGTTTGACATCCCAACCCGAATCTTCTGCCTTCGGGCCTGGTTTGGAACGTAATCTAAGTCGCACTCGGGATCGGGTTCTTCGTAATTGATGGTAGGAGGAAGAATCCCATCCCGAATACTGAGGATCGTAAAGATGGCCTCCGTACTTCCCGCCGCTCCAAGCAAATGGCCGGTCATGGATTTGGTGGCACTGATCGGAATCTTTTTCGCATGCTCTCCAAAGACGGTTTTGATAGCGATGGTCTCGGTTACATCGTTCAGGGGAGTCGAAGTTCCATGGGCATTAATATAGTCGACCTCCTCCGGCGTTAATCCTGCATCCCTGATGGCCATCTTCATACATCGAGCTGCACCCTCCCCATCCGGAGGGGGGGCCGTAATATGGTAGGCATCTCCAGTGTATCCAAACCCGATAAGTTCTGCATAGATCTTTGCCTTTCGTCGAAGGGCAAATTCGAGTTCTTCAAGGATGAGGATTCCAGCCCCCTCTCCAATGACAAATCCATCTCGATTCTTTTCGAAGGGTCGACAGGCCTTTTGAGGTTCATCATTTCGAGTAGAAAGGGCCTTCATGGCATTAAACCCGCTTACACAGAGAGGGGTGATATTGGCTTCCGTTCCCCCAGCAATAATCGCATCGGCATCTCCGTAACGAATCGCTCGAAAGGCATCTCCGATGCAATGGGCACCCGTGGCACAGGCGGTGACGATACAGGTATTTGGACCCTTGGCTCCAAATTGAATAGCGATATGGCCTGAGGCCAGATTGGCAATGACCATCGGAATAAAAAAAGGAGAGACCCTGCTTGGACCTCTCTCCATCAGGATTTGATGAAACTTTTCGATATTGGGCAATCCCCCCAGCCCTGTTCCCACAATCACTCCGATCCGTTCACAATTCTCAGGGGTAATCCTCAGCTTGGCATCTTCAAGGGCCTCTTTGGTGGCCGCCAGGGCATACTGAATAAAGAGATCCATTTTTTTGATCTCTTTCTTCTCAATATACTGCTCCGGGTGAAAATCCTTTACCTCTGCGGCAATCTTGGTTTCAAACCCATTGGTATCGAATCGGGTGATGGGGCCGATTCCTGATTTCCCTTCACAGATATTCTTCCATGCGGTTTCCACACCGATCCCATTGGGGGTGACCAAGCCTAAGCCGGTAACAACAACCCTTCTCTTCAAGATGAATGACCTCCGCTCAGAAAATTGTCCTTAGAGTCTTTTTTAGGTGCGATTTAGGAGGCCTGGCTCTGGAGGTGGCTCTTAATATATTCGATGGCATCTCCCACGGTCAGAATCTTTTCAGCGTCTTCATCAGAGATCTCCATATTGTACTCCTCTTCGAGTGCCATAACCAACTCGACCAGATCCAAAGAATCTGCCCCTAAGTCATCTACAAATTTAGCTTCTAAAGTCACCTCACTCTCATTGACTCCTAACTGCTCCACAATAATCTCTTTTACTCTTTTCTCAATGTCCATTCAATCACCTCCTCACATATAAATCCCACCATTCACATTTAGAACCTGTCCTGTCACGTAATTGGAAGCCTCTGAGACTAAAAAGAGGACGGCCTGGGCCACATCCTCCGGCTGTCCCAATCGTCCCATGGGAATCAGCCTCATCAGTTCTTCTTTGACCCTTTCAGGGAGAACCTCTGTCATCGGGGTCTGAATATATCCAGGGGCAATGGCATTGATATTGATCCCCCTCTGGGCAAACTCTCTTGCCACCGTTTTGGTAAACCCGATGACCCCTGCCTTGGAGGCTGCATAATTGGCCTGTCCCACATTTCCCATCAAACCCACCACGGAGGCAATATTCACAATCTTTCCGCTCCTCTGTTTGGACATATATTTAATGACGGACTTCGTGCAGTTAAAGACCCCTTTTAAATTGACGTCGAGAACGGCATCCCAATCCTCGGAGCTCATTCTCAAAAGTAATCTATCCCGGGTAATTCCAGCATTGTTAACCAGGATGTCGATTCGGGAAAATCTCTCAATGATGGCCTCAACCATTTTCTCCACTTCATCAGGATCGGCCACATTGACTTTTAATGCCATCGATTTGCGGCCTTTTTCTTCAATCTCACGGGCTGTTTCCTGAGCCTTTTCTACGTTAATATCCGAGACCACCACATCCGCCCCTTTTTCGGCCAGAAGAAGAGCGATCGCCTTCCCAATTCCCTGAGCCGCTCCTGTGACCAATGCCACCTTCCCTAAAAGTTCCAACGTCTCTCTCACCCCCTTCCCGTAATTTTTTTAAGGGATTCTAAATCTCCGATATTCCTTACAAGGATGCTCGAATCGATCCGTTTCATTAACCCTGAAAGAACCTTTCCAGGTCCAATCTCAACCATCTCTTCCACACCTTCGGCAATCATATAACGCATCGATTGTTCCCACTGAACAGGGCTGGAGATCTGATCAATGAGCAAGGGTTTTACTTTCTCTGGATTGAGATTGGGCCGTGCCTCTACATTGGTCACCACAGGGATGGTCAGTCCATTCACAGAAATCTCTTCGAGGGCTTCACCAAGCCGAAGGGCTGCCGGTTTCATAAGAGGAGAGTGAAAGGGGGCGCTCACGGGAAGAAGAATCGCCTTCTTGCCTTTCTTTTTTGCTATCTCTATGGCTCTTTGAACGGCTGAAGTATGACCGGAGATGACGATCTGACCTGGAGAGTTAAAATTGGCTGGGGTAAGGATCTCCTCTTCGGCGGCCTCTTTACAGAGCTGCTCTACCTCTTCCTTTTCCATCCCTAAGATGGCTGCCATGGCTCCCTCTCCGACTGGGACAGCCTCCTGCATAAATTTTCCTCGGAGTTTCACGATCTTGACCGCCTCTCTAAAGGAAAGCGTTCCGGAAGCCACTAAGGCGCTATATTCTCCCAG
>CAZMWF010000099.1:0-12887 GCA_964570075.1 uncultured Syntrophaceae bacterium | reverse complement strand
ACAGGAGTATTTCCGAAACCCATAGAACGCGGATGGATTGAATATAAATGAATCCTACGAATCGATCTATCGTTGAAATGGGTTTCTGATTAAAACAAACGAAAGTTAAGATTTCTATGGACCATTTAAGGTAGCCGCACTTCCGACCGAGTCGGATCCGCCTATGGCGGAATGGGTTTCTCCAATACCCCTCTCGGGCTTATTCCCCATCTGAGTGAGGGATTACGCTCAATGCCTCACTGAAGGGTGAAGATATATATGGGTCCGACAGGGATACTTCCGAAAATCTTAGAACGCGGACCCATTATATAGCTTTTATTGTAGGGCCAACAGCAACAAGAGCAATGGGGTCAAGAGGTGACAGGGTTGGAGGTTTAACAGTTAAGGAGCCATTTAAGGTTACCACTCCAAGATTTTCTCCAGCATCCCTCTCGGACCCTTTCCCCAACTGAGTGAGGCATTACTCTCGAAGGGAGTGCTCACCGAAGGCCGGAAATAAATTTAAGCCACAGAGGGTCTGCAAGAAATTACTTCACTCTAAGGGTTGATTTTTATTTTTAATGTATGCAAGGATTAAATGAATGAAGAACATCGAGATTCAAGGTTATTTATATATTTTAATCGGGGCAACCCTTTGGGGAATCTCCAGTGTCATTGCAAAGGCCCTTTTTAATATCGGTCTTCCCCCTGCTGAACTTGTCCTTGTCCGATTAACCCTGGCTACCATCATTCTCCTAATGATTCTTCTTCTAAGGAACCCTAAGAAGCTATTCATCTCCCTAACCGACCTTCCATACTTTATGATTTTAGGAGGAATTGGAGTCACAGGAATGCAGTTCTTTTACTACTACACCATCAGTCAGATCCATGTGGGACCGGCCATCCTCCTTCAATATCTTCAGCCCATCTGGGTCTCTCTCTATGCCTTTCTTTTTCAACGAGAACCGATCAATCGGTCAAAGATGATCGCACTCTTTTTGGCCGTTGGAGGATGCTATCTTGTGGTGGGAGGCTACCGGATGGACCTTCTCCTGCTAAATCGAGTGGGGATTTTTAGTGGTTTGATCGCTTCGTTCTTCTTCACCTTTTATGCTTTGTATGGGGAAAAAGGACTAAAAAAATACGACCCATGGACCCTTCTCCTTTATGGGTTTGGATTTAGTGCTTTGTGCTATCTTTTTTATATCTCTCCTGTGAAAATTATCCGTGATAGCCATCCCTTGAGGGTCTGGATGGCTTTTCTCTATATCGCCATCTTTTCTACCCTTCTTCCTTTTGGCTTCTATTTCAAAGGGATCGAACGAATCAGAGCCACGCGAGCAAGTATTACGGCTACTTGGGAACCTGTGGTTGCAGGATTGGCTGCCTATTTTTTCCTCGGAGAAGTCCTCTCCCCCTTACAAGTCTTGGGGGGTTTTTCAGTGATTTCGGCCCTCATCCTCCTCCAGATGGCTAAAGAAAAGAGCTCGATAAGCACTCCTATCGAGCTTCGCCAAACCCTTTCTCCTCCACCCTCCTCCAAAGAAGAGGGATAAAAGGGATGCTTTATAAAATCCTGGCAGATCTTGTTGTCTTCTTCCATTTTCTCTGGATCCTCTTCCTCTTTTTAGGTGCCCTCTGGGGAAGACGAAAAAAGTTTATAAAAACCCTACATCTCAGCGGTCTTAGTTTTGCTCTCCTTCTTCAGATTTCGGGCTGGTATTGCCCCCTCACCTATCTCGAAATCTGGTTAAGATCGAAGCACCATCCTGAACTGGCCTATACCGGCTCATATATCATCCACTACTTGGAACAATTGATCTATATGGAGATTTCTCCATCTGTGATTCTCATCGTCACCCTTCTCTTAATTGCTTTTAATCTCTGGATTTATCTTCAAAAATCAGTAAGAATTTCGAAAAAAGAAGGCCTCTGGAGGAAAAACAATGAAGGTAAGGAATCAAAAGATGCTTGAGCGATTCGAATATCTGGTTCAAATCCGGGGAGCAAGCGGTTTTGAAGAGAAAGTCATTGAATTCATTTCGAAGGAACTTCAGAAGACCCTTTCTGAGGTCTCCATCGATCCAATGGGAAATGTGGTAGGGAAATTGGGAAATGGAAAACGATCCATAATGGTCTGCTGCCATACCGATGAGGTTGGCTTAATGGTCAAGTATATCGATCCGAAGGGTTACATCTTTTTTGATCTCAACGGAATGATTGACGAGAGGGTATTGTTGAGTTGTAAAGTGGATATCTGTTCCGAGAACGGAATCTATACGGGGGTCGTGGGAGTAAAAAATCCTCATCTGATGGGTCCAGAAGATCTAAAACGTCCTGTTTCGATTTCGGACCTCTGGATTGACGTAGGAGCCGAAAGTGCAGAGGAAGTAAAAAATTGGGGAATTGAAATCGGAAACCCCATTGTCTATCACCCCAATTTCCAATGGATCGGAAAAGAGAGCCTCATCAGTAAATCGATTGATAATCGGGCTGGATGTGCCATCCTGATTGAATTGGCCGAGCGGATGAATCAAGAAAAAATAGACTACCAACTATTTCTCGTAGCCGCGGTCCAGGAGGAAGTTGGATCGAGAGGGGCAAAGGTTGCGGCTCAAACGCTTCAGCCGGATATTGCCATCATCCTTGATACGGTACCGGCCCGAGACCCAATCACTTCGCCCCAACAAGCCACCGGCGAGTGTGGAAAAGGGCCAGTGATCCGAGCTATGGATACGAAGGGTCTTGGCTTGGGGACAATCTATTCAAAGAAGATTTCAAAAAGACTGACCGAGATAGCCATCCAAAATCAGATTCCCTATCAAAAAGATATCTTTCAGACCTGGACAGATGCCTCCACGATCCACACTTCGGGAAAAGGAATCCCCTGTGGAGGGGTATTTATCCCCAGGCGTTATAGTCATTCCCCGAATGAATTGGTAAAATGGTCTGATATAGAAAGAACGTTAGATTTACTCTATCTGTTTTTAAGGGAACTCACCTCAGAGGAACTCGAAAATCTCTCCCGAAAAATATAATTAAAAAAATATTTGAAATTCCCCCTCCTCTCTCCCCTTCTATTCACAGTCTCCAGCCCTGGCTCTTCCTTATCTTAATCCATCCTCTTTCTTGGCTTCTTCTTTCTTGAGTCCGCCGATCCTCGGATGAGGTCGCCCAGAGTCTGTGACGACAATGGCCACCAAGATCTCATCCGATCGAGGAGCATCTGGGACTTTCACCGTCATCGCATCAAAATGAGATCTGACAAAAGCGGCATCTTTATAATGGAGAGGAACATCAATTTCTGTGCCTGGACCACCCATCTTTTTGGCTGATGGGATAATCGCTTTTCCACCTCCGACCGCCTCCCTCAGGGGTCCTCCTAATTTCGGATGCAGGATAGCGGCGGCATGTTCCAGCTCTCCATCCACTCCAACAATGGCTGCCTTCCCGTAACTCTCGGCATTTTTGGGAGAGATGTTTAATGCCTCCACCGCTCTCTTTCCAAGAATCCCTCCCAATTCCTCACCCATATCAATCAAAAGGGTTAAGTCTTCTACATATTTTCCAGCAAAGGGATTCTTGATCACGGCAATGGCTGCTGCCTTCCTTGTGGGTGGATCAACCTTTTTTCCTCCCTCGAGATGTGTTTCTTCTACGATCGTCACATATTTTCTTACCTCCATCTTATACACCTCCCATCCCATCGTTTAGAGTATAGTGCAAAACAAAGACCTATAAAACGGTTAACCAAGAATTGATCGATTCTGTCCATCCCACTTTTCCTTGCACCGAAATAAGGGCTCCTTTAATTAAACCCTTTTGGACCAATAGGTCTGCTTTTGATAGGCCTGCTCTTAAGGCCTCTCCAATCTTCTCTTGAGAGAGTTCGCCCACCTCCACGGTAACCCACTCCCCCTTAAGATCGGTATCCGGATAGATCTTCTCCGCAGGAAGCCTGAGGATATTGAAATCCTCAATATTGGTAAAGTTCCCAATAGTCGTTGCCGCAGCATCAGCCAGAGATGCGCTCTCTGCAACGACGGTCGCTGCCTGGGCAATCCCTTTCGTAAAACTTCTCCCTCCCAGTCCACTGGTAGCCACCCCTCCTATATTCATCGTGGAATCAATAGAAAGAAAATAGACGGGTTTCGGTGCCTCGATCTTTGTCTTTATCCCAACCTTGGCCACCTCATTTTCCCTCAATCGAATGGCAATATCCCCACCATTGTCCACGATGATCTTGCTCCCCCCTCGAGCAAAAATAAAATCGGCCACCATATCCGAGACCGCCCCAGCGACAGCAGCCAGAGGGGTCAAATCTGCCTCCCCCATCTTTTGAGTGGCCTCGACCATTCTTTGAACCACCTCAGGAAAGCTCTTTTTTCCCTTCAATTCTAAGGATTTCCTTTTTATCACAGGAAGAAATCTGGCTAAGTCCTCGAGAAGGGCGATGGCCAATTGAGCTCCTTCTTTGGCCAGTGGGATAAGGGTTCGATCTCCTTCCCATACCTGTATCCATATCCGCATCGGGCCGTAATCCACCCAAACCCTCCCGTCCGATAAGAATTGAATCGAATCATTTAAGATTTCTTTCCTCTTCACCTTTCTTCTTTTCCTCTATCTCCTTAAGGACCTCTTCCAATCTTCTTATTTTCTCACGATGACCTCCCATCTCGATGTAGTCCTCTAATCTCATCGTATATTCGAGGGGAACGACCGTAGCCGGGGTGGGAACATAGGTAAAGGCCCTTACCATCACCTTCTCCACATCAACCAAAAAAGTGATTCCCCCTCCTGGGAGAATATAAGTCGGTGCCCCTCCTACCGTTAACCTTGCCCGATTCTGATGGATTGCCAGGTTTAATTTCAAAGGAATCTTTGTTACCCCTGCCCTTGCACTTCCACCTGCCCCTCCAATAAAGACGGCTGAAACTCTTGAACCCTCACAGTGAGAAGCGATCATCTCCACTGCGATCTTAGCCTTCGGGGTTAATTCGATCTGTTCGAACTTCCCATTTTCCCCAAGGCGAAACATCGCTGCTCTTTCCCCCGTCGTTTCTGTAATCAAGAGAGTCATTCCTAATTTTGCGATCTTCAAATCAACCCCTTCTATAATATCGAGGGGATTCTCAATATTGGTTCCTCCCCAACCCTTGCCATGTTCTCCAAAATAACGACCCGGAGTGGATTGCCTTGCCTTCAATTTAACGCCGCTATAACGGGCACCCAATTCTCTCCCTGCAGCATGTTCTGTAAACAGCCCTATAAGATGGGAGTCAAGGACAATCACCTCATCGGCCGCCTCCAAGAAGTATCCTCCAAAAAGACCCATAGAGGCGCTTCCACAACCCACCCGCATCTTTGTTCCTATTCTCCCGTTTATCACCGGGGGTTTCCCTACCTGAAGAATCAACTCGGCTCCTTCTTTGACATTAAGTTTCACCTCTTTCCGATTGGCAATATCCGAGATGAGTTTAGCCACCACAATTCCATCCTGACCGGTGAGAAGATTCACTCCTCCGAGCGAGAGGATTTTTGATCCATACTCTTCGGTACAAACATGCCCTACTCTTCTCTTACCGATAAGCACAGGGGCTCCTTCCTCTCCGATAGGAATATCGGTATCGATTTTTACCTTAATTCCGCTGTAACTGAGAGGGGCTTCGGTGACGACGGTCACCACATCCACTCCTTCGACTTTGGATTGGACAATGTAAGGCGCGGGTTTGGTATCAGGATAGGTCGTCCCTGCGCCGATTCCTGTGATCAGGGGTTTTCGAATAGCCTCCTCATGATCCTTGCCGACAACCCCTGACACATCCTCATAACGTTGAAGAGGAACGTTCCGAATGAGCTCCCCATTCCGATTGATAAATCTTTGGCAGGCCCCCGTGTATCCTTCTAAAATGAGACACTGAATCGGACAGGAAAAACATCTTACCCTTCTCTCCTTATGGAGAGAGTCAGAGAGAATTGCCTCTTTAGGGCAGACCTTTGCACAAGCCTGGCAATCTACACAGGCCTCCGAGATCGAGGCCTTCTTCTTTTTACCTTTTTTAACCAATTGGATGGCTTGAATTGGACAGGCCTCCACACATAAACCACAACCTATACAGGTTTCCCAGTCCACAATCATTTCAAACTCTCTTCCTAAGGCGTGAGGCGTAAGGAGTGAGTGTTTTCCCTTACGCCTTTCCCTTTACGCCTTACGGTTTGGTGAGTGTCATTTTGCGATTGGGTGGCGGAGTGTTTCGACTCACACCAATCTTCATCTCCCCATCGATTAATACACCTGCAATCCCGGGGATATCTCCTGCTTCGATAGCCGAGAGGGCATCTTTCCCAACCGATCCCATGGGAGCATCCATGATCACAAGATCGGCTTCTCTTCCTACCTCTATCCTTCCCCGATTTAGTCGATAAACCCTCGCTGTATTCCCCGTAGCCATGGCAATGGCCTCTTCTGCCTTTACGCCGCAAAGAGAGGAAATAAAATTGATCACCCTGAGAATTCCTAAGGGGATGACTCCTGTTCCAGAAGGTGCATCGTTTCCAATAATGACTCTTGAATAGGCGTTCACTTCTTTGATGATTTTCATGCACTCAACGATCATCTTAGGATTTCCACAATGGACGATCTCGAGGGCAAAAGAGGTATTTCGGATGAGTTTCTCTGCCTCTTCAATGGGAATGGCGGTGGGACCTCCATTGATATGGGAGACAATATCTGGGTCAGCCGCCATGACATCCGCCGCCGGAACCGTGGTGCTTCCTGGAATAGAGGTTCCCCCTGTATGCATCATCACAACCATTCCATATTTCTTTGCCCATTTGACCATGGGGGCAGCCTCTCGAGGGGTCTTCACCCCTCCCAATCCAATCTCTCCGACCACTCGAACCCCTTCCTTTGCTAATTCTTCAAAATCCTTCTCTTGAAGTCCTGGTTCGAGGATCAGACCTCCTCCAACGACTTTGACCCCTGCAGGTCTTGCACTGGCAAACGATTTGGCCGCCAGAATGGCTAATGCCTTAGTACCAGCTACATCCTTAGGTCTTCCCGGAAAGTGAACCTCTCCAGCTGAGATTATGGTAGTGACCCCTCCATGAAGAGAGGATTCAATATAGTCAAGCATCCTCTGCCGGGGGGTAAAATCTCCAAACACGGGATGGCAATGAGAATCAATAAGCCCTGGAGTCACAGTCATACCCTGAATGTCCAAGACTTGTTCCACCCCTTTTCTATCTATCTCCTTTTCTTCTCCAATGGCTCGAATCAAACCTCCCTCGATCAGAAGGGCATCGGCTTTCAAAATAGGATTTGAAATATCTCCAGAGACCAGAGTTCCGATATTTTTAATCAATAGGGTTGCCATTTTAATCCTCCTTCTTAGCTTTTTGAACGGCTTCCAAGACCCTCTCCAGATTGGCTGGGAGATGGTAAATCCTCTCTCCAATGGCATCAGCGATGGCATTCAGAATGGCTGGGGCCGAAGGAATGAGGGCGGGTTCTCCCACTCCTTTGGCTCCAAAAGGACCACTGGGCTCCTGATCTTCCACCAAAATAGGAATCACTTCAGGAATATCTTTGGAGGTGGGGATAAGATAATTAACAAAAGAGATAGTCCTTCCGGGGTCATACTCTTCCATTAAAGCAAACCCAACCCCCATCGCCACTCCTCCGATAATCTGGCCGATTACATTGTTTGGATGAATCGCTCTTCCCACATCGTGGCATGCTATCACTCGAAGGACCTTCACCTTTCCTGTCTCGATATCGACCTCCACTTCAGCCAGGTGGGTTGCAAAAGCATAGGTCGCATAAGGGCTCCCCTGTCCTGTTTCTGGATCCAGCCTTGTCGTTTCTGGATCGAAATAGCCTTCTCCTCTGATGCTCTTTCCAGTCCTCCTCGCGACTTCTTGAATGGGTAAAACTATGCACAGTTTTTGCCGATGCTTCACTAATCCATCTTCTACAAAAAGGTCATTCTCCTCTTCATTGAGAAGGGAGCTTGCCTCCTGAAGAACCTTTTTCTTAAGGTTCTCTATCGCATTGAGAATGGCATTGCCTGTAATATAAGTCTGACGACTCGCAGAGGTTGCGCCTGTATCGGTAGTGAGGAAAGTATCGGCCCTGATGAGTTGAATCTCCTTTAATTCAATCTCTAAGGCTTCAGAGGCGATCTGAAGAAGAACGGTGTCAGAACCCTGTCCAATATCGGCCACCCCGATATAAAGTTTGATTTCTCCTTTTGGAGAAAATTCTATCTGTGCCGTGGATGGATTTGCAATCCCAGTATTTCCTATCCCATACCACATTGAACCAATCCCGATGCCCCTTCGAATAAAGGGTCTTTTTGAATCTGAGGGGTAAGGAGAAACTCTCCTTCTCCACTCTTCGATCCTCTCTAATGTCTTTCGAATTCCCACACTTGCCCTGAGGACCTGACCCGTCGCTGTCTCACTCCCAATTTGAAGGGCATTGATTTTTCTTATTTCTAAGGGATCCATCTTTAAGGTTTGAGCCAAAAGATCCATCTGGGACTCATGGGCAAAAGCGATCTGGGGGACTCCGAACCCTCTCATCGCCCCCGACCATGGGTTATTGGTGTAAGCCATTCGGCTTCTCACCTTTACATGGGGGACTTGATAGGGACCCGTCGCATGAACCGCTGCCCTGATGGCAACCGTTGTCCCATAGGAGGCATAAGCCCCCGTATCTCCTAAAATATCCACCTCCACTGCAGTAAGCCTTCCATCCTTTCTTGCTCCACTCCGATAATGAATCTTCAAGGGATGTCGTTTAGAGATCACCTGAAAGACTTCTTCTCGAGTATAGACCATTTTTACAGGTCTTTTTAGGTGAAAAGCGGCCAGGGCTAAAAAACATTGAATCGTGATATCGAGCCTTCCTCCAAAGGCACCTCCTGTGGTGGGCTGAATGATCCTTACCCTCTCGATGGGCAAGTTCAGAAAGGAGGCCACTTCCCTCTGATCGTAATGCACATTCTGGGTAGGACAGATGATAACCAGTCTCTCCTCTTCATCCCAATACGCCACTCCTCCATCGGGCTCTATATAGGCATGATCAACCCAGGTCGTGGTATAAGTCTTTTCTATGATCACCTCTGCCTCTTTGAATCCAACCTGGATATCCCCTTTGACGAGATTAAACTCGACAAGCAAATTTCCTTTTTCATGGATAGGAGGAACAAAGGGTTGAAGCGCTTCCTCGGGAGTCTTTATAGAAGGGAGTTCCTCATAGGTCACCTTTATTTTTTGAGAGGCCTCTTCTGTCGCTTCAACTGTTTCTCCCGCAACAAGGGCGATGGGATCTCCCACATACCTTACGCGATCTAAAGCAAGAACAGGCTGGTCCTTCTGGATGATTCCAATCTGATTCCTTCCAGGGATGTCCTTTGCTGTAAAGATTCTTTCGACCCCTTTAACCTGGAGGGCTTCTTCTAATTCGACTTTTACTATCTTAGCATGGGGTTTATGACTTCGAACGACTCTGAGATAAAGGGGGCTGGGGATAGAGTAATCCCCTCCGTATCGTGAAGCTCCTAATACCTTCTCCAAGGCATCTAACTTTAAGACATTGACCCCGATCTTCTTCATGGCCTATTCTCAAAGGCCTGTTGAATCGCTCTCATCATCAGGGCCTTTACTACAGGGGATTTATAAGAAGTAGAGGGGCGAACTCCACTTCGTAAAACCATCTCCGAAGAAACCTTTTCAGAGGCAACTCTTAACCGTTCAAGATCAAAGGGCTGATCCTCTAAGAGAGATTCCGCTTCCTTCATTCTTTGAGGAGTAGGAGTAATCGCTCCTACCGAGATCCTCACCTCTTTCATCCTATTTCCCTCTCTTTGAAGCAAGACAGCGATGCTCATTCTGGCTATAGCCATCCCATCTCGCCTGGCCAATCGGATAAAAGAGTCTTTCATATGGGGAGGGAGTTTCTTAAACGAGATGGAAACTAAAATCTCATGGGGAAGGAGGGTGCTCCGATAAGGCCCTTGGATAAGGGAGTCAATGGGAACCTCTTTTTCTCCTTCTTTGGATACGACTTTTCCCATCGCCTCCAATACCATCAAAGGAGGAAGTGTATCTGCCGCAGGGGAGGCATTAATCACATTCCCTCCAATCGTTCCGGTATTTCTGATTTGAGGGGATCCAATTTGAGAAGCCGCCTCGGAAAGGATTCTTCCATAGGTACGAATGATCGGTGAGTCAGAAATTTCAGAATGGGTGACTGCCCCTCCAATAGAAACGATTCCATCCCTCTCCTCAATTTTCCTAAGCTCGGAAAGGTGGGTAATATCGATAAGGACTTCAGGCCTAAGGAGCCCATTTCGAAGAGCAATGATCAGATCCGTTCCTCCTGCGATCACCTTTGCCTTCTCTCTGTAATCCCACAAAAGATTGCAGGCCTCCCGAAGGTTTTTTGGAATTTTATACTGAAATGGAGGGATCATCTATTTTCCGAGTGCCTCAATGGCTTCTATGATCTGCTGGTATCCTGTACAGCGACAAAGATTTCCCGAAATCGCCTCTTTGATCTCTTCTCGAGTTGGCTTCGGGTTTTTATCCAATAACGCTTTCGCAGACATTAACATTCCTGGGGTACAGAACCCACATTGAACAGCCCCATGTTCAATAAAAGACCTCTGTAAAGGATGAAGAGATTCCCTGCTTCCGAGTCCTTCCACTGTCTCAACCCGTCTTCCCTCCACTTTGGGAACTAAAATGAGACAGGAGTTGACGGGTAATCCATCCAGCAAGACCGTACAGGCTCCGCATTCGCCAATCCCACAGCCCTCTTTGGTCCCTGTCAATCCAAGCTTTTCTCTAAGGAGGCGCAGAAGAGTCCAATGAGAAGGAACCTCTACCTCCATCTCTTTCCCATTAAGAACGAATCGAATCATCTAAACCCACCTTACCACAACGGTCTTTTCATCCATAAACATTCTCATGGAGGCCATTCGAGACTTGGCTGTTCCCACAAAAGATTCTCTTCTTGATCCAAGGGGAAAGAAGGCATAGGGTTGTGCCACACCCACATTGACCCCTACATTGCCCACATTGACTTCTCGAATGAATTTTCTCGCATTCCTTCCATCTCTGGTCATGATACAGGCCGTATGGCCGAGATTCGTTTTTGTGTTAATCCATTCAATCGCCTGATCAAGGCTTTCTCCCCTTATTAAGGCGGCCACAGGACCAAAGGCCTCCTCTTTGGCCATGGACATATCTACATTGACTTCTTCAAGGATGGTGGGGCCCAAAAAATAACCCTTCGGATACTCTTTGACCTTTACCCCCCTCCCATCAAGGACAAGTTTGGCTCCCTCTTTTATAGATTTCTCGATCCACTCTATCACCTTCTCTTTTCCTACCTTTGTCGTCACAGGCCCCAATTCGGTCTCTGTATCCAGTCCGTATCCCAATTTCATCCTTGAAGCCGCCTCCTTGAAACGTCTTTTCACTTCATCATAAATTGGGCCAATGATGACTACATTGTCGACCCCCAGGCATCGTTGCCCTGACATCCCAAAGCAGGCTCGTAGGAGCCATTGAATCCCTTGCTCAAGATCCGCATCCGACATGATGACCACGTGGTTTTTCCCATTCCCATTGATAGAAGAAGTCTTTTTGAGTCTTCCACAAATCTCGAAAAGTTCGTGACCCGCTCGATTGGATCCAATAAAACCTACCCCCTTGACCTCGGGTTGTGAAAGAATATCCTTATTAATCGTCCTTCCTCCATGAATCAGGTTAAGGACTCCGGGAGGGAAACCTGCTTCCTGGGCAACCTTAGTAATCGCTTCAGAGGCCACTGGACATTGCCTGCTCGGACTGATGACCATGGTGCAACCTGCGGCTAACCCGTAAGGGACAAAAGAGGACCACGCATGCATGGGAATATTTCCAGGTGTAATGATTAGGAACACGCCCAGGGGTTCCCAAATGAGATATTGATCGATTCCATCTGCCACCTGATCCATGTGTTCGTTTCTTTGAGCCAACCCATAAAGAGCAGAACAGGCGGATTCAATATTCTCAATCACCCTCCGAACAGAACCTCTTGCTTCTTCGATCGTTCTTCCATGATCCTGAACAAGAATTCGGGAAAGCTCCTCAAAATGTTCTTCAAACTTTGCCCTCATATCAAATAGAAGGCGGGCTCGGTCCCTGAGGGGAACCTCCCTCCATTCCTTGAAGGCCCTGTGAGCTGCTTCTACAGCGGCTCTTGCCTCTTCCTTCGTCGCTTCTGGAAATTCTGAAATGACTTCATCGGTAGCGGGATTGGTATTGGCATGGATGAGAGTTGATTTCGATTCCAGCCATTCTCCGTTGATCAAAAATCTTTGCTTGCCATAATGTTTTTTTACTTCAGGCAGTAGGGCCATCTCTCCTCCTTCTCTTGGTATAGATTTACCTTCCCATCATGCTGGGCAAAAAAAGGGCTATTTTGGGAAAAATTGTTATTAAAATTACTACTGCAATCATTGAAAAAAGAAAGGGCATCGCTCCCCGGAAGATCGTTTCCATGGGAACATCTTTTACGACTCCAGCAAGGGTATAGACATTCAATCCTACTGGGGGGGTGATCAATCCTGCCTCCATCATAATGACACAGATCACTCCGAACCAGATGGGATCAAAGCCAAGCGTCTTTATCACTGGGAAAATGACAGGCATGGTGAGAACCATCATGGAAATAGCATCTAAGAAGCAACCCATGAAGAGGTAGATCAGAACAATGATGGAAAGGATGAAATATCGAGAGACCTCGAGACTCGCCATCCAGTTTGAGACAGCCATCGGAATGGTTGAGAGGGCAAGGAAGTAACTAAAAACATTGGCTCCGGCTACCAAAAAGAGGACAAGGACAGAAATTC
>CAZMWF010000098.1:0-5286 GCA_964570075.1 uncultured Syntrophaceae bacterium | reverse complement strand
CGGTAGAGTGCAACCTTGCCAAGGTTGAAGTCGCGGGTTCAAATCCCGTTTCCCGCTCCAGAGGCGGCATAGCCAAGTGGTAAGGCGGCGGTCTGCAAAACCGCTATTCTCCGGTTCAAATCCGGATGCCGCCTCCAAGCTGTTTTCCCAGATACCTTCTCTTCTTATTCCTCAATTCTATTTTCTCCAATACTCCTATCGGGCTTAAAATTTGTCTCCACCCATCGGTGAAGGAATCCCATTTTATAATAACCCCTCACTCAGTTGGAAGGAGTCCGAGAGGGATACTGGAGAAAATCTTAGAGCGGTAACCTTAGATGGCTCCTTAACTATTAAACCTCCAACCCTGTCACCTCTCGACCCCTCTTTCTCTTATTGTTGTTGGCCCTACATAAAAACTATATAATGAATCCGCGTTCTAAGATTTTCGGAAGCATCCCTGTCGGACCCATAGATACCCACACCCTTCGATGAAAGGTTGCTGTTTTATTCATTTTTCTGTTGCCTTATTTTTGGTTTCTTGTTAACATTTTATCCATCCTCAAGAAAAAAATTATTTTCAAGAAAGGAGGGATTGGGAATGATCAAAAAGATTTCGGTTTATCCGGAAAAATGTACAGGGTGTCGTTTATGTGAATTAGGGTGTTCTTTTAAGAAGGTGGGAGAATTCAACCCCACTGCCTCGAGAGTAAGAGTCTCTATCTTTGGAGAGGAAGCCTTTTATACACCCATTATTTGTACCCAGTGTGACGAGGCATGGTGTATGAAGGCCTGCCCGAGTGGAGCCATCTCGAGAGACTTTGGGGTTAGGGTCGTTAAAGTGGACCCGGAGAGGTGCGTGGGTTGTCGAATGTGTACTTTGGCCTGTCCTTTTGGGACGATTACCTACTATGCCCCTTTGGGAAAGGCAATCAAATGTGATGAATGTGATGGGGAGCCTGAATGTGTCCTTTTCTGTCCTACGGGGGCATTGAAATATGAGGAAGAGTCCACCCCGACACGGTTAAAGCGGGTAGCTACGGCCAAAAAACTGGAGTCTTCCTCAAAGGAGGTGCAGCCATGAAGGGATGGATCGGAAAGATATTGAGAGTCAATCTTACCAAGGGAGAATGGGGAGTAGAAGAATTAGACCGAAATATTGCCGAGAAATTTATAGGGGGAAGAGGTCTGGGATCCAAGATTCTCTATGATGAGATAGAGCCCAAAGTAGATCCATTGAGCCCTGATAATAAACTGATCCTGGCTACAGGCCCTCTAACAGGGACAAGTGCCTCAGCGGCAGGAAGATATATGGCGATCACGAAATCCCCATTGACGGGGACGATTGCCTGCTCCAATTCAGGAGGCCATTTCGGGGCAGAACTTAAATTTGCAGGCTTTGACCTTATCGTGATCGAAGGAAAATCAAAAGAACCGGTCTATCTTTACATAGAAGATGGAAAGGTAGAGATCAGGGACGCAAAGCATCTATGGGGAAAGACTACCCATGAGGCGACAGACCAGATTCTTTCAGAAACGGATATGGATGCCCGTGTGGCTTGCATCGGACCTGCGGGAGAGAAATTGGTTCGATTTGCCTGTATCATCAATGATAAGCATCGAGCAGCAGGAAGATCTGGGGTAGGAGCGGTCATGGGATCAAAGAATCTGAAAGCGGTGGCTGTCAAAGGTTCTGGAAGTGTGCAGGTGGCAGATAAAGAGGCCTTTAGAAAGGCTACCCTGGATGGATTTCAAAAAGTTAAAGCCAATCCGGTTTCTTCTCAGGGATTACCTACCTATGGAACGGCCATCCTGATCAATATCATTAACCAGAGTGGCATCCTCCCCACTCGAAATTTCCAGGAGGGGGTCTTTGAAGGGGCAGAAAAGATTAGTGGAGAGACCATTGCTGAGCAGATCCTGGTGCGAAACCGAGCCTGTTTTGCCTGCCCCATTGCCTGCGGAAGGGTGGTGAGAGTGACGAACCCAAAATACGCCTGTTTCAGTGAAGGGCCTGAATATGAAAGCGATTGGGCTCTGGGTGCCTGCTGTGGAGTCGATAACATCGATGCGATAGGGAAGGCTAATTATCTCTGCGATATCTTAGGAATCGACCCCATTTCGGCAGGGGTGACGATTGCCTGTGGAATGGAATTGTTCGAAAAAGGAATTGTCTCCAAAGAAGAGGTCGGTCGCTCTTTAAACTTCGGTGACCCTGATGCGATGGTCGAAATGGTAAAGGCCATCGGTTATCGAGAGGGATTTGGAGATATATTGGCTGAAGGATCTTACAGAGTGGCCGAAAGATACGGACATCCCGAATATTCCATGAGTGTAAAGAAACAGGAATTCCCTGCCTATGATGCCCGAGGTGCCCAGGGGATGGGATTGGAGTATGCGACCTCCAATCGTGGGGCCTGTCATGTGAGGGGATATATGATTTCTCCTGAAATTTTGGGCTCTCCTCAGAAGCTGGATCCTTTTGAAACAGAAGAGAAGGCGGGTTGGACCAAAACTTTTCAGGACCTAACAGCGGTGGTCGATTCATCTGGAATCTGTCTTTTCAATACCTTTGCCTTCGGGGCCCCGGAGATTCTGGAATATTTGAAAGCCGCCACAGGAGTGAAGATGACTTTGGAGGAGTTGATGAAAGCCGGAGAAAGAATCTGGAATCTTGAAAGACTCTTCAATCTAAAAGCCGGGATTTCAGGCAAAGAGGATCGATTGCCAGATCGACTTCTTAAGGAACCGATGCCGGGTGGGCCTGCAAAAGGTCTTGTCGTTAAGCTCGAAAAGATGCTTCCAGAATACTATGAATTGAGAGGGTGGGATAAAGAAGGAGTCCCTACTAAAGAGAAATTAAGAGAGTTAGGATTGGAATGATAGGACGTATTCCATCACTGAAGGGTGGAAATAAATTTAAGTCCGACAGGAGTATTTCCGAAACCCATAGAACGCGGATGAGTTTAATATGAATAGATCCCACGAATTAATCCATCGTAGAAATGGGTTTCTGAGTAAAACCAAACCAAGTAACGATTTCTATGAGCCATTTAAGGTATCCGCACTATGGGTTTCTTCAATACCCCTCTCGGACTTATTCCCCATCTGAGTGAGGGATTACGATAGGAGTTTGAGATGGAGAAAAAGAGGGTGGTGATCATCGGGAATAGTGCAGCGGGATTGGCTGCTCTTGAAACGTTTAGAAAAAAGGATCAGGAATCCAAGATTACCCTCATCGATCGAGAGCCATATCCAGCCTATTCCCGGGTGATCACTCCATACTTCATCATGGGAGGAATAAAAGGAGAGGAAGGCCTCTTCCTTAGGGATAAAAATTACTATAAAAGTATGGGGGTGAGGACCCTTTTTGGAACAGAAGTCTTAGGGATAGATACCCAGAAGAGAGAGGTGTTGCTGGATCGAGAAAAAAAAGAGCCCTTTGACCTTCTCTTAATCGCTACCGGTAGTTCCCCTATCAGGCCCAAAATACGAGGCATAAAAACAGAGGAGATTGGAGTTCTTAGAAATCTTGACCATGCCAGGCTTTTGAAAGAGTTAAAACCTCAGGTTCAGAAGGTTTTATTCTTAGGGGGAGGCCTTGTCTCTCTTCAAACTCTCCAAGCCCTCTATCGAAAAGGAGGCCAGTATACGATTGTGGTTAAATCCAACCATCTCCTTTCCCAGATTCTTGATCAAGAGGCTTCAGAATTTGTAGAACGGCATTTGGAGAAAATAGGCATCCGGCTTTTAAAAAGCAGGGATGTGGTCCAGCTCAGGAGAAAGAGGGGGACAAAAATAGCGATCCTCGACGATGGACAAGAGATGGAAGTGGATTTTATCTTTGCCGGCAAAGGAGTCGAACCGAATATTCAATTCTTAAAAAGGAGCAAAATTCAAACCAAACGAGGGATTCTGGTTAACCATTTTCTTGAAACCAATCTTGAAGGAGTCTATGCGGCTGGAGATGTGGCAGAAACACCCGATTTTTTTACGCAAGAGAAGGTCATCTACGGACTGTGGACTTCTGCTATTGAGCAGGGGGAAATCGTTGGAAAGAATATGGCAGGTGAAAGAGGGGCCTATCCAGGGAACCTCAGAATGAATGTGACACGAATTTTTGGCCTTCCCATAGCCTCTATCGGAGATTTTCGTTCAAGCCGGGTTGGGGAGGTTCTCATTAAAAAGGATGAAAAGAGAGGCCACTACCGTAAACTCTGTCTCGATCAGAATGGGATTCTGATCGGAGCTCTCTTAATCAACCAGGTAGAGGATCTGGGTGTGCTTCAGGGACTCATCCGAGAAAGAAAGAGTGGACAGATTTTAAAATCGAAAGCTCTCTGGAGGTCCCCCATCCATTATGGATTCCTTTTTAAGACCATCCTTCAGGGGAGGATGTAGTGCAGGAGAAAGATAGGAATTTAAATAACAATAAACAAAGGAGGAAAAGATGAGAATCAAGGACGTTATGACAAAGAACCCTATTACTATCAGCCCGGATGATTTGGTTCTCCAGGCCATAAAGGTCATGCAAGAAAAAAAGATCCGAAGGCTTCCTGTTATAGAAAAAGGGAAGTTAGTTGGTATTGTTACCAAACATGATCTCACGGAAGCCCTTCCCCTTAAAGGTCCCTCGTCGAGTATTTTTGATCTAAATTATGAACTTTCCAAAATGAAAGTGAAAGATGTGATGAAGAAAAATCCTATTACTTTAAGTCCATATACTCCTGTCGAAGATGCCTTAAGGATTGGTCAGGAGGAAAAAATAGGTTCATTTTCCGTAGTAGAGAATAGTAAATTAGTAGGGATTGTTACCGAATCAGATATAGTTAGATTTCTTATCCGAACCCTTGGTATCGGGGAGGAAGGGTCGAGAATTACCATTACCGATTTAGGGGATAAATTTGGAGAATTAAAAAGAATCCTCTCCATCGTTAAACGACATGGCGCTACCCTTTTGAGCATGATTCTTTTCCCTCAATCAAGAAAGGGAAATTGGGTGATGGCTCTCCGTATTGACGTCAAAAACCCAAAATTTATTATTCAAAATCTTAAAAAGGAAGGTTTTAATGTATCATGGGGAGTAGCTTCGGTTAAAGCAGAATGGTAATTTAAGAGCTACGGGGTGAAAGGAGAGAGGAGGACGAAGATGGAATTGATGGAAGCGATTCAGGGCAGAAGGAGTATTCGAAAATATCGATCCGACCCTGTGCCCGATGAAATCCTCCAAAAGGTGATCGAGGCGGTGCGATGGTCTCCCTCATGGGCCAATACCCAATGCTGGGAGATCATTGTGGTCAGAGACCC
>CAZMWF010000097.1:0-30656 GCA_964570075.1 uncultured Syntrophaceae bacterium | reverse complement strand
TTTACCGTGATGACAGGAGATTCAATCTGAGCTTGAGGAAAGTGAGACAATATACTTCTAACCAAAAAGAAAAAGGTAACTCCTCACTCAAGAGGGAAATAAATTTAAGCCCGACAGGAGTATTTCCGAAACCCATAGAACGCGGATGGATTGAATATAAATGGATCCTACGAATCGATCTATCGTTGAAATGGGCTTCTGATTAAAACCAACCAAAGTAAGGAGTTCTATGGACCATTTAAGGTAGCCGCACTTTGGGTTTCTCCAATACCCCTCTCGGGCTTATTCCCCATCTGAGTGAGGGATTACAAGGGGTAACTTTTTGTTCTTGACTAATGGAGTGTTTAATTTTAATATAATTACAAAAAATTATACAAAAAGGAGGCCTTATGAGCAAGAAGGTGATTGACCTATTGAATGCGGCACGAGCAAGGGAGTTGACAGCCATATCTCAATATATGGCCCAGCATTATGAACTGGAAGACCAGGATTTTGGGAAATTAGGAACGAAGTTTAAAGAAATTGCGATTCAAGAGATGAAACATGCCGAAAAGTTAGCCGAAAGGATTCTCTATCTGAAGGGAGAACCCACCTCCGCTCCTGATGCCACGGCAAAGAAAGGACAAAGCATTGAAGAGATGTTGAAAACCAATTTGGCTTTGGAGGATCAGGCCATCAAAATGTATAACGAGGCCTCAACGATTTGTGCTTCGGAGAAAGACCAGATTTCTAAAGAGCTGTTTGAAGAGCTTCTCAAAGAGGAGGAAGAACACTTCAATTACTTTGAGAATGTAAAAAATCATGTGGAGAAGCTTGGAGCAGCCTATTTGGCCACACTCACAGGTTAAGACCTCCTAATGAAACCCCCTTGTCCTCTCTTAAAGGACAAGGGGGTTTCATTATTTTTCTGAAGGAAACTTTTTTTCTAAGACCACTAAAACTCCTGCCATGATCACCCAGAAAAGAATAACGATAACCCAGTGATTCACCCCAATTAATTTAGGGATGGTCATTTTCCCGAAATCTCCCCATTTGAGCAGACTGTCCTTGATAAAGGTATAAACTTCAGCGAATATTCCTGCTCCAACAAGCATGCCTAAAATTCCACCCCAGAAGGCATCCCATCTGCCTTCCCCAGTGGCTCCAACGGCAGTTCCAGGACAGTAACCCAACATTCCCCATCCCAATCCAAAAATCAATCCGCCCAAAATATTGGCTCCCAGCAGGGTGGGTTTGATGCTGAGTTTTCCCCATCCCATATCGACAAAGAAATAGATTCCAACCATTCCTACTAAAATGGCGGATAGCATCAGTTTGAGGATGGTAAAGTCTTTTAGCCGTAACATTCCAATTTGTCTGTCATAGCGCAGTGCCTGACCTTTTTGAAGGAAGAAACCAAAGAGTATCCCGGTAAGAAGACCTAAAAGGAGTGTTCCCATTCTATTCACCTCCTTTTCCATAGAGGAGACGAACCATGATCATTCCACCGATAAAGAAGCAGATAAGGGAGATCCAGCCACTGAGAGCTAATTGCAGCGAACCGCTGATTCCATGACCAGATGGTCAACCATCTGCCATCCGAGCACCGAACATCAAGACGATTCCCCCTATAAACGCCACAAACCATCGCTTGAATCGATCTGACCCAAATCGCTTCTCCCACATCGGAGGAACAAACTTGCTTTTGAATTCTCCAGAGAGTTTAGAGGCGATAAAGGCTCCAATGAGAATTCCGAGAACCTCCATCCATTGCCAGTCAATGATCGGTTTCTCTTTGATAAAGTAGGGTAGGGTAGAGACATGTTCAGGAACAAAAAGAGACTCCATCATTCCGATGGTTCGAACAAAGGTCGTTGAGACTCCCAGATACTTTCCTGCTGTGAGGACGGCAAACCAGCTCACCATCCCAAGCATGGCTCCTGCCAGGTAAGGGGACCATTTTGGTTTTTTAAGGATATTCATGAACCACCACCTCCTTTTTTACGGAGTCGATTTTGTCTTCTTCTTAATTTCAATCCAGTCCTTCATCTGTTGTAGAGTTTCGGTTAGGCTCCACCACCCATTCTTGAAGGTGGCATAATCAGGGGCTCCGGTCATCGCCGAAGCATATTTGACCGAGTTGGCATAGAAGAGCCACTGTCTGATCCACATCTGTTCAATGGTCTCATCAAACGGATTTTTCCCATGGGGAAGACCTTCGGCGAGACGATGGCTCCATGCCTCAAGGAGCAACAGGGTGGAGGCAAGGGTCATTCCATCCACTTCACGAATCGTATGTTCGAGTTTTTCAAAGTGGGCATTGGTCCAGGAGGTACTGTGGCATTGAATACAGATCGTTGAGAGGACTGATTTTCTCTTTTTTTGTTCTTTCTCATCGATGAGTCCCTCTTTTGCTACCTCTCCCGTGAAGGTGGTGGGTAAAGGGAGGCCGTCTTTATTTTTTAGGATTGAAGTATCTCCATGAATAGGTTGAGGATGAGAATAGATCAATCCAAAAAGCCTCACCCACAGCCTTGAACCAAAGTCGTGGGTCCTTTCAGCCACTATTTTCCCAGCCGGATTGATGATAAGACTGTTATGACATGCCGCACAGGTTGGGGTTTGAAAATCCTTGCCGAGTTTCCACGGAACGGCATTGAAATTCCATTTTGAATCATTTGAAGAGAAAATATTTCCGTGCTTGCTTTCTTTATAGACATTCCATGCAGGGACATCGGGTTCAAGATGACATTGGGAACAGGTATAGGGTTTTCGGGCGACCTCGATCGAAAACTGATGCCTTGAATGGCAGGAAGAACAGGCCCCCAAACTTCCATCTGGATTGATTCTCCCCACTCCTTGATTGGGCCAGTTGATTAACTTGGGAATCTCGATGGTTCCAATTTCGGTCTCGATGGATTGAACTCCTGCGACCTTTACTTCTGTTCCGTGGCAGCCAAAACAGGTCTCCTGACGAGTCGATTCAGAAACCTCTTTTTGGATCACTTTTCCCTTTTCGATGCTCTTCTTACTTATGATGGTTTCGACCAGAGTGTGATAGATCGGATTTTTGGTGAGATTTCCGACGGCATGAGCCTTTTTACTTCCCGAATATTGACCCTCTTCTACGGGATGACAGGTGGCACAATCTTTTGGCGTAACAATGACGTTAATTTTATACCCTACATGCTCAAAATTATCTCGATGGGTTTCGGGATTCAATCCATGGCACTCATAACAACCCACCACGACTCCGGCCAAGGGGGAAGGAACTTTATTGGCAGAAATCCTTCGGCTTTTTTCTGGCTTCTTAATTGCCAGAGAGGGAATGGTTTTGGCATGGAGGCTTTTCTGCCAATCCTCAACAATCCCTGGAGTATAAAGCTTGTGACATTCCAGACAGGCCTGGGTTTCTTGACTCATAGGGAGAGGCTTTTCTTTTTTTGCTGTTCCCTGAGCAAAGAGAACAATCGGAATTAAAATGATCATGAAGGCCAGAAGTATTTTCTTCATCATTCCCTCCTTTATCCTCACTTTTTTTAAGAGATGGGTATAAAATGTTTAATCTAAGCGTAGGTTTCAATAATCTTTCTTAATTTTGAGAGGTCAACCTTTTGCCCGACCAATGGTCCTTTTTTCAAGGGTGCGAAGCGCTCTTCGTAAGAGGGCCTATCATTTTTATAGATAATCCCTACCGGGATTTCGTCTCCCCATTGTTGAGCCACTTTCATCGCCTTCTCCCAATCGTAGGGGTCATAGGAGGAAGGAAGGGGTTTACATCGGTCTCTATACCATTTGAAGGTATTGATTCGATTAAACGAAACACAAGGTTGGAGAACATCGATGAGAGAGAACCCAGGATGGTCTATGGCTCGAACAATGAGGTCTACCAGATGGTCTTCCATCCCAACAAACCCCCGAGCCACAAATCCAGCATGCATGGCCACGGCAATGGCGATGGGATTGAAAGGGATTTCAAATACCCCGTCAGGCTGAGCTTTGGTGACGAAACCCTCCTCAGAGGTGGGACTGGCCTGACCTTTCGTTAATCCATAGACCTGGTTGTCATGAACGATCACCGTGATATCAATATTACGCCGAATGGCTCCAAGAAAATGGTTTCCTCCTTCTCCATAAATACATCCATCCCCACTTTCAGCAATCACAATAAGATTAGGGTTGGCCAGTTTGGCACCGGTTGCGACGGGAAGACTTCGACCATGAAGACCATTGAAGACATTCGCGTTGATGTAATGAGGAGCCTTGGCAGCCTGTCCTATTCCAGAGACGATAAGAACCTGGTGAGGCTCGAGTCCTTTTTTGACCAATGCCAGTTTTATGGCCCTTAAGAGTGGGAAGTTACCACATCCCGGACACCATGCCGTTTTATATTCCCCATAATCCTTTAGGGTCACCATCTTTTTCTCCATTTAGTCAAGGTTCCTAAGAATATATTGGGGGGTAATGGGTAATCCATCATACCTCAAGATCTTATGATCGATGGGAAACCCTGTTTCCCTTCGAATCAGCTGAGCCAATTGCCCTGTCGCATTGCTTTCCACGCAGATGACTTTTTTGGCACGTTTAAGATAATGAAGAAATTGTTCAGGGACCATGGGCCAGACCTGTGAGAAGTGGAGCATTGAAGCCCCTTTCCCTTCTGAAGAGAGTCCAAGGGTTACCTCTTGGACCGAACCCTTGGTCGATCCCCAGCATACAAAGAGAATCTCAGGATCCTCATTTCCAAGGAAAGTGGGTGAAATCACTTCAGAGCCGATCCCTCGAGCCTTTCTAAGACGTTTCTCCACCATCTTGGGCCGAATCTTAAGATTCTCTGTCATATGACCGTCTTCTGTGTGCTCATGGCTATCTGCCACGACAAGATGTGGGCTTAACCCGGGAAGTAAACGGGGGGAGACACCGCTTTCCGTGATTCGGTAACGGAGATAAGGAAGCTCTATTTGATTCGGATCTGTTCCAGGTTGAACAAAAGAGAGAGCCTCTACGGGGATAGGGTCGATGTCTCTGTAAGAATCGGCGATGTAATGATCCGTGAGAATGAAAATTGGACCCTGATATTTTTCTGAGAGCTCAAATGCCTTTCTCGTGAGGTAAAAACACTCCTCAATGGTTCCTGGAGCAAAAATAGCCCGTGGGAACTCCCCATGCCCTGCGTGAAGGACAAACCCAAGTTCTCCTTGTTCAGTTCGAGTCGCCAATCCCGTGGCAGGTCCGGGTCTCTGAGCAATCACGATCACCACTGGAGTTTCGCTGATGGCCGCAAGACTGACTGCCTCTACCATCAAGGCAAATCCTCCTCCGGAGGTAGGAACCATACTCGGGGCGCCAGCATAGGAGGCGCCTATTGCCATATTGATGGCCGCAATCTCATCTTCTGCTTGAATGACGATAAGATCCATCTCCTTGGCCCAATCAATGAGGGTTTGGGCAATCGAGGTGGAAGGGCTCATAGGATAGAAGGCACAAAATTTTAATCCCGAGGAGATGGCCCCTAAGGCCAAAGCCTCATGTCCATTCATCAATAGACGGGGTGAAGGATTTAAAACGGGTGTTAAGGGTTCTATCTTAAAAGGTTGTGTCTCGAGCCATGGATAGATGGCTTCGAGAACCCTAAGATTTGCAGCCGCCTTTTCTTCCCCCAAAACCTCTCTCATCACTTTTCCTAACCTCTGCTGATCCAGACCCAATAAGCCTGCAGCCACTCCCATGGCAGCCGTATTCCAATAGATTTCCTCTCCGAAGGTGTTGAAGGGAACCCCGATCCAGTTTTTCTCCTTTCGATTCCAATCCGAGCTTCCAATCATGAAACCGGTCGGAGAAAGTTCGTCTCGATGAATCTCAAGGCTTTCCTCATTGAGGGCGATCAAAAGATCGACCCTCTCCTCGGGTGCTAGAATCTTCTGAGTCCCTACGCGGATGGAAAAGGTATTATGTCCCCCTCGAACCCTCGATTCATAGGTTTGATGAACATGAACGGAATACCCCCTTCGCACCAGAGCCTTCGAAAAGATGAATCCAATGGTCTGAAGTCCCTGGCCTGCCTCTCCCCCAATCAGGATATGGATGGGTTTACTCAATGCTTCTCCTTTCACCTAACCTTTCTTTGATTCATCTTTTAAAAGCCTTTCACTTTCTATTTTCATACACCTTCCAGCAATCACATTGAACCCTTTTTGATCCAGGTCCTCTTTTACTTCTTCATTGACCGTTCCAGGTTGCATCCAGAATGTCTTAAAACCTTTTAAGAGAGCTTCTCTGGCTATTTGAGGCATCTCCCTGGAGGGCCTGAACACAACGATGACATCGATCTCGGGTTCAATCTTCCTTAATGATCCATAGACTTTTATTCCCAAGATCTCCTGGCCTTCATATTTTGGATTCACTCCATAGAGTTCAAACCCTTTTTCCTTCAAAGTCTTGGGGACGTAGTGACCTGCCTTTAAAGGATCGGGAGAGAGGCCAATGACGGCCACTCTCCGACTTCCTTTTAGAATGTTATAAATTTCAATATCCTGCTCTATGATAGGCATCTCTCTCCTCGAGATTTAAAGGGATTTGAGCCTTTTTTCGACCTCCCTCCAATTGATATTTTTAAAGAAGGCTTCAATATAATCGGCTCGCTTCAGGCCATAATCGATCATAAAGGCGTGTTCGAACACATCCAGAACCAATATCGGCAATCCTCCTGAAGGGTGGCCCGTATCGTGTTCATTGATCCAGCAGTTGAACAATTGACCCGTCAATGGATCTTGATACAGGATGGCCCACCCAATCCCCCGCATCGCACCAACGGCTCGGAATTCCTTTTCCCAGTTCTCATAGGTTCCAAAGTCTTCGGAGATTTTTTTAAAGAGTCTTCCTTCCTTTTCTAACTTTTCTTTTCCTCCGAGATTCTCGAAATAGTATTCATGGAGTCTCATTCCATTAAACTCCCATCCCCATCTTCTCTTGAGTTCCGAAAACTCAGGGGTGGCCATTTTTCCCTCTTTGACCATTTGTTGGAGGTTTTCGATCAATTTATTGGTGTTGGTCACATAACCTTGGTAGAGGGTGAAATGGTTTCGTAAAAGGGTTTCACTGAATCCTTCCATTCCTAAAAGTTTGGTATAGTCTTTGGCTGTGTAACTCATCTTTTCCTCCTTTCTATTTTGGGTATAAGCAAAATGATTAGGGTGAAATAGGAATGGGAGAAGCCCCATTCCTGAAAGAGTCATAAATTTACGTCGAGTCAAAAACCACATCCAATTTTTTCCCGCCGCACTACTTCAGGATTTCAATGGCTATCCAGATCGGTTCCGTTGGTCCATGGTCTTCGTGCCATACATAATAGATTTTATTCCCGACTATTTGAAATTGAGGGTCATATTTCCCATAAGGGGAAATCGTTCTTTTTTGAGATTTCCAACCCGATCCATCCTTATTGGATACGGCCGTCCAGATTTGACGATACTTTCCATCCGATTCTTCCCATACATAGTAGATTTTGTCTCCATAGATTTGGAGTTGGGGGGTATATTTGTCAAAAGGAGTGAAGGTCCGCTGAACGGCCTTCCAGCCCGAACCATCTCGATTCATTTCGGCTGTCCAGATCTGATACTTCGCCTTTTTCCAGTCCGGTCCATCGGCTTCATGCCAGGTATAGTAGATCTTTGTTCCATCGACGAGGAGTTGGGGATTATGTTTATCAAAAGGGGTATCGGTCTTTTTTTCAGCTTTCCAAAATTTATCTTCTCGGTCCAACCAGCCTGTCCATATCTGAAAATGGGAGCCGTCAGACTCCCTCCAGACCAAGTAGATGGTCTCTCCCACGACCTGAAGTTGCGGCTCAAATTTATCAAAGGGAGAAGAGGTTCGTTTCGTTGCTTTCCACCCTGATCCATCGATATTCATTTGAGCTGTCCAGATCTGTCGATATTTCCCGTCCGATTCATTCCACAAATAGTAAATTTTATCTCCTAACACCTGGAGTTGAGGAAACTGCTTATCAAAAGGGGTGTATGTCCTTTGGACTTCTTTCCACCCCGACCCATCCAGATTCATTTCCATCGTCCAGATCTGGCGGTTTTTGGTTTCGTCAGGTTGCTGCCGAACATAATAAATCTTATCTCCGGCCACCTGAAGCTGAGGGAAGACCTTATCAAAGCGTCCAAAGGTTCGTTGAGTGGATTTCCACCCCCTTCCATCGAGATTCATCTCAGCGGTGAAGATCTGGCGGAAAGGTCCATCGTATTCATGCCAGACCAAATAGACTTTTTCTTTTCCTACCTGGAATTGGGGCTGGTAGCCCGTAGAGGGGGTCTTTTGAGCAAGAAAATTCTGAGCGAGGGTTGGGGAGGAAGTGAAGAAAAAGAGAAAGATCCATCCCATTGTCAAACGCTTAAACCACGGATAGGCCAACATTTCTAAATTCTCCTTTCTCAGAAGTTCACCTTTTTAAAAAGAATGCCCCCTTCTATTCAAGCCAGGTCGTAAACTCATCGATAGGTCTTCGAAAAGCCCTGGGTAAGAGTTTTACTCCTTCCTTCAGATATCCAACTGCGATAAGCATTGGAATGATTTTGTCCTCCGGAATTCCAAACTCTTTTTTGACCGCTTCTTCATCAAAACCATCCATGGGATGAGTTTCAAGACCCAATCCTTTGGCGGCTATCATTAAATTCATCGCAAAGAGAGCCGTGTTCTTCACGGCGAAGATCTTTCTCTTGAAACTTTCCTCGGTTCCATACAGGGCCTTTGCCATCTCCTTGGAGCTATTCCTTGCCTCGGGTTTTAAATATCCAAGTTGTTGCCAGCTATCAAGAACTCTTTCCAGATTCTCTTCCACCCCCTTGGGGTCGGCAATGAGGATAAGAACCAGAGAAGCCTCCTCCACTTTGGGTTGATTAAAGGCACAGTTTCGAAGAATTTTTTTCTTCTCTCGATTCTTTACTGCAATGACTTTCCAAGGCTGGAGATTGAAAGAAGAGGGAGCGAGATTGGCAATCTCGAAAAGCTCAAGAAGGATCTCTTTGGGGATTTGCCGATCGGGTTGAAAAAAGTTGATCGACCTTCTCTCTTTGATCGCCTGAATTGCCTCCATGATCGCCTCCTAAACTGAATTAAATCAAGATAGGGATTCTTCTCCATAACACCGCATGAACACACTCAGAGGACATATATAGATCTCACTCATCTCTATGTCCTTCCCTTTTTCTTTTCTCATAACGGGCATATCCTCATTACCCCCTGAAGAGAGAAATTAAATTTGATCAAAAGGGATTGGATTTTTGGAAAGATAAATTTAAACAATTTTAAATTAATAAAAATTCTAATATTCGAAAATATAATTGTCAAGTAAGGACAAAAGAAAAAGGTAACCCCTCACTGAAGGGTGGAAATAAATTTAAGCCCGACAGGAGTATTTCCGAAACCCATAGAATGCGGATCAATTTATATGTTTAAGGAATACGAATCGATCCATCGTAGAAATTGGTTTCTGATTAAAACAAACCGAAGTGATGATTTCTATGGACCATTTAAGGTAGCCGCACCATGGGTTTCTCCAATACCCCTCTCGGGCTTATTCCCCACTTTTGAGTGAGGTATTACAGAAAAAGGTATTTCCCACTCTAAGCGATGGATGGGCATGAAGGATTTAAACTTGACATCCATTGGAAATCGGGATTAAATTGAAAAAGATCGATGGGCAGATGAGGATATCGGCCATTCTTCTTGGAGCAGGCGAATCTAAACGTTTTGGAGTCAATAAACTCCAACTCCCATGGGGAAAGAAAACGATTTTAGAAAAATGTCTTCACACCTTTCTTCGTTCAAAGGTCGACGAGGTAATTTTAGTTCTCAACGAGAAAATGAAGGGGAGAGGGGCTCCTTTAACCCATCCAAAAATGAAGATCGTCCTTAACCCGGAATATCGAAAAGGGATGAGTGCCTCCATTCACTATGGACTTCACTCCATTCATCCCAAAGCTCAGGGGATCCTGATCGGTCTGGGAGATCAACCCACTATCCAAACGAGAACCATCAATGCCCTCCTTAGTCGTTTCCAAAAAGGGAGGAAAGGGATCGTTGTTCCATGCTATTTGGGGAGGATGGGACATCCTGTCCTCTTTCATCGGAAATACTTCAACGAATTGCTAAAATTAAAAGGAGATAGAGGAGGAAGATCGATCATCAAAAAAAATAACGATGATGTATGGTTCATGCCCACCACTTCCAAAGGAGTGATCCAGGACATTGACACATGGGAAGACTACCGAACGCTTCAAAGAGAATGTTCGTCTCATCGGGGGAGGTGAGAGGGAATCCTGTCATGAAACCTCAAAAATCTCTTCATGAATTGGTCGTTCTCATCCGGGGAGCAGGAGAGATGGCCAGCGGGGTGGCCCACCGACTCCATCGCTGCCATTTCAGGGTTTGTATGCTCGAAATCCCTCAGCCCATTGCCGTAAGAAGAGAAGTCTCTTTCTGCGAGGCCATCTATGAGGGGAAGAAAAAAGTCGAAGGGGTTCAGGCTACCTTCATTGAATCTCCCAAAGAAATCTTCTCTCTTTGGGAAAGAAAGGAGATTCCCATTTTGATCGATCCAGAAGGGAGGAAGACGATCGAATTTTTAAAACCCGATGTTTTGGTCGATGCCATCATGGCAAAGAAAAACCTTGGAACCAAAATCGATGATGCTCCTCTGGTCATTGGTCTGGGACCAGGATTTACCGCCGGCAAAGAGGTGCATGTGGTCATCGAGACCAATCGAGGTCATCACTTAGGAAGGGTCATCTTGGAGGGTTCTGCTGAGCCCAATACCGGAGTCCCGGGAGAGATTGGAGGGTATACCATCGAACGAGTCCTTCGAACTCCTAAGAAGGGAATTTTCCGTGCCCAAAAATTGATCGGGGATCGGGTAACAAAAGGGTCGGTGGTGGCCGTGGTGGAGGATTATCCGGTGATCGCCCAGATCACCGGGGTTCTCCGGGGACTTCTTCGGGATGGGGTGGAAGTTCATCGAGGAATGAAGGTAGGGGACATAGACCCAAGGGGGAAAAGGGAATTCTGTTTTACGATTTCAGAAAAGGCGAGGGCGATTGCTGGAGGAGTTCTGGAGGCCATCCTCTCCCGGTTCAATGAATGATTTCTTGGAAAGGATATTCATTAAGAGAAGCATTAGCCCTACGTTCCAGAGAATTGATTGCTCTGGTGGGAGCAGGGGGAAAGACGACATTGATGTTTCGATTGGCCAAAGAGTTTCTTCTTAGGGGACAGAAAGTGGTTACCACCACAACGACCAAGATTTTCGAGCCCTCTCAGGAGGAAACACCCTTGCTGTTTATTGAAAGAGAAGAGAGAAGGATCAAAAGAGAGCTTATTCCCCTTCTCGAGAAATATCAGCATCTTACCTTGGCGGCTGAAAGAGTGGGTTCAGGAAAATTGGCTGGTTTCCCCCCGGATGTCATCGACAAGCTTTGGCAAGATCATGAGATAGATGGGGTGATTGTGGAGGCCGATGGGGCAAAGAGGCGGTCCCTTAAAGCTCCACGGGAGGGGGAACCTGTGATTCCATCCCGCAGCACCCTGATCATCGGTCTTTTAGGGTTGGATGGATTGGATAAAGAATTAAATGAGGAAAATGCCTTTCAAGTGGATCGCCTTTCTCGGTTAACCGATACCCCCAGAGGAGGAAGAATCTCGGAGGAGACCTTCATCCGTTTGGCCCTTCATCCCGAAGGACTCTTTAAGGGGAGTCCACCGGAAGCAAGGCGAGTCGTCCTTCTGAACAAGGTCGATCTTTTAAAAGAGAAAGAGAGGGCGATCCGAGTGGGGCAAAGAATCCTCGAGGAGAGTTCTCCTAAAATCGAGAGGATTCTTTTAGGTCAGGTTCAAAAAGAACCTCCTGTCCTCGAGGTGATCGGAGGTTAAAAGGATATGATCCATCTCTTTAAAAGAATGATGATTCTCATCTGTTTAGGCATCCCCTTTTTGGTTTGGGCCGAAGAGGATTCCCTCCAATACTTCATGAGGAAGGTGAACAATAAGACCTTCCAGCTGAACCCAAAAGAAAGATCGGAATTATTTCAACAGATCGAAAATCTTTTAGGGAGGATGGTCGAGGTTCACCAGAAGTTGGTCCACGGGATTCAAAGCGGAGAGATCGAACTTCGATATCAAGAAGGAAGATTTTGGCTCTCTCAATTAGAAAAGGATCAGGAATGGATGAAGAGGGCTCAAGAACAACTCGCCTGGTTAAAGAACCATTCCACCCATTTGGTCGCTGCCATGGAGCTCTATCGGTCCTTGAAAAACCTTTCGTTCCATTTTAATGCCTATAATAACCAGCCCCTTTTCTCTGCTTCGATTGGCGATCTCGGTCCTGAGATAGAGTTATGGGCTGATCCGATCTTTTATCAACTTTTTCTTTTACCTCTTGCCCGTTCAAAGGAGAAAGGGGTAGAGAGTTTCCCTAAGACGGGAAAACCTGCTCCGAAGCAAAAGAGCCCGTGATGCCTATGGATATCTATACAGAGATTATAGAGGCTCTGAAGGCAAAAGAGAGATTGGCTTTAGCCACCATCATTCAACGGACCGGATCTGCCCCGAGGGCCGTGGGTGCAAAATATTTAATTAGAGCGGATGGAAGGACAGTCGGCTCTGTCGGAGGGGGATGTGTAGAGGCAGAGGTCTGGCAAAATGCCCAGGAGGTCCTCAGAGAGGAAAGGAAAAGGATCCTCCATTTTCGTCTTACCCCAGAAGATTCGGCAGGGAGTGGTTTAATTTGCGGGGGAAATATCGATGTCTTTTTAGAACCTTTAAAAGAGGATTTCTTAATGATTTACCAGGAAATCAAAAGAGTGAAACAGGAAGGGGGGATGGCCACCTTAGCGACCTTGATCTCCCCCGAGGGAGATCCTCGGCAGGAGAGGGGAACCAAATTGTTGATCAAAGACTCAGGAGAAAGGGTTGGATCTTTGCTGGGGGAGAAGGAATTAGAAGAAGAAGTCCTCAAAGAGAGGGAGAGGCTATTTCGTGAGAAGAAGCCCATAGTCCTGGTTCTTCCTTCAGGAGATCAAAAGGTAGAGGTTCTCCTGGAACCGATTCTATCCGAACCCACGGTCTTTCTGTTTGGCGCTGGGCATATCTCTCAACAGCTTGCTCCCCTTGCCAAAAAGGTAGAGTTTAAGGTGGTCGTCATTGATGATCGGGAGACATTTGCAAACTACCAGAAATTCCCAGAGGCGGATGAAGTCATCGTCACGGAATTTGAAAGAAGTTTTGATCGTCTCTCCATCGATGAGAGCTCCTATATTGTCATCGTAACAAGAGGCCATCTCTCCGACGGGATCGTTCTGGAACAGGCCTTGAAGAGCAAGGCGCGGTATATCGGGATGATAGGTTCTAAGAAGAAGATCAAGACCCTGTTCGATGATCTGTTGGAGAAAGGGATTCCCAAAGAGGATTTAAATCGTGTCCATGCCCCCATTGGACTCGAGATTCATGCGGAAACCCCCGAAGAGATTGCCGTGAGTATCGTTGCCGAATTGATCAAGGTGAGAAGAAGTCAGGAGAACTGAAGAGCATGGCTGAATTAAGGAGGGAACCGATCACCAGAATGTGGGTGGTGGTCACCACGGACCATCCCAAGGGACCTCGAGACTACCTTCCCTTTAAACCCCCTTACAAGGTCTTCGATACCAAAGGGCCCTGTCCTTTCTGCCCCGGCAACGAAGCCTTGACCCCTAAAGAGCTCTTTGTCGTGCCTCAAGAAAAGGGGGGATGGTCTGTTCGAGTCGTTCCCAATAAGTTTCCTTTTTTCCATATTGAAGGAGACTTTGATCGAAGACCTGAAGGGATGTATGATGTGATGGAGGCCATAGGAGCCCACGAGATTGTCATCGAGTCCCCGGATCATCACCAGCACCTTGCCCAAATGGAACCCCACCAGATTGGGAAGATTCTCCTTGCCTACCGGGAGAGGATTCTGGACCTTAAGAAAGATCTCCGATTTATGCAATTTCTTATCCTAAAGAATTATCCAGGGGTATTTAATCAACACCCCCATTCCCATCTTGTCGCCATGCCTGTGATTCCACGTCGGATCGATGAGGAGATCTGGGGAGTGATGGACTATTACCAACGGAAAGAACGCTGTATCTTCTGTGATATGATCAAACAGGAACTCTCGGAAAAAAAGAGAGTCATTTTAGAGACGGTCCATTTTTTAGTCTTCTCTCCCTTCGCCTCTCGTTATCCTTTTGAAACCTGGATCCTCCCAAAGGTTCATTGTCCCGATGTTGACCAATTAAATGAGGAGGAGATCGCCGATCTCTCGGTCGCCCTCCAATCCTTATTTCTCCGTTTCTATAAATTGTTATCGGATCCTCCCTATAGCCTTGCTTTCCATACCTCTCCGGTTCAGCAGCGCTTTCATCGGTCAGAATACCATTGGCACATTGAAGTTCGTCTTCGGATAGGATTGAGAGAAGGGTTTGAGTGGGGAACAGGTTTTTTTGTCAACCCCACACCCCCAGAGGAGGCTGCCCATTATTTGCGTCACGTGGAGAAGGAAGGATAAGGGGGAGGATAAAAAAGACGCTTTGAGAGGGTTCTCCGCTGATGAGGACTAAAAAGAAGATCCTCATTGTAGATGATGAGAGGGATATTGTAAAGGCCCTTGCCATTCGACTCCAATCCAAAGGATATCAGACCGTTGTGGCTTTTGATGGAGCTCAGGGTGTCTTTATGGCTCATAAAGAGAAACCCCACCTTATCATCCTCGATATTCGAATGCCGGCCGGAGACGGTTTCAGCGTGGCGGAGAAATTGAAGGAATCGAAAAGCACGAGAAAGATTCCTGTTATTTTTTTAACAGGGAGCCCCGAGCTCGAGGCGGAGGAGAGGGCCATGGCCCTGGGGGCTCGCTTCTATATTAAGAAGCCCTATGACCCGGAGGAGTTACTCGATGCCATCCAAAGGGCGCTTCAGACCAAACGGACTGAGCCTTAAGAAATGATCCGGGAAGATTTCGTTATCCAATCGGAAATAAGGAGGATGTTGATTCGTTCCAATATCGACTATACAAAGATCGATTTGGGGACGGTCAAAGGGGTCGTTTATTTCCGAGGAATCTTTCGTCCCTATCTTCCCCCTCAATTGAGAAGTGAAGAGTCCATTAGACTCTATATCGAGAAAACCCTTATGGCTCTTGAAAAGAAAATAAGAAGCATTCCTGGAGTTTCCGATGTGATTTTTCAATTCAACAATTGGAAGAAGGAGAAGGGACGATGGTTTCCCACCCAATCCATCAGAAAGGAGGAAAGGAAGGAGGAGAAACAACTAAAAAGAAACGAAGAGGAAGGGGAAAAGACCGTTGAAGATCAAATGGATTCCAAGGTATCAACGAATTTTGAGTGAAATCGAAGAAGAGGCAAAGAGCCATCCCAAGTATGCTGACCTCCAGTGCCAGTTGGGAATCCTATGGCTCATGAAGGGGAAAACAAGGAAGTCAGAGGATCATTTGAAGAAAGCCCTTCAGATCAATCCCAACTACGAGGAGGCTCTTCTCCATTTAGGTTATCTCTATTTGATGACAAAAAAATCGTTTCCTCTCAAAGAAAGGTTCTTTAAACCATTAAGAAAGAGGAAGGGAGAACTAATCCATGCCCTTTTTGCCCTATTCCATCTCCAAATGGGGAGAAAGAAAGAGGCTCTTTCTCAGGCTCGAAAGGCGATCTCTCTGGAAGCCCTCCTTTTTAAGCATCTTCTCAGCCGTTTTTATTATTTGATGGCCCATCGCCTTTCTCGAAGAGGGAGATTCCGTGAGGCCGTCGAGGAACTCAAACGAGCTCATCGGGTCAAATCGAATCAGTTTCTATTTCACTTTTATATGGGGGGAATCTATTTTGATCAGGGTGCCTATCGGAAAGCGATCGGCCATTACCGAAAAGCCATCCAGCTTCACCCTCGAGATGGAATGGCCCATGCCCAACTCGGTTTGATTTATGGAATCCTTCGCAGACCTCGAGAAGCCTTAAAATGGATGAAGAAGGCAGTAACTCTCAACCCGACCTACGCGGATCTCCATTATCATTTGGGGCTTCTCTACAGCGATCAGAAGCGATACACCGAAGCGATGGAAGAGTTAAGAAGAGCGATCCGAATCAATCCCAACTACCTTTTTGCCAGAATCAATTTAGGGGTTCTCTATGAGGAGCAGGGGAAAATGAGAGAGGCAAGAAGGGAATATAAGAAGGTTCTTCGAATCACTCCTGAAGATGAATACGTTCGGAAACGTCTCGAGAGGATTTCATTCCGGAGGAGATAAGGAGATGGCCCTATCCTCCAGCAAGATTCCATCAGAAATGGAGTCGATGTTGATCATCCATCAAGGGGCGATTGGAGATTTTATCCTTGCCCTTCCTGCCCTGGCATCGCTGAGAAAGGCCTTCCCAAAAGCGAAATGTGTGATCATGGGATATCCAAGGATTCTTCAATTGGTTCACAGAAGGTTTTATGCCGAAGAGATCGTTTCCATCGATCAGAAAGGAATGGCTACCTTCTTTGTCCAGAACGGAGCCCTGGATCTCGGCCTCTCTCCATTCTTCCGATCCTTTGACCTTGTTGTTCCTTTTGGAAAGGATACAGAGGGAATCCTCATTAAAAATCTCAAAAGGGTGGTGAAAGGTCAGCTCCTTCCTATCAACTCCTTCCCCAAGTGGGATGAGGGAGTTCATGTTTCTGACCATCTCATCGCCCAACTGGAGGCATATGGAATCCCTATTGAAGATCGATTCCCAAGACTCTATTTAAGTGAGGAAGACCGGGTCTGGGCAGAGGACTACCTAAAGAAAATGGGGTTAAGCGGAGGAGTCAAAAGCCAACTTATTGTCATCCATCCTGGAAGCGGAAGTAGAAAGAAGGTTTGGCCCTTGAAGAAGTTCCTTTCCCTTCTTCAACATCTCCGCCTCAGAACGGATTCGAAGTTTTTGATCATCCTTGGCCCGGCAGAGCCCGCAGACGTTCAGAAGAGCTTCGAGGAAATGAGAGATGAAAGAGTTCTCATGGTCAAAAATCTATCTTTACTCCAACTGGCTTCCCTCATGGAGGGATGCCGCCTCTTCATTGGAAATGATTCAGGCATCTCCCATATGGCTTCTGCACTGGGACTTCCCACCCTGGTTCTCTTTGGTCCCACCGATTCAAGGGTATGGTCCCCCAGAGGGGAAAAGGTTCTGGTCCTCAGGAGAGAGATGCCTTGTTCCCCCTGTTCGGAAGAACGTTTCTTTTTCTGTAAGGAGCCCGAATGTCTAAACGGGATCGAAGTGGAAGAGGCGTTAATGGGATTGACTCATTTAGGATTAAACCTATCCATTTCATGAAAGGAGGATATAGAACATGGAAGAAAAGAAAGTGGGTCAGGTCATTAAGTTCTTTGGAAAGATCAGTGTGGCCGCTATCCGTCTGACGGAAGGGTCGTTAAAGGTAGGAGATAAGATTCATATCGTTGGCCATACGACGGATCTCACCCAGACCATTGAGTCGATGCAGATTGAAAACAAGAATGTCCAGGAAGCAGGCCCCGGAGCGGATATTGGAGTCAAAGTGAGTGGAAAGGTGAGGGAAAACGACGTGGTCTATAAGGTTGTAGAGTGAGAGTAGGATTCCCCGATCGCCAACACCCCTCTCACCAGAAGAGATGTAGGCTATGTGAAAAGGAAACCGCCTTTTTATCTAATACCCTTCCTTTGTGCTTGGACTGTCTTCGGTCCGGAAAAGAGGGAATCGAAGAGATTATCTTAGAGGCCCATCATCGTGCAAGGGAGCCGTTTCAACTGGTGGATCAACCTCCGAAGGAGGCTTCAGGGAAGAGCTGTCAGATTTGTATCAACGAATGCCAGATTCCGGAAGGGGGGTATGGTTACTGTGGATTAAGGTCGAACAAAAGAGGTTCTCTTAAGGGTGTTTCCAGCGATGAAGGGAAGTTAAGCTGGTATTATGATCCCCTCCCGACGAATTGTGTTGCCGATTGGGTCTGCCCTGGAGGAACAGGAGCCGGGTATCCCGAGTTTTCCAATTCAGAAGGTCCAGAATATGGTTTTAAGAACCTGGCTGTCTTCTACCATGGCTGTTCATTTGACTGTCTTTTCTGTCAAAATTGGAGCCATAAAGATCGAATTCGAGATCAAAGAAATATTTCATCTGAGGCACTGGTTCAGGCCATCGATGAGAGAACAAGTTGTATCTGTTATTTCGGTGGGGATCCTACTCCACAACTTCCCCATTCCCTCAGGGTATCAAGGATGGCCCTGGAGAAGGCTCGAGGGAGAATCTTGAGGGTCTGCTGGGAGACCAATGGATCGATGCATCGTGCTCTTCTTGAAGAAATGATAGAGCTGTCCCTTCATTCAGGAGGGTGCATCAAGTTTGATATCAAGGCCTGGAATGACTCTCTCCACCGGGCCCTTTGCGGGGTGAGTAACCGAAGAACAAAAGAGAATTTTGAGTTTGCTTCCCGATGGTTTGAGAAGAGGCCCGTTCCTCCGCTTTTGGTTGCCAGCACGTTACTGATCCCGGGCTATATCGATGAAGAAGAAATTCGAAGAATTGCCAGATGGATTTCGTCTCTTCATCCCGATATTCCCTATGCCCTATTAGCCTTTGCTCCCCAATTCTTTTTTAAAGATTTGCCGACCACCCCGAGAAAACTGGCCTTTCGTGGTAAAGAGGTGGCAGAGGCAGAAGGGTTACGAAATGTAAGGATAGGAAATATTCATCTCCTGATGGGTTAAGATGGGACAAATCCCATCCTTCGTTAAGGTTTTGGACACGAGAGAAGATGACACGTTTTATTGCCGATTTTCACATTCACTCTAAATATAGTCGGGCCACCAGTCGAGAGATGGATGTAGAGAGATTGGCGGAGTGGGCAAAGAAGAAAGGAATTGGTGTGCTTGGGACAGGAGACTTTACCCATCCTACCTATTTCGCTGAACTGAAATCAAAACTGGAGCCTGAAGAACCAGGTTTATTTCGGTTGGCTCGAGGAGGGGAGGGCGTTCGATACCTTTTAACCACGGAAGTGAGTAATATTTATACTCAAGGGGATAAGGTTCGGCGGATCCATACCCTCATTTTTGCGCCCTCCTTTGAGGTCGCTGAACAGATCAATTCTAAACTCAGCCATTATGGGAAACTCTCTTCGGATGGAAGGCCCATCTTTGGATTTACGGCAAAGGAATTGGTCCAGATGGTGCTTGATGTTTCCGAGGATTGTCTTCTCGTCCCTGCTCACGCCTGGACCCCCTGGTTCTCGCTTTTTGGAGCCCATTCCGGATTCGATTCGATCGAGGAGTGTTTCGGTGAGATGTCTCCCTATATTCGAGCGATTGAAACCGGTCTCTCCTCCGACCCGGAAATGAACTGGAGGCTCTCTGGTCTTGATGAGATTACATTGATCTCCAACTCCGATGCCCATTCGCCCAATCGTTTGGGAAGGGAGGCGAACGCCTTTGAATGTGAATTAAATTATTGGGAGATCGTAGAGGCGATTCGAAGAAAGGATCGGAGGAAGATTCTCTTTACTATCGAGTTCTTTCCTGAAGAAGGAAAATATCATTTCGACGGCCATCGCTCCTGTGGGGTCGTCCTCTCGCCCAAGGAGACGATCAAGAATCAATATCTTTGCCCAAAATGCGGAAAAAAATTAACCGTGGGAGTGATGCATCGAGTCGAAAAGCTGGCCGATCGGCCGGAAGGCTTTGTTCCAAAACAAGCCATCCCTTCGATTCACCTGATCCCCCTTGAAGAGATCATTGCCGAAGCATTAGGGGTTCGAGTGGAAAGCAAAGCGGTGGAGATGGAATATGATCGGTTAGTCGAAAAAGGAGGATCGGAGTTTCGAATCCTTTTAGAGGCAAGCCCTGAAGAATTAAGTTCCTTTTGCCCCTCCAGAATTCTCGAAGGGATTGTAAGGATGAGACAGGGTAAGGTTTCCATCGAGCCAGGACATGATGGGGTCTACGGGAAGATCACCCTATTCCCGGAAAAAAAGAGAGAAGGAGAGACAAAAGAGCAGCTTAAATTATTTTAGCGGGTAGAAAACGAGAGATGATGAAAATCGGTTGCTGCGGTTTCCCGATTCGAAGGCCTCTTTATTATCAATCCTTCTCCATCGTAGAGGTCCAACAGACCTTTTATCAGCTCCCCCGGTTCGAGACGGCAAGGAGATGGCGGGAAGAAGCCCCTGAATCCTTCGAGTTTACAATGAAAGCCTGGCAACTCATTACCCATGAGCCTACCAGCCCAACCTATCGAAGGCTGAAACTTACCCTCCCCGACAAGAAGAAAAAGAATTACGGTTTTTTTAAACAGACCGAAGAGGTGGATGAAGCCTGGTCACAAACAGAGACCTTTGCTCGCCTCTTAGGGGTAAAAAAGATCCTTTTTCAAACCCCTTCGAGCTTTACCCCTACCCAGGAACACACTCGGAATCTAAAGGCCTTTTTTAAAAAGATTCATCGAGGGACATTCCTTCTGATCTGGGAGCCAAGAGGAGAGTGGGAAAGAGAAGAGGTGGAAAAATGTTGTCGGGAATTGGGGATCATTCCCTGTTTGGAGCCCTTTGAGGGTTCTCTCCCAAAGGGTGATCTTCTTTATCTTCGGCTTCATGGAAGGACGGGATATCGCTATTCTTATTCCCTCAAGGAGATGGAGGAACTGATTGAAAAAGGAAAGGATTACCCAGAGACAGATCTTCTCTTTAACAATCAAATGATGTACGAGAATGCCTTACAATGTAAGAAACTATATGAAGCCTATCCTTTACACCATCGGGACGAGCACTCGTCCTCTCGGTGAATTTTTAACCCTTCTCAAAGCCTATGGGATCGAAGCGGCTGTGGATGTGAGAAGTTTCCCGGTCAGTCGATTCCCTCATTTTTCAAAGGAATTCCTCGAGAAAAACCTTCCCCATGAGGGAATTCATTATTTCTATTTAGGAAAAGAACTGGGAGGGTTTCGAAAAGGAGGCTATGCCGCTCACCGGAGAAGTGAGCTATTCAAGAAAGGGATCGAAGAACTGGAGAGGATTGCGAGACAGCAGAAGACCGTGTTCTTCTGTTCAGAACGATTCCCCTGGAGATGTCATCGAAGATGGATCGCCGAAGAGTTTATGGAAAGAGGATGGGAGGTGATCCATATCCTCGAAGAGGGAAAGGTTTGGGTCCCGAAGAGCTGAACGAGCCCTCCCATCGAGATCGTAATGCCTCACTGAAGCGGGAAAATCATTTAAGCCCGACAGGAGTATTTCCGAAACCCATAGAACGCGGATGGATTGAATATAAATAGACCCTACGAATCGATCTATCGTTGAAATGGGCTTCTGATTAAAACCAACCAAAGTAAGGAGTTCTATGGACCATTTAAGGTAGCCGCACTTTGGGTTTCTCCAATACCCCTCTCGGGCTTATTCCCCATCTGAGTGAGGCATTACTCGAGATCACTTTTTCGGGTTGACAATCTTTCTTTTATGTTTTAAAAAGTGAATTGTGATTCAATAATTGAATTTAAATTTCTAAAATGGAAAAAGTGAGCCGAAAAGAAAGGGAGTATCTGACCCATCGGAAGGAGATCCTTAAAGCGGCCGAGAAGGTCTTTGCCGTGAAAGGATTCTTTCAAGCAAAGATGGACGAGATTGCCAAAGAGGCCGAGTTTGGGACAGGGACCCTGTATCGTTTTTTTAAATCCAAAGAGGATCTCTACTTCACGTTGATTGATGAAAAGGTGCAAGAGATCAATCGTTTAGTTCAGGAGGAGCTTTCAAAAAAGGCCCCTCCCCTGGAGCGAATTAAGAGGGTCCTGACTTTGGAATTCGAGTTTGTAGAGAGGAATCGAGATTTCTTTAAAATTTATATTTCCGAGAGAAACCGTTTTGAATGGACGGTGAAGGATGATCTGGGAAAGGGAATCCATCAAAAAATGGTGGCCTATATTGATCTCCTCTCGAAGGTGTTGAAGGAGGGAATTCGGAAAGGGGAGTTTAAACCTTTGGATCCCCTGGATATGGCACACGCCTTGGTAGGAATGGTCAACTCCTTTATTTTTGAATGGATGATCAGCCCTGTTCCCTATCCCCTGATCTCGAAGATCGATACCCTATTAGAAATCTTTTTAAAGGGAACCCAAAAAAGGAGGTAAAGCGATGGCCAGGCGATGGCTTATAGGAATGTTTCTCCTTGCCTTTTTCTCTTCCGAATGGGTGTTCGCGCAACAGCCCCCGAAGCCATTAACCCTTGAGGAGTGTATCCAAATGGCATTGGAACGAAATCTCAAACTCCATTCGGCTCTGGAAGGGGTGAAGGGCTCTGAGTTCAGAAGGCGAGCAGCCCTGACCGATTTCTTTGCAAAGTGGACAGGACAATATGGTGTGACACACTACAATCAACCCACTACGGTCGGCTATTCCCCCGTATACAACCCGATCACCGGAAAGGTGATGAATGCCGATCGAGATCTATTTACTCTGAGCACGACCATCACTCAGCCTCTTTTTGCAGGAGGTTCCATTCTTTCAAACTATCGATTGGAAAAACTTGGGGTGGATCTCTCCAAAATGGATGTGGAGACCGTAAAAAGGGATATCGTCCTTCAGGTCCGTGAAGGATACTTCACGATCCTAAAGGCTGAAAAATTTTTAGAGGTCGCTCGACAGACCGTGAAACAGTTTTCTGCCCAATTGGAGGTGACCAAGGCCTTTTTTGAGGTAGGGATCGTTCCCAAAAACGATGTCCTCCAGGCAGAGGTGAGGCTGGCCAATGCGAAGCAAGCTCTGGTCAAAGCGGAAAACGATCTCCTTTTAGCCAAGGCCTATCTCAATTCAATCCTCAGGAGAGAAATCGATACTCCCTTGGAAGTGGTCGATATCCTCGAATACAGACCCTTCCCCCTTTCTTTTGAAGAGTCTGTGAAGGAGGCCTTAGAGAAGAGGCCGGAGATCAAAAATGCGCAATTAAGAATCGAACAGGCAAAAGAGGGGGTCAAAATCGCTAAGAGTGGGTTCTATCCGACCATTACCCTTTCGGGAAACTACAGTCGGGTCTCTGAAGAACCGGGATTGATGGGAGACTGGAGGGGGGAACGATGGACGATTCAGACCCTCGCCACCTTTACCCTGGGGGATTGGGGAAAGACGGCCTATAAGGTTGGGGAAAGCAAGGTGAAGGTCACCCAGGCCGAAGATTCGAAAACCCAGTTGATCGAGGGGATTATTTTGGAAGTGAAGAACAACTATCAGAACCTATTGGTCGCTGAACGGAATCTCTCCGTGGCAGAAAAAGCCATTGAGCAAGCTGAGGAGAATCTGCGGATGAATGAAGAACGATATAAATATCAGGTCGCAACGGCAACCGATGTCCTTGATGCCGTTACCCTCCTTGCCCAGGCGAGGGTCAATTATTATAGTGCCCTGAGTGATTTTAATATTGTCAAGGCAAGATTGGAACGAGCGATGGGGAGAATGGAGTAATCTTAGGGTTCAGGTTAGAGGATAAAGCGAATGAGCCAATCACATCGTATTGAGGAGTGGACCATGAAATTAGAAAGGTACTTGTTCTTATCCCTTTTGATGATTCTTTTGCTATGGGGATGCAGTTCGAAAGAATCCAAGAGTTTAGAAGCCCCCTCCCAAGGTCCGTCTCCAAATTTGGAAGAGAGAAGGGTAGAAGTCATCGAAGTCATTCCTCAAATGGTGTCTTACCAACTCACCGCGATTGGAAGTTTAAAGTCTCCTGAAACGGTAAAGATTAGCCCGAAAAAGGCTGGGATTATAAAGAAGATCTTTGTGAAGGAGGGGGATTTTGTCAAAAAGGGTCAGCTCCTGGTTCAACTCGATGATGTCGATGCTAAACTTCAATTGGATCGAGCAGAAGCAAAGGTATGGGAAGCAAGGGCCTCTTTAGAGACGAATAAAAATACGCTTCAGCGTTATCAAAAACTGTTGGAGTCGAAGGTGATTTCCCAGCAGACTTATGATGATCTTAAATTGAAGGTTCGGCTGGACGAGGCAAGGTTGGCTCTCGCAGAGAGCGAACTTAATCTGGCCAAACAGAATCTCCTGGACCATCAGATTGTCTCTTCGATCGATGGGGCGGTTAATCTCAAGATTGCATCCATAGGGGAGCATGTCAATGTGGCACCAAAGGATGAGATCTTGGTGATCGTTCAGATGGACCCACTCGATTTAGAATTCTATGTCCCGGAGCAATGGGCTGGGAAAATCCGCCTGGGAAGCAAGATTCAGTTCACGGTAAAGGCCTTCTCAGAAGAGAGGTTTTCGGCCTCCCTTCATTTTATCAGTCCCACTGCCGATCCTTCAACCCGAAATGTAAAAATGAAGGCCTTGGCTCCCAACCCCCATTATCGCCTGAAGCCTGGTTTTTTTGCAGAGGTCACCATCCCCACGTTGACAAAACCCAATGCGATCGTTCTCCCAGAGTCCACCCTATTGAGCCAGGAGGGAAAATATTTTGTCTTTGTCACTCAGGGAGGAGTGGCCTATCGCCGAGAAGTGGAGACGGGGATGCGATTTGATGGCAAAGTGGAGATAGTGAGAGGAATTCAGAAGGGGGAGAAGGTGATCCTCTCAGGCCATGAACAATTGAGTGATGGGATGAAGGTGAAGGTCATCAACCCTTCATAGATTCCTATCTCCTCATCCCAAAATTTTTTGGAGAGGTTCTATGTTTCTTTCCGATACTTCTGTGAAAAGACCTGTTTTTGCAACGATGGTGACCCTGGCCCTTATCTTTTTTGGGATAATGGGCTACCAGCGAATAGGAATCGATCTCTATCCCCAGGTCGATTTTCCAATGGTCACGATTACCACCACTCTATTTGGAGCAGCCCCAGAAGTGATGGATACGGATGTGACCGATCCCATCGAAGAGCAAATCAACACCATCGAGGGAGTGAAACATATCACCTCGACGAGTGGCTATGGATTTTCTCAGATTGTCGTGGAGTTTGAACTCTACCGAGATATCGATTCTGCGGTTCAGGATGTAAGAGCCAAGGTGGATGTAGCAAAAAGGAAGTTGCCCGCAGATATCGATCCTCCGATTATTGACAAATTGGATATCAACGCCAGACCGATTCTCTGGCTTTCCCTGACTGGAAACCAGCCGATTCAAAAATTGGGCATCCTGGCCGATGAGGTCATTCGACCCCAGTTGGAATCGATCAAAGGGGTTGGGTCCATTATGTTAGGGGGGTATGCCAAAAGGGAGATCAGGATATGGCTCGATGGGAAAAAGCTTGAAGCCCATCGGCTGACCTCCAACGATGTGGCGAGGGCTCTGGCTACCCAAAATATCGAATTACCTGGGGGAATCGTTGAAAGTGATCGACGAGAATTTACAGTTCGAAACTTGGGGGAGTTGAGAAGGGTTGAGGAGTTTAATGAGTTGATCATTGCCTACCAGAATGGAGCTCCTATTCGGTTGAAAGAAGTGGGATGGGCAGAGGATGGGACGGAGCCTATCAGAACGATTGCAAGATATAATCGAGTCCCTGCCGTTGGCATGGGGGTTATCCCCAGATCAGGAGCTAATGTCGTAGAGGTAGCCAGAGGGGTAAAGAAGAAGCTCGCTGAGATTAGAAAAACCCTTCCTTCAGGTGTGGAGCTTCACCTCTCATCGGATACGTCCCAGTTTATTGAAGAGGCCATCTTGGGAGTGACGGAGGATGTTTTCATAGGAGGGCTTCTCGCTGCGGTCGTCATGTTCATCTTCCTCTTAAGTGTTCGAAGTACGATCATCACAGCCATCTCGATTCCGACTTCATTGATTACCAGTTTTGGGGTAATGCACCTCTTAGGATTTACCATGAACTATATGACTATGCTTGCCCTCTCGATGGTGGTTGGAGTGGTATGCGATGATGCCATTATTGTCCTTGAGAATATTTATCGACATATGGAAGAGGGGAATGATCCTATTACCGCGGCAAGGGAAGGGGCCTCTGAGATCGCTTTTGCCGCAGCGGCAGCAACCTTTTCCATTGCGGCGGTATTTATTCCGGTCGCCTTTATGGGAGGGATGATCGGGCGGTTCTTCTTTCAATTCGGAATCACTGTGGCCGCTTCTGTCATTACCTCTCTGGTGGTTGCCCTCATTCTCATTCCCATGCTCTGCTCCAAGTTTTTAAAATTAGAATCCACCCATGGACGAGTTTATCAATTTTTCGACCGATCCTACGGAAGGATTGAGGGTCGATATGAAAAGGCCCTTTCTTTCTCCTTAAGACACCGAGGATTCATAATTACCCTTGCCCTTTTTATCTTTTTGGGGAGTCTATGGTTATTTGCGAATTTAAAGCGGGAATTCGTCCCTAAATCAGATGAAGGCCGTTTCATTATTCGAATTGAGACTCCCACCGGATCTACCCTTTATGATACCGATGAGAAACTCCGAAAGGTAGAAAATCTCGTTCTTTCCCTCCCCGAAATCAAAGGGGTCTTCGCAGCGATAGGGATTGGAGAAAGAAAGGAAGTCAATAAAGGGTTTGTCGTCGTTCACCTCAAAGATCGAAAGGAAAGAAAGCGGACTCAACAACAGATTATGGGAGAAATGAGGAGAACATTACGAGAGATGCCGGGATTTAAGGCCTATGTGGAGGATATCTCTCCTGTCGCAACAGGTGGGCGAAGAGGAGCCCCTCTTCAGGTGGATCTCAAGGGTCCGGAGATGAAGAGGTTGGAAGAGATTTCCGAGCAGATTATGAAAGAGATGATGAAGAGCCCGGGGATGGTCGATGTCAGTTGTGACCTCGAGTTGACCAAACCCGAGGTGAGAGTTTGGATTGACCGGAATCGAGCGGCGGATGTGGGACTCAATGTCCGTGAGATCTCATCGACTGTTCAACAATTGATTGGAGGCCAGGAGGTTTCAAAATTTAAAGATCTCGAAAGGGCAAAGCGCTACAACGTCAGAGTTCGACTGATACGGGATCAGAGGATGAATCCACAGGACATCTCCCAGCTATCGATTCGAACCCCTAAAGGAGGGCTCATTAAACTTGCCCAGGTCGTTACGGTAGAAGAAGGGATTGGCCCCAATCTCGTCAATCGAAAGGATCGTCAGAGAAGCGCTACTATTTATGGAGATACGGCAAGTGGCAAAACCTTAGGGGAGGCGATTTCAGAGGTGGAGGAATTAGCTAAAAGATACCTTCCCCCAGGTTATTCCTATGGGTTTACTGGACAGGCGGAGGCCTTTAAGGAGTCCTTCCGATACCTAGTCATGGCCCTGATTCAGGCCATCATTATTATCTATATGGTCTTGGCCATTCAGTTCAATAGCTTTCTTCATCCTCTTACGGTGATGCTTGCCTTACCCCTCAGCACCATTGGAGCTTTCGGGGCCCTTTATATCACACGGGATACTATCTCGATTGTCAGTATGATTGGAATGATTACCCTTACGGCCTTGGTCATAAAAAATTCTATTCTTTTGGTGGACTACACCAATACCTTGAGAGAAAGGGGTATGGAAAGAGATAAGGCAGTCCTCAAGGCAGCCCCTACGAGACTCCGTCCTATTTTAATGACCGCTGTGACAACCATTTTAGGAGTCTTCCCTGTAGCCCTCGGGTATAGTGCAGGTGGAGAGGCCCGAGCCGGGATGGGGAGGGCTACTTTCGGAGGAATGTTTGCTTCAACCTTGCTTACCCTCTTTGTCATCCCTGTGGCCTATACCCTTCTCGATGACCTTCAGGGAAAAATAAAAAATTTATTGAAAAGAGAAAGAAAATAAGGTATTCAGTTTTCCAGACTTTCTTTTAAAAGGCATAAAGTTTGCATAATTTTTTGGATCTTGACTGAAGTCAGGAAAATTTGGTAAATTTCTTTCCACTCGAGAGGAAGGGGATGAAAAAAGGAACTCTTTTTCTATTCATCCTATTTTCCCTATTTTTCATCACTTCTCCATCTATAGGAGGGATTTATCGATATATTGATGAAAGAGGGGTGATTCATTTCACCAATTGTCCAAGAGATCCAAATTTTAAACTTTATATTCCTGAAAGCAAAGAGGACTTAATGGAAGGGGGAAATGGAGATCAATCCCTTTCTGTTCCTTCTTCAATAGACTCCAATCAATTTGATCATCTGATTTATGAGTTTTCAAAAAAGTATGGAGTTGATTTTGCTCTAATTAAAGCCATCATTCGGGCTGAATCTGGATTTAATCCGAAAGCGGTCTCGAGAAAAGGGGCAAGGGGTTTGATGCAATTGATGCCCGAGACCGCCCTGAGGCTGAACGTCAATAATCTCTTTGACCCGAGGGAGAATATTGAGGGTGGGGTTCGATATTTTAAATATCTTCTTTCCTTATTCAATAATGATCTTCGCCTCTCGTTAGCTGCCTACAATGCAGGAGAGAATCTCGTTTCTGAATTGAGGGCTATTCCTCCTTATCAAGAGACGATTGATTATATTCGAAGGGTATGGAGGTTTTATCAACTCTATAAACAGTGAAGCCCCCCAGCCATTCCCTAATGGATGTGCTTATTTTCACAGATAGGGATCTCTAATTCATGGAAAAATTGAATCGTCAGCAGATCTTGACTCTCCCCAATGGGGTCTCCATCATTAGGGTCATTGCCATTCCCATCATCTTAATCCTCCTTTTTTTTCCTGAGAGAATCTTTCAATGGATTACCGCTTTCCTCTTCCTCTCCGTATCCTTAACGGATATGTTAGATGGTTATCTGGCCAGACGACAAAAAATAGTGACCACCCTGGGTAAGTTTCTCGACCCTTTAGCCGATAAGTTACTCGTCGTCACCACTCTCATTGCCCTGATGCCATTAAGAGGAATTCCCCTCTGGATGGTCCTCATTATTGTGGGGAGAGAGATTGCGGTAACCGGATTAAGGGGAATTGCTGCTTCGCAAGAGATCATCCTCTCTGCGTCCCTATTGGGAAAATATAAGACCACCTTTGAAGTGGCCGCCCTCTTCTTTTTAATTCTGAATGGAAAGATCCTTTCTATTCCACTCCATCCGGTTGGGATGGCACTCCTATGGATCGCTCTTATTCTGTCGGTGATCTCGGGGATCGATTACTTTAAAAAATTTTTGAAATCCATCATTGTCTGACTATCTTGACAAGTATTTTTGGATCGTTTAATTTATTTATTGAAAATCGGAGCGGGAATAACTCAGCGGTAGAGTGCAACCTTGCCAAGGTTGAAGTCGCGGGTTCAAATCCCGTTTCCCGCTCCAAAGGCGGCATAGCCAAGTGGTAAGGCGGCGGTCTGCAAAACCGCTACTCACCGGTTCAAATCCGGTTGCCGCCTCCAACTTTTCAAATAATAGGGGATTTGGATTAAACCTAATCCCCTTTCAACTTATTTTAAACATGAGACCCGAGATTATAAAGGCTCTTAAGGAGATTGATACCAAGGGTTGGAGGAAAGTCACCGTAGAGTTTGGCAGAAATGCTATTGAGGTTTTGGTTCCTCCAAACTGCATAGAACTTAGCATGAAGGATGTGCCTATCCTATCAGACCCTCAAAAAGCTATAGAAGAGGCTTTACTCAACCCTATTGCCAGCCCTTCTTTGGAGGAGATCATTCGGAAGAAAGGTAAAACTCCGAGAGATATCTCAGTTGCCATTGCTGTTTCTGACATCACAAGGCCTGTTCCATACAAAGGGAGAGATGGAATCCTTATGCCCCTACTGAGAAGATTAGAATCTGCAGGTATACGAAAGGGGAATATTAAGATCATTGTAGCAACAGGTATGCATCGGCCAAGTACCCATAGTGAGAAGGTTGAGATGTACGGAGAGGAGATTGTTGGGCAATATACGATTTTAGATCATGATTGTGAGAATCAGAGTCTTCTTGAAAGTATAGGAAAGACAAAGAGGGGAACTCATGTGTTTGTCAATCGAGACTTTTATTTTGCGGATCTGAAGATAGCTACAGGCCTTGTAGAAAGCCACTTTTTTACAGGTATTTCAGGGGGGAGGAAGTCAATATGTCCTGGATTGGTTGATGTTAAGACCATCCAGAAATTTCACGGTCCCTACTATCTTGAAGATCCAAATGCAACAAACCTTGTCCTTGAAGGGAATCCGTGTCATGAAGAAGCGCTGGAAGTAGCTCAGACTGTTAGTGTAGATTTTATTGTGAATGTAAATCTCGATAAAGATTTGCAGTTAATAAAGGTCTTTGCTGGTGATATGGTTGAAGCGAATATGAAGGCCTTTGAGTTGATAAAATATTATGCTGAAATCCCTCTTGAGAAAGAGTTTGATATCGTACTGACTCACAGTGGATATGTTGGAAGGGACCATTACCAAACAGCAAAGGCTGGGGTAGGGGCTCTACCTGCTGTGAAAAAAGGTGGGATCATTATTATAGTAGCAAACAATCGAGACCCTATAGAACCCATTGGTTCCCCAGAATATAGGAGTCTTATCCATCTTCTGAAATTGCAGGGGCCAGATGGATATCTTGATTTACTGAGAATGCCTAGTTGGAGATTTACGAAAGATCAATGGGAGCCAGAAGTTTGGGGAAAGGTTTTGAGAAAGGTAGGGGAGGAGGGATTGATCTACTGTTCCCTTGAGATTGAAAGAAAGGATTATTGCCTTCTCCCTGGACTCTGCG
>CAZMWF010000096.1:0-20370 GCA_964570075.1 uncultured Syntrophaceae bacterium | reverse complement strand
TCTTCCTTTCCTTTCTTGTCTTCGAAGCGAATCTCGTTAAATCCAGGATCATTAGGATAGCTCTTGGTTTTAATGGTACTCTTGGTTTTTTCATCAGGAAGTTTGTAAAGGGGTTTGGCCTCTTCGTTGTAAAAACTTCCCACCACGATGGGTTTGTCCGGGTCCCCCTCGAGAAAATCGACCAGGACTTCATCCCCTACTCTCGGAAGAAAGACCGTTCCCCATCCCTTTCCTGCCCAGAATTGAGCCACTCTCAACCAGCAGGTCGTCTTTTCATCCTTTTTCCCTTCTCGATCCCAGTGAAACTGAACCTTCACCCGACCATACTCATCCGTATAAATTTCCTCTCCTTTTGGACCTGTGACCCAAGCCGTCTGCATCCCTTCCACAATCGGCTTTGGAGTCTTCCGTTCAGGCCTAAAGATTACCGAGGCAGGGATGGCTGCAAAATCATTGGAATAGGTTGTTCCTCTTCCTTCTCCTCCTCGTTCCTCAAGAGATTGAGGCTGAGTTCCCTGGTGAATGACTTCGACTAAAAGATATTCTTGATTGAGCGTATCCCACTCATGATCCTTGAGTTTAAACTTAAAACCCGGGGTAAACCGAATACAGGAACTCTGCCCTTCTGCCTTCTCTCGAAAAGTCATTGATTCCTGAAGTCGGATCTGGGTAAGTTTCTTACCCCGATCCTGATCAAGATACCTTCCAGGATAATCATAGATCTCCAATTTATCATAATTTTGATCTTTCTCCTCAGATTTCAAATCCAGTGAAGGCTTTTCAAAATTAAAATCCCTTTGGGTAATTTTTCCTGAATAGACTTTCTTTGAAAAGTTAAACCCGAAAACATACTCTTCTTCCGGAATCATCCCAGCTGGTTTAGGATTGTAGGTCACCTCTGAAGTTCCCGGAATCGTTTGGTAAGGGACTGTACTATCTCCAAAGACGAGAAGATGTTTATTATTACTATGTTCAAAAAAGTAAAAAATTCCTTCTTCTTCAAGAAGTCGAGAAATAAAGTTTAAATCCGTCTCACGATACTGGACGCAATAGTCCCTTTTAGGAGTTGGACTCTGAAGCCGAAAATCGAATCGATCCGAGGTAATCCCTCCATCCTGAAGCACCTGCTTGACAATCTCCTCCACATTCTTATCCTGGAAGATTCGACAGTCCCGCTCAAGGGAGAGAAACCAGAGAGACGGAACGACACAAGCCTGATATAGGTAGAAACGATCTCGACTTCCTGTGAAGATAAATTTATTGATAATCCCATGACAATAACGATCATTCTCCTCCCCCAAGAGAGTGAGTAACGCCTCTTTCCCTACGACGTCCTCAAACTTTATTTCATCTTCAGAAACTAAAGAGATATTGAGCTCAAAAGGAGAGGATAGACTCTCGTAGAGGGTAAAATTGAGCACTCGAGTCTCATAGGAAGTTCCTATCACCTCGAATAGAAATCTGGCTTCATGCCCTGGTTCTGTGGATAAAGGCATAATCAACCTCCTGAAGTTAAGTCGAAAACATTAAAGTCTATGGTTTAAAAGTCTATGGTTTAAAGGTAATTCTAAACCCACCCCCTTCGGCGACATCCAGGTGGGCTTCCGATGGCATGACCCCTTCTCCCATTCGAGCTAAAATTTCCTGAGACATCTGGGGTAAAATCGTTCCATTCATAATGTGGTCGATATTTCGAGCCCCCGTCTCGACTTCGGTACATCGCTGGGTAATCTGTTCCACGATTTGAGGAGAATAGGTCAATTTGATTTTCTGATTTTCCAAGAGTCGGTTGGCCAATTTATTGAGTTTAAGAATGACAATCTCCTTGATATATTTTGGATCAAGGGTATAGAAGGGAACGATCGTCATTCGAGCAAGAAGGGCTGGTTTAAAATGATGACTCAAAATGGGCCGAATGGTTGAGATCATCGTTTCCACAGAAGGCCTTTCCGATCCTGAGCAGAGCTGGGTGATGACATCGGAGGCTAAATTGCTGGTCATAAAGAGAACCGTATTTTTGAAATCGATCACTCGACCCTCTCCGTCGGAAAGCATCCCTTTGTCAAAGACCTGATAAAAGAGATTCATCACATCGATATGGGCCTTTTCGCACTCATCGATCAAAACCACGGAATAGGGTCGTTGCCTTACGGCCTCCGTGAGCACCCCTCCTTCTCCATAACCTACATATCCCGGTGGAGAACCAATCAATCGACTAACGGTATGAGATTCCTGAAATTCACTCATGTTGATCGTGACCAAAAATCGATCTCCTCCAAAGAGGAGATCTGCGATAGCCAATCCTGTTTCGGTCTTCCCTACACCGCTTGGACCGACGAGAAGAAAGACTCCCAATGGTTGTTGAGGATCTTTCAGCCCGGCTTTAGCCGCTTTAATCACCTGAGTGATGATTCGAAGGGCTTCGTCCTGTCCTTTAATCCTCTCTTTGAGTCGGTCCTCAAGATCGATGATATTCTTAGCCTGCTCTCTAAGGACTTTCCCCAAGGGAATGCCTGTCCAATCCGAAACGACCTTGGCGACGACATCGGGATCGACTTCGATTCGAACTAAAGGAGAACCGCCCTGTAAGGCTTGAAGTTCTGAAGAGAGTTGATCAATCTTGTTCTTTAGTACCTCTCTTTCCTCCTCGGGAGCATTCTCACTGACCCTCTCATAGAGCTCCTTTCTCAACCCAATGATCTGTTGTGCAAGGGATTGTTCTTTCTGCCAGCGTTCTTTGAGTTCCTCCACCTCCTGAGTGAGTCTTTCTATCTCCTTTTCAAGCTCCTGAGGACGATGCTGGTCGATCTCAATCCCGTGAAGGGCATCCCTCTCAAGGGCCTTTTTCTCCCGTTCAAGGGCCTGGATCGTTCGTTCTTTATCTTCGATGAGGTCTGGTTTCGAAGTCAAAAGTATTTTTACCCTAGCCGCACTGGTATCCAAAAGATCGACGGCTTTATCCGGTAATTGTCTTCCAGAGATATACCGGCTGGAGAGCTCAGCTGCAGCCACAATCGCATCATCTCTAATCACGACACCGTGGGCCTCTTCATATTTACTCTTCAAACCCCTAAGGATCAAAGTAGCGGTTTCTACGGTCGGTTCATCGAGCTTGACCAGCTGGAATCGACGGGCAAGGGCTGCATCCTTCTCAAAGTATTTTTTGTATTCTGACCAAGTGGTCGCAGCAATGGTTCGGAGTTCTCCTCGAGCCAGTGCAGGTTTTAGGAGATTCGCCGCATCACTTCCCCCCGAAGGGCCTCCCGCACCAATAAGGGTGTGGGCTTCATCGATGAAGAGAATAATCGGTTTGGGAGAGGCTTTGATTTCATTGATCACCGATTTCAGACGGTTCTCAAACTCTCCTCTCACTCCTGCTCCTGCTTGGAGAAGTCCCATATCCAGCCCTAAAATGGTGACGTCCTTCAAGATATCCGGAACATCTCCTTCTACGACCCGAAGGGCTAAACCTTCTACGACAGCGGTTTTCCCTACTCCTGCTTCACCTACACAGATGGGATTATTTTTTCGCCTTCGAGCCAAAATATCGATCATCTGATGGATCTCTCGATCTCGACCAAAGACAGGATCGATCTCACCGGCCTTAGCCCTTTTGGTAAAATCGACACAGAAACGAGCCAAAGCACTTCCTTCCACTTGGGGAGCTTCCTCCCGAATCATTCTTTCTCCTATGGCCGCTTGTTCGACCGATCCTTTCACAATCATTGCAAATTGGGAAAGAAGGGCTTCTCGACCCACCCCTCTGAAAAGCTCAATATATCGGCCTGTGGCAAACTGGGTAGGTTTGGTCAGGAGAGCAAGAAGAAGGGCGCCAGATCGGATTCGACTCTCTCCGAGGTCTATGGAAGCGATAAGCCAAGCGTCCTGAAACCATTCAAGAAGGAGGGGTGAGAAGACGGGTTTCCCTGCATTCCCTGTTCGTAACTCTTCGAGGGTTTGCTCAAGAGCTTTCCTCGCTCTACTGAGATCGATATCGAACTGACGAAAAATAAGAGGCAGATCCGATTGAGGATCTTCCAGAAGTTTATGGAGAAGATGTTCCACGGTGACCTCATAATGGGTTCGCGAAACACAAAGGCCCGCTGCTCCTTCAAGAGCTCGAGTGCAGTAGGGATTAAGACGACCCAACAAGGTTTTAATATCCACAGTAATCATCTCAGGCTTCTCCTTTGTTAAAATTCGGGCTTGTTTGGGAAACAAGCCTTGCCTTATAACCCATGGTTTTTCTCCAACTTTCCATATTTCTCTTTATATTTTTTCCGGTGGAAGGATAATCCTCTCTTCTCCGATCCATTCTTTCGAAAAGACCCATGTATCCCATCCTAACCTCGACCAAAGGAAACTTCCCAAACAGACCGTTTTTGCTTCTTTAGCTTTTATGATCAGGATTAATTCATATTCCAAAGGTTCATTCAGATAAAATTTCGTTAAGAAAGAGATCCATCGATGATTAGAATTTCCTGGTAATAAGTCATGGAAATCTTCCCCGTCGAGAGGTCCAATTTCAAGCAAAAACTTCCCCATTCGATCTTCCATCTCTTCCCCAATCCAACTATTTTCTCCGAGGAGATTTCCCGATTCCCCTAAAGAACATCTCTGATCGGGTGGAATCGTAGCCATTCTTCTGACACAAGGGATCACTCTCACAGGAACTCCTCCCAAAGCATCCTGAAGGAGAGTTTTGAGTCCCAATGAGGAACGAGGAAATTGGGTAAACAATCCAATATAACGAAGGAGGCGGTAGGCCTCTGTAAGATTCTCCCTTAACTCCTCCTCCCCAAGTCCCAGAAGACAGAAAAGCCTCTCTAAATCCTTAGGGTCATTTCTTTCGACGATCTGGAGAAACTCACGATATTTCAACCAGCAACGGAAGAGAAGAAGGTAGAGTCGATGGTTGATGATGTCAATGAAATCTCTTGACACCGACATATCTTCAGAGGCCTCCTCCATCAAATCTTCTGTATAGAAGGTCGGAAGTGGAGAGGAGGCGCCATAAAGGCCAAGCATGGTGGCTGTGACCAAAAATCTGGGTGGGTCGGTGGAGAGTTCCTCTATTTGAACCACATCGGAAGGAGGAAAAGAAAGGGAAAGATCCGGTCTAATCCTTACATTCTTCTCCTCCAAACTTTCCTCTTCCACCCCCTTTATTTCTTGACAAAAGAGCCTTAGAAGACGCATCACCTGAAAAAAAGAGAATTGATGGCCATTTTGAAGAAGATCCACTTTTAAATTAAAGGATGATCCCCTAACCTCGCTGGCCATTGATAAAGATCTCCCTTCTGGACTTCCTGGACGATCAGTTGGGTATAGGTATTAAGGGAGGCATACCCCCCCAGGAAATGATCCAAAACACAGCCAAAGAGAAACATATCTCCCCGGCTTGCAAATTGATCCTGTCTTAAATGGAGTCGGATTTCTTGACCTCTCATCATCATCCCGGAGACCAAACGATCGGAAGGCTTAACCTCAATCTTTTCGATCCCTCCAATCCTTTTTTGGTTTGCCAGAAGGGCCGTACGATCACGAGTCTCTGGAAAAAGGTAAATTCCTAAAAGGGCTTTCAAATTCTCCGCCTTAGCCAGAGAAAGATAGTTAAGGGAAAGATGAGAGAGAAGTCGCCACATCAGATTGGTTCCCAATGGGGGGAAATGGGTCATCGTGAAAGGGGTAATGTTTTTAAATTCCGCATATTCCGGTGAACTACTGGTAGGTTGAGAAAGGTCTCCAACGCGAAGGGTCTCAGGTAAAGCACCATTTGTACAGGTTAGACGGAGGGAGAGGGTCTCCGGAACAGGAGGTCCCGAACCAGGAGGATAGGCTACAGAAAGATAGACATCATACCCCGCTTGAATGGGAGAAGGCCGTAAGCTTACATGAAAAGAAGGGTTTGATTGAGGATCGGGATTAAAAAGTTCAAATGGCACATATTGCCTTTCTTTTGCTGTGCCTTGAACGAATCCTTTAACTTCGTCCACGGAATAGATTTGGTAGTGTTTTGCATTCGATCCAGAAGGTCGAATGAGATAGTGAGTCTTTCGATGATCCAGAAAAATGGGGTCCGCCTCATGAGGAAAAAGATTGATGGCTGGAGTGGCAAAAAGGGTAAAATGATCCTTCTTGATTCTTGGAGGGGGAAAAGGAAGATCTTTCAACTCGAAAGTAATTTCAAATCTTACGCCCTCTCCTCGTTCTTGCCATCGATCCCAACCCGTAAGATCGAAAAAAAGGAATTTCTCGGGAGAGATGAAGTATTCTTGAAGAATTCGGTATCCCGGGAAAGAGGGGGAAGGATAAGGAAGAAGAACTTCCTGATCGGAAAAACCCACAGGCCTCAGGTAATCGGGAGAGAGAGGAGTGGGTTTCCCTTTTTCTAAAGGAGAGAAGATAATTTGTTTGAGATGTTGTCGAAGAAGGAGATAAAGATCCGAAGCGGTGGGGTAGTCTCCGGAAATGAAAAAACGAAGGGTCCGAGGTTGCCAATCCGAGAGCTTTAATCCATCCAGTTCGAGAAGGAGTTTAATTCCGGGAGGACGTCCAGGAGGCTGAAAAAAGGCGGCCTCTAAAAGAGTCAAAGGATGGATCTCCATCCCATAAGAGGTGCTAAAAAGACAGGAGGTCCCCTCCACAGGAATAGAGGCAATCTGAATTCCCGCCGAAAGGGTCTGAGACAGTTTCAAGGTGGGTTTAGGAGTGAAGGCAACAATGGTCGTCGAGGGAATCGGCCTTAAATAGTGGGGCCAGATGAGTTGCATCAGTTCATTAATGAGTTCAGGATATTCATCATCCAGTTTCTGCCTGAGAAGGGCGGTGAGAAAGGCAACCCCTTCAAGAAGGCGTTCCACATCCGGATCCGCCGTTGGACCAATGAGCATGGGGGCCAGAGCTGGATGGGCCTTTGAAAACTCTACTCCTAATTCTTTAAGATAAGCCAATTCTTCTTGATAATAACGATTAAACATCGCTTTGAGGTTTTTTCCCCTAACCTTTGATCTCTATTTTTCCGTCAGAATCAACCACCGTCTCAATATAGACTGGATTTTTTGATTCTGCGGCTAAGCGAGCGACAATCTGAAAACGCAAAGAGAGACGATCCTCCTCCTGGGGGATGAAACTTACCCGAACCCCTGTAAGCCGAGGCTCATATTTTTGGATGGCTAATCGGATACTTCGCTCAAGCTCTCCCACAGAGCGGGGGAGGGCACTCATAAACTCTGAAAAGTCAGGAACCCCATAATCCTCAGCAATCGGGGCATTTCCTTGTTTCGTATTGAGGATTCGTTTGAGATGGCGAAGGATGGAGTCTACCATCCTTCTGGGATCCTCCTTCCCTCGCCGTGTAGGTTCTTTCTCCCAGGTTTGAAGTCTTTCAAGTAATCTCTCTTCTCTCACGGAAATGGATCACCTTATGGAACTCTCCATTGGTCTTGATGCTCGGTATTCACATCCCCACTGGAATATCTCCAAGAGATCTCTCCAAAAACAAAGGAAACCTCTTCCAGGGCTGGAAGACTTGCCGTACGATCATCTATGGAGTTAGGGGAAATGGTTTTTATAGAGGAGATTCGGGCTTGCTTGAGCTCAATGGTATAGAATTGTTCTGTGGTTCCATCTCCCACTGGATTGGGTCTATAAAATTTAAAGGTGACCTCGATAGGCTCATTGTTGCAAAGCATCTTGTGAAGATCGGGAGAAGCTCGGTCAATCCTCTTTTTTATAGTGACAGGACTATAGGTTCGCTCTCCTGCCGATCCTCGAAAAGGATCTTGCGAGGTCCGAACTCCGAACTCTAATTCAAATGCCTCGATCGATCCTTCTCGACCCATACTGGAGACCGTACTGTCTCCCCTGATCTCCCCTGAGCTTTCCCCTTTGATCCACACATGAACATTCATGGACATAACCCGATCTCCCCCCTTTCCTCCATCCACTTATGGGGTGTTATTACTTGGGTCTCTGCCAAGAATCATCAGCTTGGACCCCATCGATCTCCCATGTCCAGATGATCTTAGAATAAGTAAAAGAAACATCTTCCATATGAGTATAACTCTCTTTGGTCCGATCCAAGGCATTGGGAATCCAGGGTTTGATCGAAACGATGATGGCATCCTCCAATTTGATCGTGAAATAATGCTCCTCATTTCCAGAAGGATTGATTCGGTAATATTTTAATGTCACATCCGACAGCCTCTCTCCTGTCACGAGAGCTTGATAGAGTTTTGGACTCGATTTGTCAAACACCTTGGTGACGGTCAATGGATTATGCACCCTCTTGCCGGTAGGAAGCCCGGTCTGTGGATCTCGAGGAATATACACCTCATGTTCCATGGCTTGACAAAGGATGGTATCTTCCCGTCCCTCCATCGTACAACATCCTTGGGCAATTTGTCCTTGAGTTTTTCCTGTGAGTGACATATGAAACGGCATCGGCATAACATTTTCCTCCTTTCTTTATTGAGATTTATTTCTTGTCCAATTTGCCCACTAAGGAAAGGGTAAAGAACGCTCCCATATATTTGAAATGGGGCCTCACCTTCAATCCTACGCGATACCAGCCAGGCTCTCCTTCTACATCCTCGACGGTGACCTGTGCCTGCCGTAAGGGTCTTCGACTTCTCACGGTGGGGGATGGATTCTCCTGGTCTGCCACATACTGACGAATCCACTCATTGAGCTCCCTTTCCAGATCTGCCCGTTCTTTCCAAGTTCCAATGTTTTCTCTTTGGATGACTTTAAGATAATGGGCTAAACGGCTAATGACGAAGAGATAGGGAAGCTGGAGTCCCAGTTTGTAATTCAACTCGGCCTCTTTCCCTGCCTTGCTGGTTCCGAAATATTTGGGTTTTTGAGCCGAATTGGCAGAGAAGAAGGCAGCGTTGTCACTCCCTTTTCGCATGGTCAAGGCGATAAATCCTTCCTCTGCCAATTCGAATTCCCTCCTCTCAGAGATTAATACCTCCGTAGGAATTTTGGTCTGAATGGCTCCCATCGCCTCGTATTGATGAAGGGGAAGGTCTTCGACCGCTCCTCCTCCAGCTGGACCTATAATGTTAGCACACCACCGATACTTGGCAAAACTATCCGTTAACCTCGTCGCAAAGGCAAAGGCACAATTCCCCCAGAGATAATGCTCATGACTTGCCGAGACATCCTCTTGGTAATTGAAAGCCTTTACGGGTTGGGTTTCGGGGCCATAAGGGAGACGAAGGAGAAAACGCGGTAGAGTTAAACCCACATAGCGTGCATCTTCGGTTTCCCTGAAGGCCTGCCATTTAGTATATTGGGGACCCTCAAAGATAGACTTTAAATCTTTTAAATGAGGAAGGGTATTAAAATCGACAATCCCGAAAAATGTGGGACTCGCTGCGGTGATGAAGGGGGCATGGGCCATTGCTGCCACACTGGCTACATATTGAAGGAGTTTCATATCCTGAGGCCCGGCTCCAAACTCATAGTTTCCGATCATCGCAGCAAAGGGTTTCCCACCGAATTGCCCGTATTCGGCGGTATAGACAATCTTATAGAGTCCGGACTTCACCACCTCTGGAGAGTCTTCGAAATCCTCAAGGAGCTGCTCTTTGCTGACATTAAGGATCTCAATCCGGATATTCTCTCTAAAATCGGTCCGATCGACGAGAAATTTGAGCCCTCGCCAAGTCGATTCTAACTTCTGGAAATCGGGATGGTGAAGAATGGCATCCATCTGGAGACCCATCTTTTTATCAATCTCCGCGATCATCTCATCCAGGGCGGCTTTGGAAACCTTGAGGGCCTCTTTCCCGGGTTCAAGAAGCTGGGAAATAAAGGCCTCCACTCCTCGACGAGTGAGGGTGTAGGCTTCATCGGTGGGTTTGAGTTTGGTCGCTTGAATGATCTCATCAATCAAAGAAGGTCTTTCAAGGACCTCCTCTTCTTTCGCCATTGCCATCTCTTTTTCTTCTGCCATAGGTCTTCCTCCTTATTCCTCAATTCCTAACTCTTTTAGGAGTTGTTTTCGAGCGCTTTCATCCTTAACCAATTCCTGAATTTTCTTTCGAAATTCAGGAATATTGGTAAGGGGACCTTTGAGGGCCTTCAACGCCTCTCTCAATTCCAGAAGACGCTTCAACTCAGGTACCTGATTCACGATGGATTCGGGCTCAAAATCTTTCATGGATTCAATCTTGAGCTTTACATTCATCTCTTCATCAGGTCTTCCCGAAAGCTTATTGGGGACGGTAAGATTAAGGGAAATCCCCTGGGCCTTGAGCACCTCATTAAAATTGTCCTTATCAATATTGATCGTCTCCCTTTTCTCAAGAGGACGATCATCTGGACGACCGGTGAAGTCGCTCAGGACCAATAGTTTGAGGGGAAGTTCCACCTCTTCCTTAGCATCCCCTGTGGCTGGACGATAAACAATATTTACCCTTTCCCTTGGTGCTACCGATGCTTCTCTTGGCATAAGTTCCCTCCTTTCTTTTAATGTTTAAGGCTTTAAGTTTTTCCGAGCCGGATGGCCTCAGCCAAATCGAGTTTTGCAATACGATGGAGAGCCTCCATCGCCCTTCCCTTCGAGGCCTGATCCGACTGTAATCCCATTCCAAGCCAAACCAATTTTAATCCTCTCAGGGCTAATGGGGGATCATATTCTTCCAATCGATAATATTCAATTTCCCTAAGGATCTCTTCGAGATTGGGCATGAGGAGCTTCGATTGTTTTGATTGAAGAAGAATCTGGGATAGGGCTAACCTCCAGAGGAGCTTTTCCCGTTGAGAGGAGCTGGTGTTCAGCTTTTGCTGTAATCGGTCCACCGCCTCGATTAATCTACCTTTTTTTACTAACTGATTTGCCTCCTCTAACTCTTTCTCCATGGGATCCTCTTCTTTTTGTACCGAGTCCGTGGAGAGAGATTCGAAAGCCTGAGGAGTTCCTCTAAGACTGATCTCTTTTAGCCATTGTTTGGTGAATGAATCTGCAAAAGGCGTGCCATTGATAAAAGTGAGATTTTCTATTCCAGAAAGACGCTGTACAAAATTAGCGGTCTCCTGGTGAACGGCCTCCTTTGCCCTCTGATAGTTTTCCCCTAAATGAGTGAACGATTCGGAGACAAATCGGTTAAGATCCATCCAAAAGATAAACTGGGGGAGTCTCGATTCAGCCGCTTTTAGAAGGTTTTCATAATCCCCTTTCTCTTTGAGGTCATTGAGAATATTTCTAATCTGATCTGGAGGGGCAGGAATTTTCGTCTTTCCATCCTCTGAAGGGGGAAGGGACTCGATAGGAGACCAAAGGGCAATCCTCATTAATCTATAAGCCTGGGGATTCGAGAGATTCTCTTGCCAAAGAAAAGTGGCTATATTTCGAATTTTCTGAAGGAGCTGGTTGAGGACTCTCTGGGCATCCTGAGAAGAGGCAATGACTTCGGTAACTTCTGGAGGTTTCGACACAGAGGGAGTTGGCTTTTCAGAAGGAGGAGGGGTTTCTGGAGGTTTTTCCTCAGCGACCTGAGGGGGTGCCTGGGTTTGAAAAGACTCTACTCTCTCCCAGAGGGGACCAAATGCCGGAGGTTCTTCAAAATGCTCTCTGATAAACTCCTCGATCTTTTCTAAATTCTCTTTGATCTGGTTCACCTGCTCTTCAGTAAGGGTGACTCCTTCATAAGGAATAAGGGCCGTTTCTGTCTTCTCTATCCACCATTCTATAGCACTTCCTCTGGCCCTCATTCGACTTTTTGGTGGAAAAAGGTTATCCCAGAAAGTCTCAATCAGATCGAGATAGATTTTTAATCCCAGAGAAAATCCTTCAATCTTTTGAGTATAGATGAGTCCCACAGCAAGATAACTTGCCACCAAAAGATCTTTCGATTTCTCTCCTAAGATCTTAGAAGCCAGATGAACGACCTTTGCCCAGTCCATCGAGCCTGCCCCCAGAGGTGAGGAGAGTTTTCCTACCTCGGTCTGAAGTTCTTCAAAAAGAGGATCATAGCGAATGTCTGCCCCTGCTGGTTGTTCTGAGCTGATGGGTTGTTTGCCTAAGGAGATAAGCTCCATTTTTTATCTACCCTCTCTTCAACTCTTCATAAAAAATGTCTCCTGAGCTGAAATGGTCCACAGTTGAACAAAATCAGCCACCTGAAGAGGTTTTTTAAAAAGACCGATAAACAGATTCTCTCCGCCCCCTCCCATAAAGAGAGCATTTGGAATCCAATTTGTTTCTTTCTTTATGAGAAAATGATAGAACCCTACTTGAGACCACTGGTCTATGGAAGAATCGGTCACCAGACGGAGAAAGATTTTATTCTGATCCGAAGCCCTTGAAACGACTTCTTTCACTCCCTTTATAGATAAATCGATCGGATTGGAATTCCTCCAATGATCTATAAGCTCCCTCCCTTTTCTATCCCACTCTTCCCATTCGGGGTGAGGAGGCCTAAGGAAGCTCAGTTCCTCTCTCATTTTTTTAAGATCACTCCCTGCAAAAGCAGAAAGATATTCAATTTGATTCCACACCTTCTCACAGGCTAAAGGGAGGAGTTCCCAATGCTCTTCCCATCCAGGAAGAAGACCTGTGCCCAAAATCAGAAGAGGAAAGGGGCGACCCACTCGATCACTACTATCTCTTACCACTCCACACACGAGATACTCTTTCTGAGAGCCTCTTGCCCAAAACCTCCAGGAATGAAGAGCCCGTGGAGAGCTCTCTTCTTTCAGGAACATTTGATAACCCTTCTCAACCCAATCCGAAAAGAGTTTAAACAAAGGGAGATCGTCCCCTAATTTGAAGAAATCTGGAGCGACAGGGTGTTTTCCCGAGATAGACCATTGCCATAATGAAGCAGCCTTCATTCCTCCCAACTCTTGACGATCTTTGGAGGAGCCTGCCCCGGAATGGGTTTAATCTGCCCTACGAGAATTCGGTAGTCTCCCCCAAATTGATAATTCACTTTAATCTGTTTAATCCCCATACTTTCCAAAGCCACCCTCTCGTTTGGAAATTCTGAAGGAAGAAATACTCTTTGGCCTTCTTTAAATTCCTGAAGAAATTCAGGAAAAGCCTGGTTTCCAAGATATTTTTTGGTCAGGACAAGCTGACCCACTTCAATCTGGAAAAGGACATCTCCACAGCTCTCCATGGACCATTGAAAGGTCTTGCTCACTGGGTAGTTATAATTAATAATCGTCTGAGTCCCTCCTCCACACTGAAGTTCTAATTTGGTGCTATGGGGTTGAACTTTCGCCTCTGGATTGGCAGCGGTGGGCAATCCTCTAATCACCACCGTATAATTCTGTTTGGTTAAAGTTGGGGCAGGTGCTCCTCGAGTAAGAAAATTAACGAAAGAGGCATCGAAGGGGATCGTTCCCCCAAGAATCTCCTTTGCCACATACCCTTTAGGGGTTTTGGCAAGAAAAGGAGCGGCAGGCCCTTTTATAAATTTCCAGACATGGCCCTCGGGCCCTAAAAGGAGTTGAACCGCTTGCTGAGGAGGCATTCCCTGGACTTCAGCCAGAACCTTCTCCTCCCATTGGGTCTGCAGATAGTTGGCTGTTTCTTTCCGGATGAAAGACCAAAGGAAATCGAGGGGTCCGGCCAAAAGTCTCCAGAAAACCTCTTCTCCAGGCCTTCCTTTTGCCATGATGCTTTTCATTCGATGATAAGCTCCTGCTGCCATCATCAAAGGGGATTTACTGGTCGCTGGATCTTCACTAAAGATTTGGGAAGCCAATTGGAATGCCTGAGTCCTCGAATGGGTCGTTTGAGAGAGTTCTGTTAACCCCTTGAGATATTCTTGATAAGCCTTGGCAGCCTGCGATTGAGCCTCTATCTGGCCCCCTTCTTTTCCAACGATCTTCTCTAACTGGGTAATCCATTTTTTTGCTTCTTCGGCCGCCTTGTCCAGAAGCCCTCCCTCTTTCACTGTCTTACTGAGGGTTTTGACCATCTGGAAATGATAAACCTGTCTTAACCATGGGGGTAGAGTTTCCGACTGAGCCAGAGGCTCGAGCTCTACAGCCACTCGATTCAATAAGGCGAAATAAGGACCTTGATCTGTGGGCATTTTAGAGGCCACGGGTTGCCATTCTTTGAAGCCTTTGAGGCTTTCTGCTCCTTTTGGAAAGAATGTCAAAAAGGTTTGCCAATTTTCAAAGGCTACGGTGGGATACCATTTCTCAAAATCGCTTTTTTGCTGGGCTAAGAGATTTTGATCTCTGATAGCGGATTCCAACTCTTTGATAAAGGAATCGATAGCTTCTTTTCCTTTTCGGGTAAATGAGCCTGAAACGATCTTTTCCTCCCCCAACGGAAGACTTCCTCCCCAAAAATCCTGAACGGTGATTCGAGAAAGGATCCCCTGTTTATCTGCCCAGAGGACCAACCACCGAAGATTTCCTCTCTTGCTACTTATAAGCTCCTTTAACCATGCTTGGAGGGTGGTCAATTCTTTATTCATCTCCCCTGGATCATAACGCCAGACTAAATAGTAGAGATAAAGCTCCCCAAACTTTTCCTTTACTTTGGACGCCTTCTTCAAATCGTCGGTCTCGAGAGTGGGTTCATAAGAGGGTTGAGGTTTCGACTGGAGGGCTGAAAAGGATTGGCCTTCGATCCGGGCCTTAAGGAGATTGATTCGTCTAACCAGATGGGTCACATATTGGACAATCACCTCATCAGGTGTGGCCAGGGTAAGAGTGGCTAACTTTTCTCCCATCCTCTTATCGAAAGAGGAGAGAAAGACTTTTTGGAATTGAGAACAGTATTTCTCTTTCAGACCGAGTTCCACCTTCTTACTTTCATTCAACCCGAATCGAGGAACGATCCACCCCCGATTTTCTCTCTCCACTTTTAGGATGGATTGGCAGAATCGATCCATGGTCAGGAGATCGGCCATCACCTCTCCTTTTAAAGTTAAAGGTTTGGACAGTTCTTCCCTTGCATCCCGGATGACCTTTAAATTCTTGACAAAGGAGAAACTGAGAAGTCCACAGAGCGCAATGAGCAAGATCACCCATGCCGTCAACCCAAGATTCCTTGTAAGCATCTGCCATTGAATGGCCCTTTTGGTTGGAGCAAAAAGTCCTCTGTCTTTTGGAAGGACTTTTGCGAAGAGATCATGCAGAAAAAGTCCTTTGTTCGTCCCGGGAAGAACCTCTCTTTCCCCAATCAACCCAAGAGCCTGGAGAAAATGAGAATAGGGACTCCCTTCTTGGCGACCACTGCTAAAGAAGAGACCTCTGAGGAGGGGGGTTTCTTGATAGGGATTCTCTTGGAAGGCCCCACTCATAAAGGCCTGAAGCCCTTTCTTCAGATTTTCGAATTCTTCCGGAAAGAGGAGGAGTCCAGGATCTATTCCCCTTTCCCCTGGGCGATGAATCATCAGGAGTCGAAGATTCCTAAGCCGTTCACCAATCGCTTGGAAGGCGCGTTCCTGAAATTCAGCTACGTTGGTTGAGAGGTCTTGATTGATATATCCCATGGGTTGATCCAGAGTCTTCTCTGGAAGTTGGTTACAGAATTGAGTCATTCCCTGAATAAGGTCACATTTAGTGACCAATACGTAGACTGGAAATTTTGTCCCCAAGGCTCGCATCAGTTCATCAATTCGGCGACGAATCTGACGCCCCTCTTCTTCCAAGGCCTCCTGAGAACCCTGAAGAAGTTTGTCGGCGGCGATGGTCACAATGAGACCATTAATAGGCTCCTTCCTTCGATATCGGATGAGAAGGGATAAAAACCTCTGCCATTCCTCTTTGTCTCGACCTTCCTCAATCGGAATGGCATATCTTCCTGCTGTATCTAAGATGATGGCCTGCTCAAAGAACCACCAATCACAATTTTTGGTTCCGGAAAGGCCAGAGGTTCGGGTCACCTCGGCGAAGGGGGACGAGAGACGGGCGCTCTGGATGGCTGTGGTCTTGCCTGACCCGCTCTCCCCCAAGACAAGATACCAAGGAAGGACATAAAGGGGATTCCCATATTTTCTCAGATGGGATTTTCTTAAAGTCTCCACTGCCTCTTTCCATCGATTCTGAAGTTCTTTGAGTTCGTCCCTCTCCTTCCCAGTGAGGGTTTTTAAATTAGATTCATCCTGCTCGATGACCTGTTGGACAAACTTCTCTTCCCTTCGTTTGAGAAATATTCTTCTCACCATGAACACACCAATCCCGATCACCATGAAGAGAAGGAGAATGAAGATTCCCATCCATAAAGGCCAGTTGAGAAGAAGGGCTAATCCAAACGCCAACACGATAATAAAAAGGATCGCTACCCCGATCAGGGCATATTTGAGATATTTTAAAAAGACGGTTTTCATCTATGGCACCACCTTTAAGAGATTTTCTCCGATTCCACTGAGGGCGAATCGGTAGATAAAGAAAAGTATGCCAAAGAGAATCACGGGTCCAATGAGACAGGCGATCATAAAGGGTGAAAATCGAAACCTCTGCTTCTGAGGTCGGATGGCTTCCGTTTCGACTGGAAAGGCTTCAGGAAAAAGTTCCACCTTTTCCAGAGAGGGAAGTCCAATGGAACTTCCCATGAGAAGTTTAAGATTGGAGGTCTTTACCTGTTCGAGAAGGTATTCATCTCCTTTATGGTGATAGCGGCCCATAAATCCTAAAGCAAGGCAGAGATAGTAGACCTCTCGAACCTCTCTTTGATGAGGACCCAGGGCATTCAGACGCTCGAATGCCTCTTCCCCTGCATCCAGGGTATGGTAATAAAGACGTTGGAGTTGTTCTCTTTGCCACTGGCTTTTCTCTCTCCATGACGAATTAAGAATAGCCTCATCGACCCAAGCACAGATCATGAAGCGGGCCAGGTCATAATCCTCCTGGGAGAAAAGACCCCTTTTGACCACATCCTCGCTCTGGCTAAGGAGCCGAAGGATATCGGCTTTCACCTGTTCATAGGGAGGCTGTTTGGTTTCTACGGTCTTAACAAAATAGACGACATAAGCCACCAATTCCATAAATGCGTCAGTCAGATGCATGTTAAACCTCTCTACCAATGAAATTCAAAACGCGAAATTCGAGATTCGAATTTCGAATCTTTCAACCTCATCCCCCTTCTCATCTACCCACCACCATTAATTCGACTTCTAAATCCTCTGGAGCATTATCCCAATAGAGAGCAATATTATTATTTTTCTGAACGAGATTCCATTGATCGGTGTGATGGTTAATTAAAAAATAGATGGAGCGAGCCCTCCGGGGCAGCTCCTGAGGTGGAATAGACAGATGTTCTAAGGGCACTCCAGGAAGGGCACGGGCGATTAGGATGGGGAGATGCTCTCTTGAACTTAGCTTGGCCATGCTCTCTATCGATTTCACCACGATTTTAGGATCTTCCTCCGTTTTAAAAACCAGATAGAATCGGTTTCGACCCTCAAAAATAGACGGCTTAAGGGTGGCAGCAAAATAGGTGCCATCATAGACCAAACGGATCACATATTCCGGACCGGCTGTAATTTCATCCAAGAGCTGGGTAATTAAGGATTGGGCCGTGGAGAAACAGTCCCAAAGATTCAAATGATCATAGTTGGGAAGGAGACGAGTTCCATCCTGAAGTTCAGCCATCACATTTACCCTTTCTGAAAAGGAGGAGAGTTCTCCAATCATCTGCCTCAATAATCCATAGACAGCCCAAGGATGGACTTGGGTCACTTCCGTCAGGTGGAAGAAAAGAGGGACATACCGATTGAGAGATCTCAAGGCCAGCAGATAGGCCATATCTCGGGAACCAAACTCGGCAGTCTGAATTCCTCGCTGGCTTTTATACTCTTCTAATTGATGGGCCCGCGAGGCCACCTGATCTCTGATTTCTCGGATAATATGAAATAAAGCCTCAGAGCTTGAAATCGTTAAACACGGAGGAATAAATCGCTGAGAAACTCTAATCTCCTCCCCCACTCTCTCCAATTGAGCTATGGGAATCAGGGCATACTCTCCCAATTCTTCTCGCTCTGTCTCAAAGAAGATTTTAAGGAGGTAATAAAGTTTTTTGACTCGTCCGACAGGTCCTCCAGAATGGAGGTCCTTGACTTCTTCGGGATTTGGGGTGGTCACAAAACGAGTAGTAATCGCTGAGAGATTTTCCAGTTTTTCCACCACGGTAACATTCTCTCCCGAAGGATTCCACTTTCGAAGGCCAACGTAGATGGTGAAGGGTTTCCCTCCCTCTACCCAGGCATCATCAAAAGGGCGAGCCTCAATAATCAGATTCCCTGGAAAGACGGCAAAGGTTCCATCCGGAAAAAGAAAAGTTCCCTTTAAGATCCGAAAGGATTTCATTCCCAGGGCCGATTTTTGAATTTCAAGTTCGGCCATTCCCCAAAAATAGGGTTCAAGAAATTGAGAGAATGGAGAGAGGAGGGATCGAAATGAGAGTTCCAAGAGCTGAAAATGTTGAGGTTGAAGGAAAAGACCTTGATGCCAGTAAAGTGGTCGTTCGATGTCCATACGTGTTACTTCCCCTTTAAGTCTTCTATTTGTTGGGCTCCCAAAAAGAGATTGATTTGAAGGGGAGCTGGTTTTTGATAGATCGTGTTCTTCTTTTTCTCCTCTATCACTGGAATCGTATAGAGGCGATACATATTTTCCTTTTTAAGATTGAAATATCCTGCCACCACGGCCACATACTTTGCTCCCGCTGCACGATCGATGGTTTCCCTATATTCTTTGTTAGGATGGATGATAAATCGTTTCGCAGCGGTGACACTAGGATGAAACTTACTACATTCACAGAGTCTTTCTAAACCCCCCTTCTCATCCACCAGTTGATTGATCTCATTGGGATCAGTCAAAAGGTAGAGACAGAGAACAATGGTATGGGATTTGCCCTGGTAAAGGTTAAGTTGAGGATCGCTTTTTAGATGGATATGAATGGCTTTAGGCTCATAATCCCAACTTGGAGGAATGACCACCGGGGGCCCAGCACAGGTGGATAATAGGAACATAGAAAGAATAAGAAGAGGCCATTGGATAGGATATTTTTTCATTGTTCACCTCCTAACAAGAGGATATCGTTTTTGACAAATTTTCTCAAACTCCCTTAATAACTCCTCGTCAAATCGCCCTGAATCAAACCATTTCTTTAAAGATTGAAATTTTTCTCTATATCTTTCAAAAAGTTCGGCTTTTCGAAAAGGACCAAATCTTAATCCCTTCGTCCCTTCTGATTCAAAAGTATCTGGATGTAACTCTTTTAAAATCTCGAGCATTTTTATATGAGCTGCCTCTTGAAAAGCCTTGTGGGCGAGAAGAAAGGCCTCTTTAATTCGAGAGAGATAGTTTTGGAGGGAATCTCTCCCTTCGTCTCCTTCCAATTGAGAACCAATGATGTGACGAATGGTTTCAAGCTCGGGCTTTTTCCCCAAAAGGGCTTGGTTGATGACCTGGATGATTTCATTGAGGGAATCAAATATCGTATTGAGGGATTGGGCTAATTTTTCTAAGAGTTGTGGAGAGGAGAAGTCAATTTCAGCAAGTCTCTCTCCGAAGATCAGAGAGAAGAGACGTGAAAACTCTTTAGAGTCAAAAGGAATCTCTTTACGAACTTCCTGGGATGGAGGAAGCTCAAATTGACGAAGGAGATCTTCGAGGAGGGAGATCTTCTCAGAAAGAGGGTAATCTTTTAATGTCTCATCAAGATAATCCTCCACCAATCTTTCAGCCCTTTTAGGATTGGATTGATAAATTCTTAGAATCTCTTCTTTTAAATTAAGAAGATGACTATTCATGCCCCTTGGGTTCCCGAATCCTTTTAGGCTTCAGGATGACGGTTTCCTCCAGAAATTCCTCACTTTGAGGAGGTTCTTCCACTGAAGGTTTCAGCTCCTTCTCCTCCAATTTTGGCATTTCATATTTTATAGATATTCGTTCTTTTTTCTCCGTTGGAGCGATGATCACCGTCTCGGGAAGAATCTCTTCTTCAATCCTCTTCTCTTTAAAAACTTCTTTAACGGAAGAAGGGGTCTCTTTCTCTTGAGGGGAGACTCTGGGTGAAAGAACCAGAGTCTTCTCTAACTCTCCTTCTTTAGTCCCCAATTGCTCACGCCATTTTTCGAGGACTCTCTGAAGAATCTTATAAATAGCTTCTCTCTCTTCATTACTTACTAAAGAAGGATCCATGATGTTGCCCCCAACCCACCGAAATCATGCTACCCCCGGAAAAAGAAAATTTAATAATTTTCATAATAATTGAATAACATCTTGAAGTCAAGAATGAAGGTTTCTTGATTCACCTTCTTTTTACTCCTCCATCCCTTCGCTATTCATGAATGGCTTTTCGGCCTCCTCGGAGGCTACGGGTACTCCTCGTTGGGTCCGTAGGAGTTCCATCTTTTTCAAGGGTCTTTCGAGTTGAGCCCTTCG
>CAZMWF010000095.1:0-10211 GCA_964570075.1 uncultured Syntrophaceae bacterium | reverse complement strand
GAGGAGACTAACAAACGCTTCCACTACCTCCTCGATCACGGAGAGACAGGCCTCTCCATCGCCTTCCACTACCCTACCCTTATGGGCTACGACAGTGACTCCCCTATGGCCCGCGGGGAGGTCGGAAAGTGCGGAGTCGCCGTCGATACCCTAAAAGATATGGAGATCCTCTTCGAAGGAATCCCTCTGGACCGAGTCACCACCTCCATGACCATCAACCCCCCAGCCTCCATCCTTCTCGCGATGTACATCGTGGTGGCCGAAAAACAAGGGGTAAGTAAAAAGGAGATCGGAGGGACCATCCAAAACGACATGCTCAAAGAGTTTATCGCCCAGAAGACCTTCATGCTCCCTCCCAGACCTTCGCTGCGAATCATCGTCGATACGATCGAATACTGCACCCGAGAGGTCCCTCGCTGGAATACGATCAGTATCAGCGGCTACCACATCCGGGAGGCTGGAGCCACGGCCGTCCAGGAACTGGCCTTCACCCTGGCCGATGGGATCGCCTATGTGGAGGCCGCCATGGAGAGAGGCCTCGATGTCGATGAGTTCGCCCCAAGACTCTCCTTCTTCTTCGACTCCCACATCGACTTCTTCGAAGAGATCGCTAAGTTTCGAGCCGCCAGAAGGATGTGGGCAAAGATCATGAGAGAACGCTTCATGGCCAAAAACCCCAGATCCTGGATGCTCCGCTTCCATACCCAGACCGCAGGATGCTCCCTCACCGCCCAACAACCCTACAATAACATCATCCGAACAGCCTACGAGGCCCTGGCCGCTGTCCTGGGAGGAACCCAGTCCCTCCACACCAACTCCCTCGACGAAACCTACGCCATCCCCACTGAAGAGGCCGTCACCATCGCCCTCCGAACCCAACAGATCCTCGCCGAAGAGACCGGAGTCGCTAATACCATCGACCCCCTCGCCGGCTCCTACTTTGTCGAAGCCCTCACCAACGAGATCGAAGAGAAGGCCTGGCAGTACATCCGAAAGATCGATGAGATGGGTGGGATGATCAAGGCCATCGAAAAAGGCTACCCCCAAATGGAGATCGCAGAGGCGGCCTACCGATTCCAGAAACAGGTCGACTCAGGAGAGAAGGTCATCGTAGGAGTCAATAAATACGTCACCGACCATCCCCCCATCCCCATCTGGCGGATGAAACCCGAAATCGAAGAAAGACAACTCCGAAGACTTCGAGAAGTCAAACAATCCCGAAACAACCAAAAAGTCAAAGAGTGCCTCGAAGAAATCCGAAAGGCCTCCCTGAGCGGAGAAAACCTCATGCCCTACATCATCAACGCTGTCAGAGAATACGCCACCATCCAGGAGATCTGCGACGTCTGGAGAGAGGTCTTCGGAAGATACACCGACCCAGGATACTTCTAAGGAACCAAGGGTTGAAGAGATGAAAATGAATTCCTTAAACCCTAAGAGCCACGGAGAAGAGGAATGAACACCGAACGAAGAATCCGAATCCTCATCGGAAAACCTGGACTCGATGGACACGACCGGGGAGCCAAAGTCATCGCCAGAGGGTTCCGGGACGCTGGCTTCGAAGTCATCTACACGGGCCTGCACCAAACCCCAGAACAGATCGTCAACGCCGCCATCCAGGAGGATGTCGATGCCATCGGACTGTCCATCCTCTCCGGAGCCCACGACTACGTCTTCCCGGAAGTCATCCGACTGCTCAAAGAAAAAGGAGCAGAAGATATTATCGTCTTCGGTGGAGGCATCATCCCGGAAGAAGATATCCCTGCCCTCAAACAGGCCGGAGTCAAAGCCATCTTCACCCCAGGCACCCCCATCGAAGAAGCCATCCAATGGGTCAAAGAAAATATCAAACCAAGAAAATAAATAAGGGTGGAACCCAAATTTTTTTCGTTAAATTTTACAGTTTACGTTAAGTGGGAAATATGATATAGTACAGGGCAATTGGAGAAGGGATTAGACTTCGCCTATTCCTTCCGGTCAAAAACCCTTCTCTGGGTGGGGCCACTAAAAAAGAAAGGAGGTGAAGGATATTATAGTTTAATGGCTCATTGTTTAATGTTTACCATCTATCGTTAACATGAAAGGAGGGAATTCAAATATGGCAAAACGTGTTGCAATTGTTGGAATAGGAACTACAGGTTTTCGAGCGACCACTCCTGATGTCTCCTATCGTGAGCTTACCTATGAAGCGGCCATGAAGGCCTATATGGATGCCGGCATTGAGCCTAAAGATGTCGATTCGTTTGTCAGCACAGCCGAAGACTTTTTTGAGGGCTATAGTATTGCGGATGAATATTCTCCGGATCAATTAGGTGCTGTGCTCAAACCCATCTATACAGTTCCAGGAGATTTCATCCATTCCTTGGCCTCAGCCTATATGATGATCCTCTCTGGTATAGGTCCGATTTCGGTGGTCCAGGGATTAAGTAAAGCCTCCAATATGCTGACCTTATCAGAAATGGTGACTTTTGCGATGGATCCTATTTACAATCGGCCTTTAAAAGAGAGTCCCCATGCCGTCGCAGGATTAGAGATGGCGAGATTCATGTATGAAACTGGAACAACAAGGGAACAGATTGCTAAGGTGGTAGTGAAAAATAAAAGGAATGCCTTAACCAATCCTTACGCGGGCCATGGTGTTCTTATTGATATAGACTATGTACTTAACTCGGAGATCGTCTCTTACCCATTGACTCAAATGGATATTGCCCCTCATTCAGACGGAGCTGTGGTCGCTGTCCTTGCAGAAGAAGAAACAGCCAAGGCCCTTACGGACAAACCGATATGGATAAGAGGGATTGGATGGTGTTCTGATACTCCTGGTCTCGAAACGCGAAACTGGGGTGAGGCCATTTATGCCCAAATCGCAGCAGAAATGGCCTACAAGATGGCAGGCATTCGGTATCCTCGAAAAGAGATCGATTTTGCAGAAATAAACGATGAATTCTCCTATAAAGAACTTCAACACCTTGAAGCCATGAGAATCTGCAAAAAAGGTGAGGCAGGTCCTTTCACGGCGATGGGGGGGACAGAAATCAATGGGGAATTTCCTGTCAATCCCTCCGGAGGCTGTCTTGGGGTTGGAAATCTCTTCGAATTGAATGGAGGACATAAGGTTCTCGAGGTCGTTCGACAACTGAGAGGTGAAGCAGGAAAGAATCAACTTAAAAATGTAACCACAGGGCTTGCTCAAAGTTGGAGAGGAATTCCAACCACAACAGGTACGGTTGTCATTCTAAGTAACTAAGAAGGAGGTGAAAAGGTATGAGAAGAGTCGCTATCGTCGGTGCAGGTCTGACAAAATTTTATCGGAATGCCCAAGAAACACCAAAAGAATTAGCCTATGAAGCCGCCAAGATGGCTTTAGAGTCTTGCGAGATGAAGCTCTCTGATATTGATTGTGTTGTCAATGGAACTGCTCCCGATGCTTTTGATGGAGTCCATATGAAAGGGGAATATCTCTCGGATGGCTCGGGAGCCTATCGAAAGCCTTATATGAGACATTATGTAGGAGGGGGAACGGGTGTTCTTTCTCCTATCCATGGATGGTTTCATGTGGCATCAGGAATGTTTGATACTTGTTTAGTCGTGGCTGAAGAGAAGATGTCCTGTGCCTATCCTCATCCTGCAGGGGCATTTTTAACTATCTTTGATCATACGACAGAACAACCCCTTTACCCTACTCTGATCTGGATTTTCGCCATCGAGATGAATCGTTTTATGACGACCTGGGGATACAAGAAGGAAGATATTGCTTTGGTAGCGGTAAAAAATAAGAAAAACGCTATGGACCATCCCTCTGCCCAGCTTCCAGGGGAAATTACGGTCGAGGATGTCCTCAACTCTGAGATTATGGCCTGGCCCGTGAATCGTCTGGATATCAGTCCCACAAGCGATGGGGCAGCAGCCATTGTATTAGCAGCAGAACATGTAGCTCGAAGGGTAACAGAAAAACCTATTTGGATTGATGGGGTAGGTTGGTGTCTGGATACGGCTTACTGGTGCACTCGAGACCTATACTATCCTGATTATGTTGAGGTGGCAGCGAGAATGGCGTACAAAATGGCTGGTATCAAAGAACCTTCAAAAGAAATCCATGTCGCTGAGCCTTACGATCCATTTACCTATAAAGAACTTCATCATATTGAAGGACTCCTCTTGGCACCAAGAGGAAAATCGGTAGAAATGTTAAAAGATGGATATTTCAATCGAGACGGAAATCTTCCCACCTGTCCTTCCGGAGGAGCATTAGGAGTTGGGAATCCGATTGCTGCAACGGGATTAATGAAGATCATTGAAATCTTCTTACAACTCCGGGGGGAGGCTGGAAAGAGACAGGTTCCAGGAAAACCCACCTGTGGATTGGCTCAGGCCTGGGGTGATCTAATGCAGGTAGGGACTGTGGTTGTGATGAGAAGTTAAAGGAGGAGGTGAGAACATGGAAATTACAGATAAAATGGTCGCTAAAACCGCAACTAAGCTCAGTGCCGAAGATATTCAAAAAGGGAAAGTCCTTTCCGTGAAATGGACGCCGAAATTAAAATATGCTTGGGATAATGGTCCAGCATTGGGCCGCTATTTAGCGGAATTAAAAAATGGAAGGATTATTGCGAAAAAATGCAACAAATGCCACCGTATCCTTATCCCTCCAAGGATGTTCTGTGAACTCTGCTGGGTTCCAACAGGAGAGTGGGTCTATGTTCAGGATACAGGGATCGTTAACACCTGGGTCATTAGTTACGTGGACTGGAAGGCCTCGCGACTCGATATTAAAGGAGGAGTCCGTCCCTATACTCCTGCCGTGATAGAAATCGACGGGGCTACAAAAGGGATGGGAATCCTTCATCTTTTAAACGAAGTCGACCCCTGGAAGATCTATAGGGGGATGAAAGTGAAAGCGGTGTGGAAGCCCCCCGAAGAAAGAATCGGAGCGATTACAGACATCAAATATTTCAAACCCATTGAATAAATACGCTATGCGCATAGCCTTAAGCGCTTAGCGTGTTCAAAGAGTGGAGGTGACACTATGGCATTGATTGAGAGATTTCAAAAAGTAACGGATGTCACGTATTGGGAAGGACAAATCCCGATGAGTTATATCTATACGGTAGGAAGAGCCGGTGAAAAATTCTTTCGCGAAATGATCGATGGAAAGATTTTGGGAGCAAAATGCAACTCGTGTAATCTCATCTATGTCCCCCCTCGAATTTATTGTGAGAGATGCTTTGAGAGGTTGGAGGGTCACTATCTGGAAGTAGGAACAAAAGGGAAGGTTCACACCTTCACCCAATGCTATGAGACCTATGAGGGTACAAGAAAAGAGAACCCTTCAATCGTTGCCGTCATTCGGATAGACGGAACAGAGGGTGGATTTGTCCACTGGCTCGGAGAGGTGGAGTTCAAAGATGTCTATATTGGAATGCCGGTAGAAGCTGTCTTCAAAGACAAAAAGGATCGAGAAGGAAGTATTCTTGATATTAAGTATTTCAGGCCAATTAAATAGGATTCAAGGGTTTTAGGGTTCGAGGATTCTCCCCTCACCTCAATCCTCTTCCCTCCGGGGAGAGGGAAGGGGTGAGGGGTAAAAAAACATGTTCAAAGTAAATATACTTCTTGAACCCTTTTTCCCTTGCCCTTTATGGGAGGTTTTTATGGCACTCGATTTTGATCTTACTGAAGAACATCAAATGCTACGTAAAATGGTCAGAAACTTTGCTGAAAAAGAGATTGCTCCTGTCGCCCAGGAGTTGGATGATAAAGAGGAGTTCTCTTATCATCTGACCAAACGGATGGGGGAACTGGGTCTTTTTGGTCCTTTTGTTTCCGAAGAATACGGGGGAAGCAATGTGGGGTATCTTTCCTACATCATTGCCGTAGAGGAGATTGCACGGATCGATGGCTCACAGGCGGCCACTCTCGCCGCAGGAAACTCCCTTGGTATTTCTCCCATCTACTACTACGGGAATGAGGAACAGAAAAGGCAGTGGCTTCCTGACCTCTGTGCAGGGAAGGCCTTGGCTTCTTTTGGTCTGACCGAGCCCAATGCAGGGTCCGATGCCGGAGCTTCTCGAACCACAGCGGTATTGGAAGGAGACTACTGGGTGATCAATGGGTCGAAGATCTTCATCACCAATTCTACCACTGAGATCAGCAAGGTCTGTGTCGTTCAGGCCGTTACCGGGAAAAGAGAGGATGGGAGAAATGAACTCTCCTGCATCCTGGTCCCCAATGGAACTCCAGGCTTTATCACCAAGACGATGCACGGGAAAATGGTCTGGCGAGCCTCCAATACAGGAGAACTCTACTTTCAGGACTGCAAAGTTCCAAAAGAAAATCTTTTAGGTAGACGGGGCGATGGCTTTCATCAAATGCTGGCCACTCTCGATGGGGGGCGCCTGAGTATTGCCGCCATGGCCTTGGGAGGAGCTCAGGGAGCCTTTGAGTTAGCCCTTAAGTATGCCAATGAAAGGGAACAATTTGGAAGGCCCATTGGGTCTTTTCAGGTCAATGCCTTCAAATTGGCGGATATGGCCACAGAGATTGAATTGGGAAGATTGATCCTCTATAAAGCGACCTGGCTCTGTGAAAATCATCGTCCCTTTTCCAAAGAGGCTGCCATGGCAAAGATGTACTGTTCGGAGATGTATCATCGAGTGGCCAACCATGCAGTCCAACTCCATGGAGGCTATGGTTTAATGAAGGAATATGCCGTTGAACGCCATTATCGGAATCAAAAACTCCTGGATATTGGAGAAGGAACATCGGAGGTTCAGCGAATTGTGATTGCCCGGCACATTGGAGTTCCTGGAAGGGCCCTTTAACCCCAAGAATGTTTTCCCTCCTCGTTGAGGGGAATGTTTAATGAAACCTCAACGCATTGAGAGAATCGACAAGGCAGGTCATTCCTTCACGATAGGGGTCTGCTGTGAGGAGGACTATGAATGTCTTTTAGAGATGTACCTCCATTTTTCTCCCAAACCCGCCTCTCAGGGACTTCCTCCTGAAGATCCTGAAATCTGCCAGACCTGGTTAAAAAATCTTTTCTCCGGAGGAATCAATCTTCTTGCCTGGAGAGGAGAACAGGTCATTGGTCATGCGGCTTTAATTCCCGATCCTCATAGGAAAACCGGGGAGTTTATTGTCTTTGTTGAGCAAAATCATAGAAACCTTGGTATTGGAACCGAACTCACTCGAGTGGCACTCGAAAGATCAAAACAGCTCGGTTTTGAATCGGTCTGGCTTACTGTTCCGCTAACCAACTTTATTGCCATTAAACTCTATAAAAAATTCGGTTTCGAATTCGTCGATGCAGATCCTTATGAGAGGGTGATGAAGATCGAGCTCTCTCACTTAAATAGAAAGGAAGGATTAAGAAGTCAAAAACCAAAAGAGTAAAATAAAGGGGATTTTCACTCCACCTTTGGGAAGCCAATCGAAACCGGCTCCATTAAATGAAGAAAGAAGAGGATCACCTCTTTGGGCGAAGTTCCGAAGATACTCTGAATCGCATCGAAATAGATTTCAATCTGCGGTCGATAGTGCTCTATCTTTGAATTTAAATTCTTTTGATCAATCAAATCGGTCTTAAAATCGAGAACGATGAGGTCCTTCCCTTCCCTAAAAACGACATCCATCACACCCTCGTAAAGAATCCCGTTCTTTTTATAAGTAAAGGGGACCTCTTTATAGTAATTCCTCGATTGGATGACCCGCTGAAGAATTGAAGAATGAATGGCCTGGTGAACCATTTCCTCTGCTCTTTGGATCATGGGGCCTGTTGCCCCGAGCATTTTACCTTCCCTCTCGGTTATCTCTTTAATGAACCGAGGTTGATTCCAATCCATTTTTTCAAAAACACGGTGAACGAGCTTCCCGAAGATCACCCCCTTGGCACTGGTCACTGGAGGGATTGTCCATTCCTCATCTCTCTGAACCTCTTCTATCTCTTCAATGGCAGTCGTAATAGCCCGTCCTTTTTCTCCCCATTTCCTGATCTCTTCCTGAGCCTCCTTCCATCGTTCAAATTGGGATAGAGATAAACGAATCTCTTCTTCATTTTCTTTATCTAAGCTTAGTGGATACTGGAAAGGACCTTGTTCTTCAGGAATGAGATTTAAGCGGGGGGTATCATAGAACATCATCCCCTGATCCCATTCCCCATATGGAATATGTTCAGGTTCAACTAAATAGGGCTGAAGGTACTTCAAGAAGCTTTTCTCAGGAATCTCCCTCTTTCCATCATTCTTCTCCTTTACCCAGAAGACCGGGAGAACCAGAAAGTCTCTCGCCCTTGTCATTCCCACATAGAGAAGTCTTTTCTCCTCCGCTTCGCCTCGCTTCTCCTCCCATTGCTTCAATTCATCGAAATTGAGTGTCTGTATAGGATTCCCCCTATCCCCTATTTTAAGACCGACCCGTCCGGCCCTTCGGTCGATGATCACATTTTCACGTCCGTTCTTTTTGTGCCCAAGGTCGGCTAAAATGACAACCGGAAATTCCAATCCTTTAGCCTTATGGATCGTCAGGAGGCGGACAAAATCATCCCCCCGTTCGAGCGTTGGAGCCTCTTCCTCTTCGTCCTCTTCCTCTTGGCGTTCGGAAAGCCAACGCACAAATCCTCTGAAACTAATCCGTCCCCTTTCCTCCAGTGCCCGCGCCACATCCCCAATCTTGAGAAGATTGGCAACCCTCTGCTCGCCCTGTGGTTTCATCAGAAAAAGAACCAGTGCTCGAGTGGCTTCATAGAGCTTTTTTAGCAGGGCTGAAACGCTCACCTGATTTCGGATCTGATGGAGTTCTCTTAGAAATTGGAAAGGCTCTTTTAGAATGGTCCCGGAGGCGTCGTTGAGATAGTTCAATTCTCCTCCCCGAGCATGAAAGAGAAAGATTTCTTCGTCCGAGATTCCAAAGAAGGGCGAGCGAAGCGCTCCAATGAGAGCTACCTTGTCATTTGGATCATCTACTGCCTGAAGGACATTTAAAAGTTGCTGGATCTCCTGGCGCTGATAGAAATGCCTTCCGCCGACCACGCGATAGCTCACTCCGTAAGACCTCAAAGCCTCTTCCAGTAAGGGAACAGGGGTGTGTGCCCGCATCAAGATGGCAATGTCCTTAAACCTCATAGGCCGAAACGATTGCTCCATTTCATCCCACACCAACCACCTCTCTTCACTCACCCATCTCTGAATGAAAGAGGCAATGCATCGAGATTCCCAGTGACGGCACTCGTCAACTTGGGTCATCCGAATCCCTTCCTTCTTAGGGGGATAGAGGAGAATGGTTCCGTGGATCGGAGGAACGGTCTCTTTCTTCCTTCCGAAATGGAGAGGCACATATTCTGGCTGGTATAGACCATCCTCATGAGGTTTGATCAGATCCTGAAAAATCCGGTTGACCCAATCAATGATGGAGGGAGCGCATCGGAAGTTTTGAGAGATGGTGAGGAGGCGTTTTTCTCCCATCCGGATCTTTGCCTCTTCATACATCTCAATGTCTGCTCGACGAAACCGGTAAATGGACTGTTTTGGGTCTCCAACGAGAAAGAGGCGTCGGTTGGCGATCCGAACCTCTCTCCATTCGCTCGCCTCTGACCTCTCTTCTTCAGAAAGGAAGAAGACGATCTCGGCTTGGAGAGGGTCTGTATCCTGAAATTCATCCACTAACAGAAATCGATACCGATCGCGAAAATATCTTCGGACCTCAGGGTGGTGTTTGAGCAACTCCCTCGTAAAGAGGAGGAGGTCTTGGAAATCAAGGAGGTTTCGTTCTCGCTTGGTCTGTTGATAGGCATCGAGAAAAGTAGTCAGACATTTTATAAGGCCTTTAACAATGGAATCTTCAATGGCTCCCTTGATCTCTCTGAGATTTCTCTGGATGAAGTCAATATGCTCTCTCACCTTGAGAAGAGAATGCTCTGGTTTCCAGTTTTTCTTATTCCCCTTGTTTTTTGAATCGATCGAGAATTCTTTAATGATAAACCTCTCCCTTTCTTCTCGATCCGAAATCGATTCGAGCCTTTTTAGCTTCAGGGCCAACTCTTCAATCGTAAGAAAGGCATTGTCCCTCTTATCTCTACAATATGACTTCAACGAGTTCAGGGAAGCTATCTCCTCCTTCAAGGTCTCGACAAATCGGTTGATGGCTTTCTCCAATTCTTCAAGAGGCTGAGGGGCGGAGAGATATTCGGATATTTCTCGGTTTTCGATCAGAGA
>CAZMWF010000094.1:0-21246 GCA_964570075.1 uncultured Syntrophaceae bacterium | reverse complement strand
GGACTCTATACGATTAGGGGCTTTGAATACGGGATGGCAGGGCCTTATGATGAAAATAAGGAGCCTTTGGGTGCAGAGAAGATGCTTGTTGCAACCTCTGAACTCATTTTTCCTATCTCCCGTGAGATCGGGTTGCGAGGAGCGGTCTTTTTCGATATCGGGAAGGGATTTGATAAATGGAGCGACCTTACTCCTCTGAAGATGGGTGTGGGAGTGGGAATCCGTTGGTTCTCTCCATTGGGTCCCATTCATATTGACCTCGGTGTGAATCCCAATCCCAAACGAGGAGAGAAACGCAGGGTCTTTGACTTTACTGTAGGAACCATTTATTAATTAAGAAATCATTGTAGAAGGAGAAAAAAATGAGACCTCAAAAAATCTTAATCCCCCTCTTGGGCCTTCTCCTTATCGGAGGCTCGTTGGAATGGACTCTGGCCAGCAACATAAAGATTGGTTTTGTGGATATTCAGAGGGCCGTCAATGAATGTCAGGCAGGAAAGGAGGCTAAAAAGGCGATCGCAAAAGAGTTAGAAAAATATAATCGCCAATTTTTAGAAAAACAAAAGGAACTTCAGGCCATGAGGGAATCTCTGGAAAAACAGGCTCCTATGCTTAATCCAGATGTCCGTGCGAACAAAGAAAAGGAGCTTCAGAACAAGATCAGAGAGTTTCAGAGATGGCAGGAAGATGTGCAGAATGAGGTGAATCAAAAAACAAAGGAGATGGAGCGAACGATCTCTCTAGGTCTTCAGAAAGTGATTCAGAAATTGGGTGAGGAGGAGGGGTATTCCCTCATTCTCGATAAAAATGAGATGATCGTTCTTTTTGCCTCAAAGGCTATTGACTTGACCGATCGGGTGATCAAACTTCACGATATGCAAAAGAAGTAGGGAGAACGATGAAGAAACGGCTTAAAGAACTGGCCGAGATGGTAGGCGGAGAGGTTCTTGGAGATGGAGAGATAGAGATTGTTGGAGCGGGTTCGATCGAAGGGGCTAAGGCCGGGGAGATTACCTTTATTGCCAATCCGAAGTATCTTGGAAAATTAAAAGAGACTCAGGCCTCTGCGGTCATCGTCTCAAAGGAGATCCGAGAAGCTCAAAAGCCTCTCCTTTCTGTAGAGAATCCTCTTCTGGCCTTTACCAAGATTCTTACCTTTTTTGTGACCCAACCCTACCAACCTCGTGGGATCGATCCAGGAGCATGGATTAGTCCGTCCGCCCATTTAGGGAAAGACCTCTCCGTATATCCTTATGTATATATCGGGGATCGGTGCAGAATTGGAGATCGTGTCACCCTCTTTCCTGGGGTCTATATCGGGGAGGATTCGGTCATTGGCGAGGACTCCGTCCTCTATCCAAACGTCACACTCTATCCCCGCTCTATCATTGGCAAGAGGGTGATCCTTCATAGCGGAGTGGTGATAGGGGCAGATGGTTTCGGATATGTGAAGGATGGGGTGAAGAATCTAAAGATTCCCCAGATGGGCAGGGTCGTCATCGAAGACGATGTGGAGCTGGGTGCCAATACCACGGTAGATCGGGCGACCTTTGGGGAGACCATCATTCGGAGAGGGGTAAAGATCGACAATCTGGTTCAGATCGCCCATAACGTCGAAATCGGTGAGGACTCTCTTATTGTAGCCCAGGTGGGTATCGCCGGTTCGACCAAAATTGGGAAGAATGTGATTCTTGCAGGACAGGTTGGAGTGGTCGATCATGTCGAAATTGGAGACAATGTCAGGGTAGGAGCCCAATCAGGAGTCCCTTATAATTTAGTTTCTAATCGAGCCTATACCGGTTCACCAGCCCTCCCTCATCAGGAGTTTCTTCGAGCCATTACCACCTTTCCCAAATTGCCGGAGATGAGAAAAAGTCTCCTCGATCTCGAAAAACGATTAAAAAAACTTGAGGAGCTGATCCATTCCAAAGAGAAGGAGAAAGAGGATGATTGAGATAAGAGAGATCATGAATATTCTTCCCCATGCCTATCCCTTCCTCCTGGTGGATCGGATTTTGGAGATCGAGCCTGGAAAGAGGATTGTGGGGATTAAAAATGTGACTTACAATGAGCCCTTCTTCCCTGGCCATTTTCCCGGACGGCCGATCATGCCGGGGGTCCTCATCGTTGAGGCCATGGCTCAAACCGCAGGGGTGCTCGCTTTTAAATCGATGCCTGAAGAGACCCAGAAAAAACCTGTCTATTTCTTAGGGATCGATCATGTCCGTTTTCGGAAGCCGGTCGTTCCCGGGGATCAACTCCGGCTGGAACTCGAAGTCACTCGCCATCGTCAATCGATCTGGGGTTTCAAAGGGAAGGCATGGGTTGAAGGGAAATTGGTGGCTGAGGCTGAGTTATTGGCTATGATGGGGGAAGAGAAATGATTCATCCTACAGCCATTGTCCACCCAAAAGCAGAGATCGCCGAGGACGTGGAGATTGGTCCCTATACCATCATCGAAGAAGATGTCTTCATTGGAGAAGGAACCAAGATCGGGCCCCATGTAGTCGTTCGAGAAGGGACAACCATCGGAAAACAATGCGAGATCTATCAGTTCGCCTCTATTGGGGAGGCTCCTCAGGCATTGGCCTATCGGGGTGAAAAGACAACCCTCAGGGTAGGAGATCGAAATATCATTCGAGAGTTTGTCACCCTCCATCGAGGCACCCTCAAGGGAGGAGGGGAAACCGTCATCGGGAATAATAATTTTTTTATGGCCTATGCCCATGTGGCCCACGACTGTCATATTGGAAATCAGGTGATTCTGGCCAATGGGGCTACCCTGGCAGGCCACATCCTGATCGAGGATTATGCTGTGATTGGAGGGCTATCGGCTGTCCACCAATTCTGTCGAATTGGTGCTCATGCCTTTGTCAGTGGTCTGACCGGAGTCACATTGGATATCCCCCCCTATACTTTGGCTGCTGGAAATCGAGCAAAGCTCTTCGGTTTAAATACCGTTGGACTTAAACGCCATCAATTCTCTGAGGACACGATTAAGGCGCTCAAGACAGCCTATCGGATCATCTTCCGTTCAGGGTTTCCCCTGGAAAAAGCCCTTCGAACTCTTGAGGAATCCGAGCTTTCTCAATTCATAGAAGTTCAGCATCTCGTCCAATTCATCAAGCAAACCAAGAGGGGGATTAGCCGTTAAGTGGATAAGATCAAAGTGGGTGTGGTCGGGGTTGGATACTTTGGCCAGTTCCATGTAGAGAAGTATTCAAAAATGGAGGAGGTCGAACTGGTCGGGGTGGTGGATCTCAACCCCACCCGTTCGAAAGCGATTGCCCGAAGATACCAGACCCAACCCTTCGAGAACCATGCTCAACTCTTTAATAAGGTTCAGGCTGTAAGTATTGTCTCTTCTACCCCTTCCCATTATTCTCTCACCAAAGATTTTTTACTTCATGGCATCCATGTTCTTCTTGAAAAGCCCATGGTGACGAACCTAAGCGAGGCTGAGGAGTTGATCCGACTTTCCGAACAAAAGGGGCTTGTCTTTCAAGTAGGATACTTGGAACGATTCAACGGAGCCTTCCTGGCCACTCGGGGCCTGATCCGCGAACCACGATTTATTGAATTTCAACGATTGACCCCTTTTACGGGAAGAGGGATCGAGGTCGATGTCGTTTTAGACTTAATGATCCACGATATCGATGTCCTGTTAAGCTGGATTTCTTCCCCGGTAAAATCCATCTCAGCGGTTGGACTTCCCATTCTTACCTCCCATTCCGATGTGGCCCACGCACGAATCGAATTTGAAAGTGGGTGTGTGGCCTCCCTCCTGGTCAGCCGCTTCTCCAAAGAAAAGGTGAGAAAGGCCCTCATTTTCCAACCCGAGAGTTTGGTGGTGATCGATTTTTTAACTCAGAGGGCTTCTTATGTTCAGAAAGAGGGGCATTTCGAGATGAGGGTAAAGGAGATCCCCGTCACCATGGAAGACCCCTTGGAATTAGAGATTCGAGAGTTTATTCAAAGTGTGAGACAACGAAGAGAACCCAAGATATCTGGTCTGGAGGGAAAGCGGGCACTGGAACTGGCACTCCGAATCATTCATCTGATGAATCCTGCATGGATACCCCCATAGGAAGATGAAGAAGGTTTTGCTTTCTGCCGGAGAGGTTTCAGGAGATCTCCATGGAGCCCATCTCATTGAGGCGATTCAGAGGATCGACCCTCAAATCCGATTTTTTGGGATGGGAGGTGAAGGCTTGAAATCCAAAGGGATGGAGATTCTCTTTGAGGCTCATCGTCTCTCGGTGGTGGGGATTACGGAGGCCCTATCCAAAATTCCCACCGTCTTTTTGGCTCTCAGAGAATTGAGACACTGGGTGGAACGAGAAAGGCCCGATCTTTTAATTTTAATAGATTTCCCGGATTTTAATCTTCGACTGGCAAAGATGGCCCATCATCTGGGGATTCCCGTTTTATACTACATCAGTCCGCAGATCTGGGCCTGGAGAAAGGGAAGGGTGAAGGCTGTCGCAAAGTATGTTCGAAAGATGATCGTCTTTCTCCCTTTTGAAGTTTCCTTTTACAGAAAGGAAGGAGTGGACGTTTCATGGGTAGGCCATCCCCTCCTGGATATAGTGAAACCCACCCTTTATAGAGAGGAGGCGTTTCAAAAACTCGGTCTCGATCCCAAAAGAAGGACGATCGGACTTCTCCCTGGAAGCCGCAAAGAGGAGGTTCGAAGGCATCTTCCTATCCTTCTCCGCACGGCCCTTCTTCTTCAAAAGGAGATTCCAGAGCTTCAGTTTGTCATCCCTTTGGCCCCAGCCATTTCGGAGGAGGAGGTCCGGCCTTTTATAGAAACGAATCCCATTGGGGTGAGGACGGTCAAAGGATTGGTCTATGATGTCATGAATCTTTCGGAACTCCTGCTTTTGGCCTCTGGAACGGCTACCCTTGAGGCGGCCATCCTTGAGAAACCCATGGTGATTCTCTATAAAGTTTCCTTTCTTTCCTACTGGATAGGGAGAGGGCTCATTCGGGTGAGACATATAGGCCTGGTCAATCTTCTGGCAGGCCAGGAGATTGTCAAAGAACTGATTCAAAAAGAGGCCACCCCTGAGAAGATGGCCAAGGAGGCGCTCCGACTTCTGAAAGATCAAACCCTTTATCAAAAAGTGGTCACCTCTCTTCGAGATGTCCGGAAGAATCTTGGAGAACCTGGCGCAGCCCAAAGAGCCGCACAGATCGTTCTTTCCTTGCTTAAAGGGAATGAGTTATGATAACTATAGGAGAGAGAACGGTCGATGAACCTTTACCGACGTCTCCTTGAGTTGATCAAACCCTACTGGATCAAATTGGCCTTTGCCATGGTCTGCATGATCTTTGTTTCTCTCCTCACCTCGGCCCAGGCCTTCCTCGTTAAACCTGCCTTAGATGATATCTTTTTGAAGAGAGACGAAAAGACCCTCTTTTTTCTTCCCCTGGCTATTATCCTTCTGTTTCTTTTAAAGGGACTGTTCGATTATGGTCAGGCCTATCTCATGAATTATGTGGGATTAAGGATTGTGGCAGACCTAAGGGAGAAACTTTATCATCATATTCAAAGGCTCTCCCTCTCCTTCTTTACGAAGACTTCGACGGGAAGCATCATCTCTCGGATCACCTATGACACGAGTCTCATTCAGTCTTCCGTTTCAAATGCCATAACGGGTTTCATCAAAGATGTCTTTACCATTATCGGTCTGATAGGAGTCCTCTTCTACCAACACTGGAAACTCGCCATTTTGGCCCTCATCATCTTTCCTTTGGCCGTCTTTCCAATCAAGGAGTTTGGAAAGAGGCTTCGGAAGTTCAGTCGAAAGGGTCTCCAACGGATGGGATCCCTTACGACCCTACTTCATGAAACCATCACAGGAAATCGAATCGTCAAGGCCTTCAATATGGAAGACTATGAGATGCGTCGGTTTTCTCAAGAGAATGAACGGTTTTTCAAAGTCTTTTTAAAACGAGTAAGGGTGAGGGCTATTTCTCATCCTTTGATGGAACTTTTAGGCGGGATAGCGGTTGCCCTTCTCATCTGGGTCGGAGGTTATAGCGTCCTTCGGGGGAATTTGACTCCCGGGACATTCTTTTCCTTCATGGCCGCCCTCTTGATGCTTTATGCCCCGATTCGGGATCTCAGTAAAGTCAATCTCGAAATTCAGGAGGGTCTTGCAGCAGCAGGAAGGGTCTTTGAACTCCTTGATACCGAGTTAGAGGTTAAGGATGAAGACGGAGCGATTCCTCTTCCACCTATCTCTAAGGGGATCGAATTTCGAGATGTCTGTTTCAAATATGATGGAGAGCCGGTGCTTGAGGGGATTAACCTATCGGTTCGAGTGGGAGAGACCATTGCTATCGTTGGGATGAGTGGAGCGGGAAAGACCTCTCTCGTGAACCTCCTTCCACGATTTTATGACATCCAGGAGGGACAGATCCTGATCGATGGCCATGATATTAGAAAGGTCACCTTAAAATCTCTCAGGGATCAGATTGGATTGGTGACCCAGCAGACCATCCTCTTTAATGACACGGTTCGGAACAACATCGCTTACGGAAGTCCAAACCGTTCGGAAGAAGAGATCATCGAAGCAGCCAAGGCAGCCAATGCCCATGAGTTTATTCAAAAACTTCCCCAAGGATACGATACCCTCATCGGAGAGCAGGGGGTGAAGCTTTCGGGAGGAGAACGTCAGCGAATTGCCATCGCAAGGGCACTGCTTAAAGATGCTCCCATTCTCATTCTCGATGAAGCGACTTCTTCTCTTGACTCCGAATCCGAGACAGAGGTTCAGAAGGCCCTGGAGAGATTGATGAAAGGAAGAACGGTCTTTGTCATAGCCCATCGTCTCTCCACCATTCGAAATGCTCATCGAATTATTGTTCTCTCGGAAGGAAGGATCGTCGAAGAGGGGACCCATGAGGAGCTGATGGCCCTGGGAGGGGAATATTATCGACTCTATCAACTCCAGTTTAAAGACAACGGGAGGGAGGGCTGGAGGAAGGACGGAAAAAAGATCTATTGATGGAGAGATGGCCATCAAAAGACTCAAAAAAAGGTTGGTCGAAAAGTTGGGTCCATGGCTTGCCTACTGGGTCGTTAGACTCCTTGCGAAAACCATGCGTTTCGAGGTCCTCCATTCAGAGATCCCTGAATCCTTCTGGAAGAAGAAGATTCCGGTTATTGGAGCCTTTTGGCATAGCCGACTTCTCATGATGCCTGTCGTCTATAAAGGAAATAGGTTGAGTTTTTTAGTCTCCCCTCATCGAGACGGTCAGATCGTGGGGCGAGCCTTTAAAAAATTTGGTTTCATGCCGATCCTCGGTTCCACCCATAAGGGAGGAAGCCACGCCCTTCAGGAGATGATCAGGGCCATTCGGGAAGGCTATGATGTAGCCATTGTCCCGGATGGACCGAGAGGACCCTCCGAACGGGTTCAATTGGGAGTCATCGAACTGGCCCGAAGAACCGGAGCCCCTATCCTCCCGATCTCTTTCAGCGCCTCTAAAAGAAAGATCATGAAGACCTGGGATCGCTTCCTTCTCCCCATTCCTTTCTCAAAAGGCATCTTTATCTGGGGAGAACCCATTTATGTGGACCCTAAAGGAGATCGAGACTACCTTGAAGAAAGAAGAGCTTTTTTAGAGAGGCGCCTCAATGAACTGACCGAAGAGGCAGACCATTATTTTCACCATGGGTGAGAGAAATAAGGTCCCTTTCGATGATTCTATCCTGTTTCTATAATTTGATCTTCACTCTATTTCTCCTCCTTTATCTCCCTTCTCTCTTCCTAAAGAGTCTCTTTCGAAGTTCTCTTCGAGAATCCCTGATAGAGAGGTTGGCTTTTTACCCCTCTCTTTCTCACCTTCGCCCCATCTGGATTCATGCAGCCTCTATGGGGGAGGTTCTTTGCTCTCTTCCATTGATCAAAAAGATCAAGGAAGAGTTTCCTTCTCTCCCTATCATCCTCACGACGATGACCCATGCTGGAAGGGAGACGGCAAGAAAGAATCTTTCAGGAGTGGATGGGATTCTTTACTTTCCCTTTGATCATCCCTTTATTCTTAAGAGGGCCTTTCGCCGTCTCTCTCCTTCCCTTTTACTCCTTACAGAAACTGAACTCTGGCCCAATCTTCTTCACCTCTGTGGGAAGAAAGGAATTCCCCTTGTTCTTTTCAATGGAAGGATCTCACAGAAATCTTTCGGAAGATATCGATTTTTGAAATCCTTTTTTAAAACCCCTCTTCGTTCCGTCTCCCTCTTTTTAATGCAGACAGAAGAGGATCAAAGGCGAATCCTCCAGATGGGAGCTCCTCTCGAAAAGATTCGGGTGACCGGGAATCTTAAATTTGATCAGACCGTTTTCACCTTAGAAAAGAAAGGAGGGAATGAAAACAACTCCTCCCTCTTTCGGGGATCAGATCCCCTTTTGATTGCTGGATCCACCCATTCAGGAGAGGAGGAGATTCTTCTTCGCCTTTTGAAAAAACTTAAAAAGAGCCATCCTTCTCTTCGTCTCCTTCTTGCCCCTCGCCATCTGGATCGACTCGAAGAGGTCGAGAGACTCTTAAGAAGGGAAGGCCTTTCGTGGGTGAGGAAGACAGCCCTTCAGGTCAAAGAAGGAAAAGGAGGGGAGGAGGTCATCCTCCTCGATACCCTCGGGGAGTTAAAAATGCTTTATCAGTACGCAACGATTGTTTTTATTGGAGGCAGCCTGGTTCCGGTTGGAGGCCACAACCCCCTTGAGCCTCTCTTTTTTAAAAAGTGTCTTCTCTTTGGACCACATATGTTCAATTTTATGGAGATCTCCAAGCGTTTAGTGGATTACGGAGGGGCAATTCAGGTGACCGGTGAGGAAGAGTTTGCTTTTCAATTGGATCATCTTCTCAGAGACGAGGAAAAGAGGAAGGAGATCGGAGAGAGGGGATACGAGTTCGTCCAGCTCCATCGAGGCGCACTCGAAAGAACAATGAATGAAATACGACCCTATTTGCTTCGAAGATAAAAAGATTAGCCTTATGAAAATTTGAACCTCCCTGCGTTATGAGAATGCGAATGGACCTTCTCCTTTACAGAAAGCATGACTCCCTTGGGGAGAAAGCCCTTCTCTTACCTCTTTACCTGGCCTCCCTTCCTTATGGATGGGGAGTCTCGATGAGAACGTTTCTATATTCCTCAGGCCTTTTAAAACAGAGGAGACTTCCCTGTCCTGTGATCAGCATTGGAAATATTACCGTTGGAGGGACAGGAAAGACACCCCTGGTAATAAAGATGGCCAGGAAACTGGGTGAAAAAGGAATTTCCATAGCGATTCTCAGCAGGGGATATAGAAGGAAAAAAACTCGGGACCCTTTGGTCACCGATGGGGAGAGGATCCTTCTTCACCCCGAAGAGTCCGGGGATGAAGCCTATTTGATCGCTCACAGACTGAAAGGGATTCCTGTCCTTGTGGGAAAGGATAGGTTCAAGAATGGCTTGATGGCCCTTCAAAAGGTTAAGATTCAGGGATTTCTTCTTGATGATGGATTTCAACACCTTTCTCTTTATCGGGATCTTAATATCCTCCTCATCGATTCCCTCACTGGATTTGGCAATGGATATCTCCTTCCAAGAGGGATCCTCAGAGAACCGCTTAGCGCTCTTCGACGAGCCGATCTTTTCGTTCTGACCAAGGTGAAAGACAAAAAGGATTCTCTTTCCCTTGAGTCAAAGCTCAAGGAGATCCATCCACGGGTTGAGATCTTCCATAGCCACTATGAGCCGATCGAATTTGTTAATCCCTATGGAGAGATCAAGGAGCTTTCGTTTATGAAAGGGAAGAGGGTGTTTGCCTTTTCAGGGATTGCCCGACCCGAAACGTTCTCTTCTCTTCTCGAGGAGGTGGGAGTGGAAATCAAGGGAGAGTTGACCTTTCCGGATCACCATTTTTATTCCCCTTCTGACTTAGAAAGAATTGGAAGAGAAGCCAGGGGGGTGGACTTCCTGGTGACCACCGAGAAAGATATGGTTAAATTGATCCACTCTCATCTCAACTCCATGCCTTTGGTGGCTCTGCGGATCGATGTGAAGATTTGGGAAGAAGAGGAGTTCTACAGGAGGGTGTTGGAAATTTTTTAAAAGATAGGTTAAACAATTTTTTTCAAAAGTTTAAAAGAGGAGAATTTTTAGAGATGAGCGAGCAGGTCAAAATCTTTGATACGACCCTTCGAGATGGAGAACAGTCTCCAGGAGCAACGATGAATGTCGCTGAGAAGGTGAGGATTGCTGAACAGCTGGAAAAGTTGAGGGTGGATGTCATTGAGGCCGGTTTTCCCATTTCTTCAGAGGGAGATTTCGAAGCGGTCAAAGAGATCGCAAAGAAGATCAAACGATCGGAGGTCGCTGCCCTGGCCAGAACCTCTCTCCCGGACATTAAGAGGGCCTGGGAAGCGGTCAAATTTGCAACCCACCCACGAATCCATACCTTCATCGCCACCTCCGATATTCATCTAAAGTATAAACTCCGGATGTCTCGAGAGGAGGTCTTAAGGGAAGCCGTCAAGGCGGTGAGATATGCCAAACGGCTCTGTGAAAATGTGGAGTTTTCGGCAGAGGATGCGACCCGAAGTGATATCGATTTTCTCTGCGAAGTCTTCTCGAGGGTCATTCAGGCAGGGGCTACTACGATCAATGTTCCGGACACGGTGGGTTATGCGATCCCTTCAGAGTTTGGGAGACTGATCAAGACCATCCATGAAAAGGTAAAAGGAATGGATAGGGTCACCCTCAGTGTTCATTGTCACAATGATCTCGGATTGGCGGTAGCCAACTCCATCGCGGCCATTGAAAATGGCGCCAGACAGGTGGAATGTACCATTAATGGAATTGGGGAAAGGGCTGGAAATGCCTCTCTGGAAGAGATCGTGATGGCGTTGAGGACTCGGAAAGACCTCTTCCAGTTTTATACCCAGGTCAATACCAGGCAGATCTTTTCGACCAGTCGGTTGGTTTCAAAAATTACAGGGATGGTCATTCAGCCCAATAAGGCAGTGGTTGGAGCCAATGCCTTTGCCCATCAATCGGGAATCCATCAGGATGGGATCTTGAAGGAGAAGTTGACCTATGAAATTATGACTCCGGAGTCTGTGGGAATTCCTAAAAGTTCCATTGTTTTGGGAAAACTCTCCGGACGGCATGCCTTCAGGGAAAGGCTTAAAGAACTGGGTTATCAACTCTCTGAAGGAGATCTTGAGCGGGCTTTCATACGATTTAAACAGCTCGCTGACAAAAAACGAGAGATCTTTGATGAAGATATTGAATCGATTGTCGTCGATGAAGTCCTTCGAGTCCCGAAGCGGTTCAAACTCGTCTATCTCAATGTGGTGGCAGGAAATCTGACCGTCCCTACGGCTACGGTCCAGATGGAGGTGGACGGGAAGCTGGTTCAGGAGGCTGGCTTTGGAGATGGACCAGTCGATGCGACCTTCAAGACGATTAAGAAGATCACCCGCACCCGATCCAAACTCCTTCAGTTCGCTATCAACGCCATTACCAGTGGGACAGAGGCTCAGGGTGAGGTGACGGTGAAATTGGAAGAGAGGGGACAGACAGTGATTGGCCAGGGGGCTGATACAGACGTCATTGTAGCCAGCGCCAAAGCCTACATCAATGCCCTCAACAAGATGGAATTCAAAAAGAAGAAACTGACTGGGATGTGAAGATGCCCCACCCGATGACCCTGACAGAAAAACTTCTGGCCTCCCATTCCCGCCGGAAATGGGTTTCACCAGGGGAGATCCTGAAGGTTCGGCTCGATCTCGTTTTGGCTAATGACATTACCGCCCCCCTTGCCATTCAGGCCTTCAAAGAGATAGGTGCAAAAAGAGTCTTTCACAGAGATCGAGTCGTTCTGGTCCCTGACCACTTCGCTCCTGCGAAGGATATCCCTTCGGCAGAGCAGTGCAAGACCATGAGGGAATTTGCAAAGGTTCAACGTCTCACCCATTACTATGAGATTGGGAAATGCGGGATCGAACACGTCCTTCTTCCAGAGAAAGGACTGGTTCTTCCGGGAGAGGTGGTCATTGGGGCGGATAGCCATACCTGTACCTATGGGGCTCTTGGAGCCTTCTCCACAGGGGTAGGAAGCACTGAACTTGGTGCCGCCATGGCCACTGGAGAGATCTGGCTCAGAGTTCCAGAGACAATAAAATTCATCTACCATGGAAAACTTCAACCCTGGGTGAGCGGAAAGGATCTGATCCTTGCTACGATTGGTGCCATAGGAGTGGATGGGGCTCTTTATCGAGCGATGGAATTTTCAGGGGAAGCCATTCGCCAGCTCTCCATGGCGAGTCGTTTTACCATGGCGAATATGGTCATCGAGGCCGGGGGGAAGAATGGAGTGATGGAACCGGACGAGGTGACCCTTCAGTTTATCAAGGGAAGGGCCCAAAGAGCTTATCGCCTCTTTAGAAGTGATCCGAATGCCCGCTATGAACAGGTCTTAGAGTTCGACGTCTCAAAGATTTATCCCCAAGTAGCCCTTCCCCATCTTCCTTCCAATGTGAAGGATGTGAGAGAGGTGGGAAAGGTGGAGATCGATCAGGTGGTCATTGGCTCGTGCACGAACGGTCATCTCGAGGATCTCCGGATTGCAGCAAAGATTTTGAGAGGTAAAAAGGTGGCCTCCACATTAAGATTGATCATCATTCCAGCCACTCAGGACATTTACCGACAGGCCTTAAAGGAAGGCCTCATCGAGGTCTTTTTATCCTCCGGAGCCGTGGTCAGTCCTCCTACCTGTGGACCCTGCCTTGGGGGTTATATGGGAATCTTAGCAGCAGGAGAGAGGGCTTTGGCGACCACGAACCGTAATTTTCGAGGAAGGATGGGGCACCCTGAAAGTGAGATTTACCTCTCAGGTCCTGCCGTAGCGGCTGCCAGCGCAGTGAAAGGAAGGATCTGCCATCCCGATGAGGTGATGAGAAGGAAAACGTAAAAGGAGAGAAGATGAGATTCGAAGGAAGGGTTTGGAAATTTGGTTCAGATGTGGATACGGATGCGATCATTCCTGCAAGATATCTCAATCAATCAGACCCTAAAGAACTGGCAAAGCATGTGATGGAGGGCGAAAGGCCTTCCTTTCCAAAGGAAGTGAAGAGGGGTGATATTCTTTTAGCCGGAAAGAATTTTGGCTGTGGTTCTTCGAGGGAACATGCCCCTCTTGCCCTAAAGGCAGCCGGAATCTCCTGTGTCATTGCCAAAAGTTTTGCTCGAATCTTTTTCAGGAATGCCTTCAACATTGGTCTTCCCCTCCTTGAATCTCCAGAGGCTTCTGAGGTCATTGAAGAAGGAGATCGAGTTCGAGTAGATCTTTCAACAGGTGAGATCTATGATCTCACGAAGAAGAGAAGATTTCTCTCGAAGCCGATTCCCCCTTTTATGCAAGAGCTCCTTCGAGACGGAGGCCTGATCCCCCACCTCCGAAAAAAAATGGCCAAACGGAAGAAAAATAGAATAAGGGCCGGTATTCCCTCACTCAGAGGTGGGGAATAAGCCCGAGAGGGGTATTGGAGAAACCCATGGTGCGGCTACCTTAAATGGTCCATAGAAATTTTTACTTTGGTTTGTATTAATCAGAAACCCATTTTTTACTATGGATCGACTCGTGAGATCTATTTATATCCAATCCATCCGCGTTCTATGGGTTTCGGAAATACCCCTGTCGGGCTTAAATTTATTTCCACCCTTCAGTAAAGGGTTAAAAGGGTCGGTTGATTTTGGTCGAGAGACTGAATAGAATAAGACTGATCTCATGATCCTGAAATGAATGTTCGAAGACTAAAAAACCTTCTCAAGAATGTGAAACTCGGGAGACTCCCTATCGAAGAGGCCATCCATCAATTAAAATCGCTACCCTTCGAAGACCTTGGCCATACCCGAGTGGACCACCATCGGTCTATACGGAAAGGATTTCCAGAGGTGATCTGGGGGGAGGGGAAGACCTCGGAACAGATCCTTTCCATTATGAAGCGGATGAAGGAGAAGGGTCAGAATATCCTCGTCACCCGATTAGATGAGAAGAAAGCAAAAACGATCCGGAGCGTCTTCCCAAAATCCGAGTATCATCCCCTTTCGAGAGTCCTTATTTATCTTACCCATCCTGTAGAAATCACTGGAAAAGGGATGATCCTCGTCATTACTGCAGGGACTACAGATATCCCTGTAGCAGAAGAGGCGGCTCTTACGGCCCGATTTATGGGAAATCGTGTCGAAACTCTTTATGATGTAGGGGTTTCAGGAATTCATCGCCTCCTTTCAGAAAGAGAGAAGTTAGAGAAGGCAAGGGTATTGATCGTTGTGGCGGGGATGGAGGGAGCGCTTCCAAGCGTCATTGGTGGGCTGGTGAGTCAACCTGTCATTGCCGTACCCACCAGTGTGGGATATGGAGCGAGTTTCGGTGGAATTGCCGCACTGCTCTCCATGTTGAATTCCTGTGCTGCGGGGGTGGCGGTCGTCAATATTGACAATGGATTCGGGGCTGGATATATGGCGAGCCTCATCAATCAGATATAAAAGAAAGAAGATGGAAGAAGCCATCTGGATAAAATTTTTGAATGAGGGAGTGAGCCTTCTATTGCTCATCGGTTTGGGATGGATCCTTTATCAAGGGGTGAAGAAGAATCACATCCTTCTTTCTGAAAGGGAAGAAACCTTCAGGCGTTATCTCCTGTTTCGGGAAGATCTTAAAGTGCGAATGAAACTTTACGGTGAGGATGAAGGAACCTATCGGGAGCTCCTTAGGAACCTTTCTGAAGGATGGAAAAATTTTAAACGGACTTATGATCAATACCTGGAGACCCTTTTAAAAAATGTCACCAGGACCAATCGTTTCCTCCAATTGCTCACCTTGGCCTTGATCCTCAATAGCTTTAGACTTCTTTTCGAGTCCTATTATTTCTTTGGTCTTTCGTCCCGGTTTTTTTATCTTCTTACGAGAGAACTCTCTAATTATGTGATCGTGGCGTTAGGGTTTTTTCTCTTAAAAGAGCAAAGCTATCGATTCTTTTCAATGAGAGGGGAAGTGGATAAGATGGATCGCGAGATCCTCTTCTATTCGAATCATCTCTCTGAGATGGGAGAGAAAAGAGCCCTTTACGATGAATTCAGTCCTCTTGAGAAAGGAGAAGGGGATGGGAAGAAAGATTAAGATCCGAGCAGGTCAACTCCATGTGGAAGCAGAACTGAATGATTCGAAAACCGCCCAGTTGATCTGGGACGCCCTCCCCATAGAGGGTCGGGCAAATACTTGGGGAGAGGAAATCTATTTTTCTATTCCTGTGAAGACCGGTTTGGAAACAGGGTCAAGGGAACTCGTTTCAGAAGGGGAGTTGGGATACTGGCCTGAAGGGCATGCCTTCTGTATCTTTTTTGGTCCAACCCCTGTGAGCCGGGGAGGCGAGATTCGGGCGGCCAGTGCAGTGAATTTGGTTGGAAAAGTCTCTGGAGACCCTAAGGTTTTCCGAAAGGTGAAGGACGGAGAGAAAATATTCTTAGAAAAAGCGTAGAACGAATCGCCCCTACCTCAAGAATTCTACTTTTCAGAGACCCCTGTTCATTTTTGTCATCGCCAGGGTAGAAAGATCCTATCCATTTATCCCTCTCCTATCACTCTTCGGATTAACTTCGATGAAATGAGGAAAGAAGAGAGCCCCTTTTCTCTGGCATTGGGATTGCAATTTAATGATTGTATGAAAAATAACCAAAAATTTATCTCCTTTCTTCTTCACGGTAGGTGGAGGGGAAGGTGAGAAACATCAAGAAAGGGGGGAAAGAGATGGGCTTAGAAAAATCATGCGAATTCTATGATCATTCGAGATGCCTTCTTAAGAATCACTATTGCGATCTGGACTGCGATCGGGGATCGACAAGGGAGTTGGAGGAGAATACGGTTCTTTATGAAAGTAAGTTTCCTCTGAAAAAAAGAGAAGACCAAAATGGAGACAAGGGCTTAGATTTTTTCTCTTTGCCTCACCCTTGATCTCTCCAGCTTTGCACTTTTGATCAAGACCTCCATCACACTTCTCTTCACTCCCTCATCTTCGATCTTCTTCAGAAGGCGTTCGATCTCACCCTTTATTCTCCTATTCAGTTTTTCTCCTTCCCATTCTCGAGTCCCTGGAGGAGAAGGCCTTTCTTGAATCCCACCTAATTTGAATCGAATCTCTCGAAGAAGGGGTTCTCCCAGAAACTGATTGATCTTCTCCAGGAGGACAGGTTTAAAGAACTGCAGTTGTTGGATCCAAACCGAGTGGGAGACGTGAACAAAGAGAATTCGATTTCGAATGGCATAGGGTTGAGTTTGGGCGGCGATAGGCTCCCCTACGATTTCCCTCCATGATCGAAGAAGCAGAGAGGTCTTCAGGGGGAAATCCAAATTCAAACCCTTAAGGGTCTCGCTAAGAATGGAATGGATGGGTTGAGGTTTCTTCATACTCAAGAGATCTTCTTAGGATCAATCCTTGGAAATAGAGGGGTTGGTTTTTCTATTTTCTTCCCAGGCTTTAATCTTCCCCAGAGTCCATCCCTTTCAAAGTTCTGTTCCCAGAGATGGCCCTCGAGGCCGAGTTCCATCCACATCTTCTCTGAAGTCGAAGGCATAAAGGGAGCAAGAAAGAGGGCAATCATTCGAAGGGCCTCCATCGCCTGATAGAGAACGGTCGAGAGACGAGGTGTATTTCCTTCCCTGGCCAGGTTCCAGGGGGCTGTTTCGTCTACATATTTATTGGTCGCACCAATGAGTTCCCAGATGGTGGAGAGGGCCTTATGAAAGGCAAAATCATTCATGAGGGAGGGAAGTTGGGAAAGGACATCTTCCGAGACCTTTTGGAGTCGGCCATCGATCTCTTCGATAGAAGAAGGGGATGGAATGATCCCATTGAAATATCGGACGACCATGCTCAGGGTTCGGCTAAAGAGATTCCCAAGATCGTTGGCCAAATCGCTATTAATTCGGTGGACCATTGCGGAGTGAGAGAAGTCTCCGTCCATTCCGAAAGGAACCTCCCGGACGAGAAAGTATCGAACCGCATCCACTCCATAGGTATCGATTAAACGATTTGGCTCGACTACATTTTGAAGGGATTTGGACATCTTTTTCCCCTCGATCGTCCACCATCCATGGGCAAAGACCGTTTTAGGAGGTGGAAGTCCTATCCCTTTAAGCATCGTTGGCCAATAGACGGTATGGGTCGTAAGAATATCTTTCCCGATGAGGTGGATGGCTTCAGGCCAGAATCGAGAAAAGGTCTCTCCTTGCTCTCCATATCCAATTCCGCTCACATAGTTGATTAAGGCATCGAACCAGACATAGGTCACATAGTCAGGGTCGAACGGAAGTTCAATCCCCCATTTTAGACGTTTCTTTGGCCTTGAGATACAGAGATCTTCCAGAGGATTTTTTAGAAATCCTAAGATCTCATTCCTCCTTGAGGGGGGTAGGATAGAGCGTTCGTTGTTTTCGATATGCTCGATCAGCCAGGATTGATATCGACTCATTCTAAAGAAGTAATTCTTTTCGGAGATTTCGGAGACCTCTCGATGGCAATCGGGGCATTTCCCATCGACGAGGTCTTTCTCCGTCCAGAATCGTTCACAGGGGACACAATACCATCCCTCGTAGTTGTCCTGATAGATCTCTCCCCGTTCGTAGAGATCCTGAAGAATTCTTTGGACCACTCTCTTGTGGCGAGGTTCAGTGGTTCGAATGAAGTCATCATTAGAGATATGGAGTCTCTTCCAGAGAGACTGAAATCGGGTGACCATCTCGTCACAATGAGCCTTTGGTTCTACCCCTCTCTCTTGAGCCGCCTTTTCTACCTTTTGACCATGCTCATCCGTCCCTGTAAGGAAGAAGACCTGGTAGCCCTCGAGACGTTTAAATCGAGCAAGGATATCGGCAGCAATGGTCGTATAGGCATGACCAATATGGGGGACATCGTTGACATAGTAGATAGGAGTAGTAATGTAGAAGGGTCCTTTAGATTTCTGAGGCATGGATGGTAACCTCTCCTCCTTCTTCGAGCTCTATGGTAAGGGTTTGATTCAAGACATTCTGCCTGATGACCTTTCCTTTCCCAAAACGGGTGCGGATCGATTTTCCAACCTTGGGCAGTCCTTTTTTTAATTCGACATAGGTCGGGTACTCGTAAGCAAGACAACACATGAGTCGACCGCAGAGGCCCGAGAGTTTATTTGGATTCAGGGCAAGGTTCTGCTCTTTGACCATCTTTACAGAGACCAGTTCGAATTGATTCATGAATTTGGAACAGCAGAGTTCTAACCCGCAGCTTCCGATTCCACAGATCATCTTGGCTTCATCCCTCACCCCGATCTGTCGCATCTCAATCCTCATCCGGAATCTGGAGGCAAGTTCCTTGACCAATTCTCTAAAGTCGACCCGTTTTTCTGCCGTGAAATAAAAGAGGATCCGGGATCGATCCAGAAGGACCTCCGTTCTTACCAACTTCATCGAGAGGTTCTTTTCGTGGATCTTTTGAAGGCAGAATTGAAAGGCCTCTTTTTCCAGTTCTTTGTTCCTTTCGGATTGCTCAAGGTCTTCCGTTGTCGCCTTTCGGATGATCTTTCTATCCGATGGCACGGAAGAGCTTTCTTCTTTTTCCTGAGGAGAGGATAGAACCTTCCCCAGGGATAATCCTTTTTCAGATTCTACGACCACCGAGTCCCCTGGGGCCAAATGGAGACCCCCCCGCATCCAATTCTTCTACTTTTCCATTCGCCATCTTCACATAGACCATTCGACTCATCTTTTATCCTTCCGCCCAGGCGAGCATCATCGTCTCAAGGGCCAATCGAGTATTGGCATTCTTTTGAAGGGCCATCGTCGTCTTCTGGAGAATCTCCCATCGGTAAAAAAGAGAGGAGACGTTCCACTGCGAGGCTATGACCTTATAGGTTTCCGAGAGATCGTAATGGATCAATTCTGAAGAATCCTTTGAAATCTTTGTAACAATAAGGTCTCTCACGATGGTCTTAGAAATCTCCAGGATCAGGAGAAGATTCGGTCTCTGGGAGGGGAGGGAATCGATGAGGCTATCTATTTCTTCAAGGGTCAATGATTTTACCCCCACCCATTCCTTCAGGAGACTTTCCCTTGGAATCTCGTCGATCTCCTCCTTTATTTCTAAGGCCTTTCCCAGGCTCCCCTCAGAAAGAAGGGCCAGAAGGGAAGCCTCTTTTTGATCTACTCCCTTCTTTTCCACAAGCCAGCGGGAGACCAGAGAGGTGGGTAAGGGGTTGAATGGAATGGATTGGCATCGAGAGAGGATGGTTGGAAGCATTCCCCGTGTGTGATTTGCAATCAAGATGAGGATGGTATGAAGTGGTGGCTCTTCAAGGGTTTTAAGAAGGGTGTTTGACATCTGAGGAGCCATTCGATCAGCCGCGGATAGAATGACGACTCGACGGCGTCCTTCATAAGGACGATAGGCTAAATCTTTATGCATCTCCCTCACCTGATCCACCTTTAAGGTCTGTCCCTCTGGCTCGATCAGTAAGACATCAGGATGGATCTGTTGGTCGATCTTTTTACAGGAGAGACAGCGATCACAGGCATCTCCCTTTTCCCATCCGTTGTCCAGACAGTTGAGGGCTTTTGCAAATTGAAGGGCGACATACTTCTTTCCGATCCCTTCGTTTCCCCAGAAGAGATAACTATGGACAACCCTCTTCTGAAGGATAGCCTGTTTGAGCCAATGGATCGATTTTTCATGTCCTAAGACCGTTCTAAAAGACATCGATTCAAAACAGGTTATGGTCTGTTCCAAGAACAGACCTTTGATTTATTTCTTCAATCCTATCCGTTGATCCACAATGGTTCGAATCTTCTCAAAAACCTTTTCCTCCCCTTGACGCGTATCAATAATCTTCACTCTCTGGGGCTCCTTTTTCGCTAAGGCTAAATATCCTCTTCTCACTCGACGGTGAAACTCGATCTGTTCCCTCTCAAACCGATCCTCTTTTTTATTTTTTCGCCTTTGGTTTCTTTGAAGGGCCCTCTTTAGGCCCATGTCGGAGGGACAATCTAAGAGAAATGTAATATCGGGTTTAATTCCATAGGAGGCGAGTCGATTTAGTCTTTCTACCCATTTCAAATCCACCTTTCGTCCATAGCCCTGATAGGCTATACTTGCATCCATAAATCGGTCTGAAATAACGACCCCTCCTTCTTTAAGAAGGGGAAGGATCACTTCATGGACATGTTGAGCCCTTGAGGCTTCATAAAGGAAGAGTTCCGCGAGGGGAACCATCTCTTGAAACTTTGGATTCAGCAGAACCTTTCTTATCTTTTCTCCAATGGGAGTTCCACCCGGTTCCCTTGTTATTCGACATGGAATCCCCTTTTGGGTAAGATATTTCTTAAGACGATGGATCTGAGTGGTCTTACCACTTCCTTCCACCCCTTCGAAAGTAATAAAAAAAGACAATCCTTTTCACTCCGTCGTAAATAACTATTTGAAATCTAATCAAAAATATAAGCCAATCTTAAAAGTATTGTCAAGGAATCGGAAGGAGTCGATTTTCCATAAAGCTGAAATGGCCATCCTTTCCAACGACAATATGGTCAAGGACTCTGAGATCGAGCGTTTTAGCCGCTCCAATGATGCTTCTGGTCAGAGTTTTGTCGTCCTCGGAGGGAGAATGATGGCCACTTGGGTGGTTATGAACGAGGATAAGTCCGGATGCATGTTGAGCGAGTGCACCCTCTATAATTCTTCTGGGGAAGACCACGGCTTGGTCAATCGTTCCCTCCTGAATAATCTCGTAATGGAGGACTTCATTTTTGGTATTAAGATAGATGACCATGAAGGCTTCGTAGGGGAGCCCGGAAAGTCGCATTCGAACAAAATTCACGACTGCCTGAGGAGATGAGAGAACATCTCGCCCCCTCATCTTCTCTTCAAGATAGACCCAACAAAGTTCCTTCACTAATCGGATGAGAATGGAAGAGATGGATCCCATTCCGGCCACTTCGAGAAGTTCCTTCTCGCTGGCATCCAGCACCCCTGAAAAACTTCCAAATCGCTTGATTAAGGCTTTGGCAATGGGTTTGACATCCCTTCTTGGAATCCCATAGGTAAGAAGAAGCTCCAGAAGCTCATAATCATGAAATCCCTCCGAGCCACTCTTTCTAAATCGCTCCCTTAGCCTTTCCCGATGCCCTAAATAATGTGGTTTTTCAGCCATCATGT
>CAZMWF010000093.1:0-21332 GCA_964570075.1 uncultured Syntrophaceae bacterium | reverse complement strand
CTTTTACGGTTCTATATTTGTGGGTCGTGTTCCTCTGTCCAAAGAAGTAATAGAGGATCCCTGACCCAATCAGGCATAATGCTAAAATAATGAAGAGAAGCCTTCCCTTTTTTATTCGCTCCATATCAACGACCCTTTCTCTTCTTTTTAAAAAGAAGCCTGATGGGCACACCCTCAAATCCAAAGGCTTCTCTGATTTGATTCATCAGATAGCGTTCATATGAAAAATGGATTCCTTCAGGGAAATTGGTTGAAATGACAAATGTGGGAGGTTTCACCTTCACCTGGGTGATATAATTCAATTTAACAGGATGGGTTTGATAGGAGGGGGGAGGAGTCCTCTCCACCCATTCTGCAAGGGATCGATTGAGCTGGGAAGTGGAGATTCTCTTTTTCGCCTGTTCTGCCACATGATCCACCATATCCAGAACCTTCATTACACGCTGCCCGGTGAGGGCAGAGATGAATAGAATCGGAGCATAAGAAAGATACTTCAGTTCACCATAAATCCTTCTTCTAAATTCATTTGCCGTATGAGAATCTTTTTCGATCAAATCCCATTTATTGACAAGAAGGATGCATCCCTTTCCTTTTTCATGGATGAATCCCCCTATCCGGGCATCCTGATCGGTTACTCCTTCCCGAGGATCCAAGAGGAGAAGGGCCACATCACATCGATCGAGGGTGCGAAGGGCTTCCATGATACTATACTTTTCGAGTCGGAGGCTAATCCTGCTTTTCCTTCGAATCCCCGCCGTATCAATCAAGACATAATGTTTCCCATCTCTCTTAAAATGGGTGTCAATCGCATCTCGGGTAGTTCCAGGGGCTTCATCCACAATCACCCTCTTATATCCTAAAATACGATTGATCAAGGAGGACTTCCCTACATTCGGTCTCCCTAATACCGCCACCCTGGTGACCATTTCGTTCGATTCCTCTTCTTCCCCTTCTAAAAGAAAATGAGATACTTCTTCCATCAATTCATCCAATCCCCTCCGATGTTCCGCAGAAATAGGATAAATTTTCTCGATCCCCAATCCGTAAAACTCGAAAATTTTATCCTCATCCTTGGGGCTGTCGATCTTATTGACGAGATAAAAGACAGGTTTATTCAATCGCCTCAAAATATCTGCAATCTCGCGATCCGAAGGCATCAATCCCTCTTTCCCATCCATGACGAATAGAATGATATCTGCCTCCTCCATGGCCAATTCACATTGTTCACGCATCTGAACAAAGATTCGATCCTTTGAGATCGGTTCAAAGCCACCCGTGTCAATCAAAATAAAAACCTTACCATCCCACTCAGCATCCGCATAGTTTCGATCCCGGGTGACCCCAGGTTCATTCCAGACAATGGCCTTCCTCCCCCCGAGGATACGATTAAAAAGGGTCGATTTCCCAACGTTAGGTCTTCCAACAATGGCAATAATGGGTTTCATTGGAAATACTCAAATCTCTAAAAATCATTATAAAAGAATGGATAGGCTCATACAACCGATTCTTTCGGCAGAGGAAAAAGGATAGGATGTAACCCCCTCATTAAGGTGAGGAATTGCAAGAGGATTCTTTTTAAAAAGAGGGCTGCTCCGAGAGCAGTCTTTTCCATGAATGGTCTTTCAATTAACGAACGGAAGGGTTGAAGGCTATGGCTTCTATCTCGAGTTGGGAATCCCTTGGAAGCCTTGAGACTTCCACCGTTGTTCTTGCAGGAGGCAAAGAAGAAAAGTAGGTTCCATAGACCTCATTCACCTGATTGAAATTTCCCAGGTCCTTCAAGAAAATGGTCACCTTGACCACATTCTCCATTTCTAATCCTTGAGAAGCTAAAATCGCCTTCACGTTTTCCAGGACCTGTCGGGTCTGTTCTCGAATATCTCCATTAATCATCTCTCCTGTGGATGGATCGATAGGAATCTGACCCGAAAGGAAGATAAACTCTCCTGCGTGAATGGCCTGAGAATATGGACCAATTGGTTTAGGTGCCTTTTCGGTATAGATGATTTTTTTACTCATCCTTATCCCTCCCTTTAAAACAACCTCCTCTTTTATCATTCCCATTATTCCATTATTCCATTTTACCCATCCAATAGGACCCTCACTTCGGTTACGTCTTTCAGAATTTCATCTGCTCCAGCCTTTTCGAACTCCTCTTTTGTCGTTCTCCCTGACAAAACCCCGATCGTTCTCATCCCTACCCTTTTCCCTGCTTGGATATCCAGCGGATGATCTCCCACCATCACGGCCTCTTCTCCAGAAATTCCCAATCTCTTTGTGACTGCATTAAGATGATCTGGGTGAGGTTTCACTCTCCGAATCGAATCTCTTGAAATGAATACATCGCAGTATTGATCGACTTCTGGAAATACCCTTCGAACGGCCTCCTCACAATTTCTGGTAATGATTCCTATCTTTAACCCTCTCTCCCTCAAGAAATTCAAGAGCTCCTTGACCCCGGGCAAGAGGCTTCCTCCACGAGCTGCCTCCATTTCTACCTGATGGAGAATTTGATGAGCCTTTTCAAAGAAGCTTTCTGCTTTGGAAGAATCTCTTTCCATAAGAAGACGATAGACCTCATCGATGATCTCCAGGAGGTAGGTCTCATGAAGCAAGCTCCCATCCACTCCAAATTCATCCACTAACCCAAAAACCTTTCTCTTCATTAAAAGGAAGTCGATATTGAGAAGGGCAAGAGTCCCATCGAAATCGAAAATGATGGCAACAATCTTTTTGAACCAATCTCTCATGGCCTATGAAATTTTAGGTTTAATCGCTCCGGAAAACAAGCCTTCTCATATGAATTATTTTTTTCTTTTTAACACATATTGTTATGAGATCAAGTATTTTTGATGAGGTATGAAATCTTTCCTTGATCCTCCGATTGGGATTTGTTATGAAACCCATAAGGAGGGATAAGCGATGGAAAGTTCCTTGGCTGAAAGGATCAAAGTGGCCACCGGAGAAGGGAAGGTCGATCTCCTCATTAAGAATGGAAGGGTGGTCGATGTCTTTTCGGGTCAGATTGAGAAAAGAGATGTGGCCATTTTTGATGGACGAATTGTGGGATTCGGGGATTATCAGGCTAAAAGGACGATAGATGTAGAAGGAGACTTTCTCTGTCCTGGGTTGATCGATGGCCATGTCCATGTGGAGTCCAGTATGGTAGGAATTCCCGAGTTTGCCCGAGCGATTCTTCCCCACGGAACGACCACCATCGTGATGGACCCTCACGAGATTGCCAATGTCTGGGGAGTTGAGGGAGTTCGTTTTATGGCCGAATCGGCGAAAGGGATTCCCTTGAATGTATTTATCATGATTCCCTCCTGTGTCCCTGCCACCTCCCTCGAAACCTCTGGGGCTGAATTAAAAGCCGATGACATTGAACCTCTCCTTAACGAACCCTGGGCCATCGGACTGGCAGAGATGATGAACTTTCCGGGAGTCATTTCCAGGGATCCAGAAGTTCTGAAAAAGATTGAAATAGCCCACGGGAAGAGAATCGATGGTCATGCCCCACTCCTTACGGGAAAGGGACTCTACGCTTATCTCACCTCGGGGATCCGATCGGACCATGAATGCAGCACTCCGAAAGAGGCCAAAGAGAAATTGAAAAACGGAATGTGGATTATGGTTCGGGAAGGTTCGACGGCAAGAAATCTGAAAGACCTTCTCCCTTTGATCCATTCTAAAAATTCGAGGCGTTTCTTCTGGGTCACGGATGATCGGCATCCAAAAGAGCTCATCGAAGAAGGTCACATCGATAGCATGATCAGGCAGGCGATTCGGTTAGGTCTTGACCCCATCCTTGCTATTCAAATGGCCACTTTAAATGTGGCCGAATACTTCAGGCTGGATGACCTTGGGGCTATTGCTCCAGGATTCAGAGCTGACCTGGTCAGTTTTGATCACCTCGGGGAGTTCCGTATCAAAAAGGTTTTTAAAGATGGTCTTCTAATTGCTGAAGGGGGAAGACTCCTTCCGAAGGCCCTAAAAAGGATCAAGGGCAGAAAGATTCGAGAATCCATCCATATCGGAGAAATCGATAGAGACTCTTTCCTCCTTCGGGGCAATCAGCCGTGGGCCAAAGTGATTCAGTTGATTCCGGGACAGATTATCACTAAAAAGGTGATGAAAAAAATCATTTTAAAGGATGGGGTGGCCTATCCTAATCCGGAAGAAGACCTTCTGAAGATCGCTGTGGTCGAAAGACATCGAGGGACAGGAAATATCGGGGTTGGTTTCGTTCAAGGGTTTGGATTGAAGGAAGGGGCAATCGGTTCTTCCGTAGCCCATGATTCCCATAATATCATCGTCGTAGGAACGAATGATGAAGAGATATTAAGAGCCGTTCAAGGAATCCAGAAGATGGGAGGAGGTTTAATCGTCATATCGAAGGGAAAGGTCCTAGCCTCCCTTCCCCTTCCCATCGGGGGATTGATGGCGGAGGTCTCGGTCGATAGGGTCTATCAGAAATTGAGGGCCCTGGATGAGAAGGTAAGGGAGTTAGGTTGTGAGTTAGTTGATCCTTTTATGGCTCTCTCCTTTCTCTCCCTTCCAGTGATTCCGGAATTAAAGATTACCGATAAAGGGCTCGTGGATGTGAACCAGTTTAAAATCGTCCCCGTATTTGGGGAAAAATAAAAAAACATATTACATCGCTGAAAATTGTAAATAAATTTAAGCCCGACAGGAGTATTTCCGAAACCCATAGAATGCGGTAGCCGTACTTCCGACCAAGTCGGATCCCTGCCTGCGCAGGCAGGCGCCTCTGGCGGAATGGGTTTCTCCAATACTCCTCTTGGGCTTTACCCTTTTGAGTGGATGGATTACAAAAAACGATATTTCTAATTGAAAATGATAAAAGGTAAAAAGGAGCTTGGAGGTGTCTATGAACTGGGAGAAATTGCTCGATGAAGCCATCCATTATCTACAGGAATATATACGGATTCAAACCGTCAATCCTCCTGGAAATGAGATCGAAGGAGCTAAATTTTTTAAACGAATCTTCGATTCAGAATCGATCCCCTGTGAGATTTTTGAACCCTCTCCCGGGAGAGGGAATCTCATCGCGACCTTAAAAGGAAGTGGAGAAAAGAAACCCCTCTTACTTCTCAACCATATGGATGTGGTCCCTGTGGAGAAAGAGGGCTGGGACGTTCCTCCTTTTGAAGGAGTGGTCAAGGATGGTTATCTCTATGGCCGTGGAGCCCTCGATAATAAATCGATGGGGATTGTGGAGATGATGGCCCTCCTTATTTTGAAGCGGGAAAAAATTCCCCTCAAAAGGGATCTCCTCTTTTTCGCCTCTGCGGATGAAGAGACAGGGGGAAGGTGGGGCGTTCAGTGGGCGATGGAGAATCTTCCCTTTTTAAGCCAATGTGAGTATGCCCTCAACGAGGGAGGATATATTATCCTCGACGAAAAAGGGGTAGCCGATCGGTATGAGGTCTCAAATGGTCAAAAGGTCATTTATCAATTGAGACTTAAAGCCAGAGGGACCTCTGGACATGCCTCCATGCCTCACTCAGAGAATCCCAATGTGAAACTGGTACACGCCCTGGAGGCGATCACTCGCTGGGAAACCCCTTTTTTGGTCCTTCCTACAGTAAAGGAATACTTCAGGAAGATGGCCCTGAAGCAGCCTTCTTACGAAAAAGGCTATTTTGAGGATATCGAAAAAGGGCTCCTGGACGAGACCTTTTCTATTTGGCTCACCTCCAATCCCATCTATAATGCTATGTTACGAAACACCATCTCTCTTACAGTGCTTCAGGGGGGGAGCAAAGCCAATGTCATTCCCTCGGAATCGACAGGCATTCTCGATTGTCGTCTCCTTCCTGGAACCGACAAAGAGGAGTTTTTAAAGGAGGTCAAAAAGAGGGTGGGGCAAGACATAGAGGTGGAGGTGATCGCCGAAAGTCACTCCCTTCCCCCCTCTCCTGTTGATACGGAGTTGTTTCGCTCTATCGAGGAGATCGCCTCTGAAAATGATCCAGGCTGTCCGGTCGTTCCCCTCCTCCTTCCAGGGGCTACCGACAGTCGTTTCCTCAGGGAAAAAGGAATGATTACTTATGACTTTGAACCCTTCCGAATCACAGAGAAAGAGTTAATGAGGGTCCACGGGAACAATGAGCGGATCGAATTAGAAAATGTAAAGTTCGGGATGAAGATCCTCATTGATCTTCTTCAGAAAATAGCTACCTAAAAAAGAAGCTCTCTTATCTACGAAGGATCCAGAAGATGAGGGTCAGAAGGAGGCTAAGAAGAATACAGGTCGCCAGAGGGAAATAGAAAGTAAATCGATCTTTCTTAATCACGATATCCCCTGGGAGCCTTCCGATCCAAGGCAACTTATCACTCAAGACGAGGAAGAGACCGATTAAAATGATAAAGATTCCGAAGAGAATAAGGAGTTTCCCTAACGGGCCTAAACCCATCCCCTTCCCTCCAGTGGCACGCCTATTTTTTTGATTTTAGATATCTCTCTTTTTCGCTATAGATACAGCCACAGTATTGTTGGCGATAGAGCCCCATCTTTTTTGAAACCTCCACCCCTCTTAGCCAACCGGGTCGAAAATCTTCATAATAGAAAGGAACTCCAAATTCCCTGGCCATTCGATCTCCTGTCTCTTGGATAAGAGAATGATTTTGATGAGTGCTTTGCAGGAGAGTCGTCGAAAACTGATCAAACCCCCTCTCCCTGGCCACTCGAGCCGTTGCTTCGAGTCGGAGCGAGTAGCAATAGGAACATCTCCTCTCTGGATCCTGAGAGACGTGTTTTAAGAAATCCTCAAGGAGATACTCATCCCGATAGATCATTTCGAGACCCGCTTCTTCGGCATACCTTCTTAACGACTCCAATCGTTTCTGGTATTCCTGATAGGGATGAATATTGGGGTTAAAAAAGAAACCCACCACTTCCTTTCCTTGCTTTCTTAACACCTCGACAGGATAGATCGCACAGTTCGCGCAACAGATATGGAGTAAGATCTTCATCAACTTGCTGCCAGAGCCTTTTTCTCTGGCTCCTCCCTTCGTAATCCGAGCTCCTTTTCTACCTCCAGGATCCTCTCCGTCGTCTTGAGGACCGTATCTGGATTCAGGGAGATGCTATCGATTCCACATCGAACCAAAAACTCCGCAAATTCAGGATAATCACTCGGGGCCTGGCCACAGATCCCGATCTTCTTCCCCCTCTGTCTCACCCTTTCGATGACCCACTGGATCATCTTCTTGACTGCTGGGTCTCTTTCATCAAAGAGGTGGGACACCTTCTCTGAATCGCGATCCAGGCCCAGAACCAATTGGGTGAGATCATTGGAACCGATGGAAAATCCATCGAAGATTTCACAGAACTCTTCGGCTAAAATGACATTGCTTGGAATCTCACACATCATATAGATTTCAAGACCGTTTTGTCCCTGGATCAGCCCATATTTTCTCATCTCGGCAATCACCAATCGACCTTCCTCTACGGTTCGACAGAAGGGGATCATCAATTTCACATTGGTCAAACCCATCTCATCTCGGACTTTCTTCATTGCCAGACACTCAAGTCCAAATCCCTCCTGATAGTCCTCGTCATAATACCGGCACGCCCCGCGAAAACCGATCATGGGATTGTCCTCCACCGGTTCAAAACGGCTCCCCCCGATGAGGTTGGCATACTCGTTCGTTTTAAAATCGCTCATCCTCACAATCACGTCCTTTGGATAGAAAGCAGCCGCAATCTTTGCCACCCCCTGAGCCAATCGTTCGATGAAATAGAGCTTTTTATCTTTATAGCCCACTGTCAACTGTTCGATCTCTTTCTTCACATGATCTTCAGGCAACGAATCGAACTTCACCAGAGCCATGGGATGAATTCGAATAAAATTATTGATAATGAATTCCAACCTCGCCAATCCCACCCCATCATTGGGAAGATAGGAGAGATGAAAGGCGTTGTCCGGGTCTCCCACGTTCATCATGATCTTCGTTTTGGGTCTCTGAAGATGTTCTATATCAAAGCGCTTGACCTCGTAGTCAAGAATCCCTTCATAGACCACTCCGGTCTCCCCCTCGGCACAACAGACCGTCGCGCTCGAGTATCCCTTCAAGATCTCGCTTCCATTGCCCGTTCCCACCACACATGGCACCCCTAACTCCCGACTGATAATGGCAGCATGACAGGTTCTACCTCCCCGATCGGTGACAATCCCTGCGGCTATCTTCATGATCGGTTCCCAGTCGGGATCGGTCATCTGGGTGACCAAAATCTCTCCTTTTTTGAAACGGTCAATCTCTCTCACGCTGGAGATCACGTTGATGGGACCAGCCCCTATCTTCTCTCCCACGCTTTTTCCTTTAACCAGAGGTCGACTCCTCTGTTTTAGGATATAAGTCTCGAAGAAGTTTTTCTTGGCTTGCGATTTCACTGTCTCGGGTCTTGCCTGAAGAACAAAGAGCTCTTGAGTGATTCCATCCTTTGCCCACTCAATGTCCATGGGCGAGTAACGTCCATACTTCTTTGTATAATGTTCTTCAATGATGACTCCCCACTGGGCCAGACGAATGATCTCTTCGTCACTCAAGATAAAATTGGCCCTCTCAAAGGCAGAAGTGGGGATATTCTTCGTCGATCCCTCCCCCTCAATCGCATAGACCATCTTGATCTCTTTGCTCCCAAGGGTTTTCTGAATAATGGGTTTATAGGGCCCTTTTAAACAGGGTTTAAAAACATAGAACTCGTCCGGGTTGATGACTCCCTGAACAATGTTCTCCCCTAATCCGTAAGAGCCCGTAATATAGACGACATCAGGGAAACCGGATTCGGTATCAATGGTGAACATCACCCCTGAACAAGCCTTATCTGAGCGAACCATCTTCTGCACCCCTATGGAAAGGGCCACTCGAAAGTGGTCAAATCCTTTATGGATTCGATAGGAGATGGCCCGATTGGTAAAAAGGGAGGCGAAACATCTCTTACAGGCTTGGATCAACGCATATTCACCTCGGATATTGAGATAGGTCTCCTGCTGACCGGCAAAACTGGCCGTGGGTAAATCCTCTGCAGTGGCACTGCTTCGGACAGCCACATCGGTATCCTCCCCGTATTCCTTACATAATCTCCGATAGGCCTTCACAATCTCCTCGATAATCTCTCGAGGGAATTCAAGGCTATAAATGAGTCTCCGAATGCGGCTTCCCTTCTCCGAAAGATCCTCCATATCATCCGCATCAAGATCCGCAAGGATATCCTGGATGTTGTCTCGAACATTCGGTTTCTTCATAAGGTACTGCCACTCCTGAACCGTGCCCTTATCGAGGAAATCATGGTAGGCATGGACGGTGATAGCGAATCCATTAGGGATATTGACCCCCAGTTGTTTCAGCTCTTTTCTCATCTCTCCCAAGGAGGCATTCTTTCCGCCTACAAGAGGAATATCACCTAAACTAATCTCATCAAACCATAGGATATAAGGTCGATCTCCCATTTTTCCCTCCCTTAAGGTTCTTTCATCTAACTTTACCCAAACCTCCCTTCCTTGTCAATTCACAAAAATTTTTGATCCTCCCCTCACTGGAAATTTCCTACTCAGAGTGAGGGGATAACAAAAATTTTTTTCTCTTGACATGGTCTCTGTAAAATGGTATACAAATGTATACCCTAAAATGAAAGAACCTCTTACCCCCAAACAGAAAGAACTACTGGATTTTTTAAAAAGTTTTCTGAGGGAAAAAGGATTCCCCCCTACCCTTCGAGAAATTGCCTCCCATTTTGGCCTCAAAAGCCTGAGGGGGCCTCAGAAAACCCTCCAGATCCTAAAAAAGAAGGGGTTCATCCGAATACTCCCTTACCGTTCGAGAGGAATTGAAGTATTAAAATATCCTTCCGAGCCTTTAGGGGAGGGAGTTTCCATTCCAATTCTTGGAAGGGTCAGGGCAGGCGAACCCATTCTGGCCGTTGAGGATGTGGAGGGGTACCTCTTCTTTGATAAAAGCCTGATTCCTTCTGACGATGTCTTTCTCCTCCGCGTTCAAGGAGACAGTATGATTGAAGCCCACATTCAGGACGGAGATTTCGCCCTGGTGAAGCCTCAATCCAATGCAGGCAATGGGGAGATAGTCGTCGCTCTGATAGAAGATGAGGCCACCATCAAAAGAATTTTTAAAACGAAGGACCTGATTCGATTGGAACCTGCCCACCCCAAAATGGAGCCCATTGTCGTAAAAAAAGAGGATAAGAAAGTAACCATCGTTGGCAAAGTGATCGGGATATTCCGAAAATTATGAGAAAGGAACGAACGATTCTTCATATCGATATGGATGCCTTTTTTATTTCGGTGGAGGAGAGGGAACGGCCCTGGATCAGGGGAAAACCTGCAGCCGTATGTGGCTCCCTTTCCCGAAGCGTCATCACCTCGGCGAACTACGAGGCAAGACCCTTCGGAATTCACGCAGGGATGCCCATAAAGGAAGCCCAAAGAAAATGCCCCTCGTTAATCCTTGTGGAAGGGGACCACTCCAAATATACCGAAACAGCTGCACGAATCTTTTCCATCCTGAAAGAGTATACTCCCATTGTGGAGGTCGCCTCCATCGATGAAGCCTATCTGGACATCACAGAGTCTCTCCTTCTTTTTTGTTCCCCCCTTCACATCGCCCAGGGGATCAAAAAGAGGATTCGAGAAGAAGAGGGCTTAACCTGCTCCATCGGAATTGCCCCAAATAAATTGCTTGCTAAACTGGGAAGTCGGCTCAAAAAACCCGATGGGCTGATGGAAATCAAAAAAGAAGGGATAGAAGAAATCCTGAGAGATCTACCTGTGGAGAAACTCCATGGGATCGGACCAAAACTGGCTGAATCCTTGAGGGAGATAGGAATTTTTACCTGTGGCCAATTGGGAAAAACTCCTCTCCCCCTATTAACAAGAAGATTTGGCGTGATTGGAAGGAGACTGAAGGAAATGGGGCTGGGAAAAGACGACAGCCCTGTCGTTCCCTTTGAACAAGAAGAGGAGGCCAAATCGATCGGACATAGTATCACCCTGGAAGAAGATACGCTGGATCCCCAAAGATTAAAGAAGGTCCTTTTCCAACTCTCCGAGAGGGTTTCGAAAAGAATGAGAAAGGAAGGTTATTTCGGGAAGAGGATAACCCTTACGGTTCGTTACGGTGATTTCTATACCTTTACCAAACAGAAAACCCTTCAACAGGAAACCCATAGTGGAAATGAAATCTTCCGTCACTCCCTTGAAATCTTTGAATCCCTTTCTCATCCAAAACCGATACGCCTCTTAGGGGTCACGGTCTCCCTCTTGAGAAAGGAGGGATACCAGTTGAACCTTTTTGAGAAGAAGGATAGGAGGGAAAACCTCCTTAAAGCCATGGATCGAGTCAACGAACGTTTCGGAGAGTGGACCCTCACCTGGGCTGGTCTTTATTGATTGGACGAGTTTTTATCCCTTCAACCAATTTTTCAACCTCGTATCCTGACCTCTCTTCTGCTCTCTGGAGGGTTTCAATCATTGACCAGGATCTTTCTAATTCTTTCTTCATCTCATTAACCGGTCGGAGTGGGTCGAAACCGATTTCAATGGCTGCGATCAGCATGAACCACCATAAAAGCTCCTCAAAGGATTCTTTGTGAAACCACCAGCGATCCGCATAGAGATTCACTCCTAAGAATTCCCTTGCCTCCGGGTCTCTCAATAGGGCCTCGAGAAGGGAATCCATCTCTTCTTCAAACCACCTTTGGTAGCGGGTGAGGAGCTTCACTAAGGTGACCCGTCTCGAGGCGATCTCTTCATGGATCCCTAAATCGACAAGGGTCTCACGAAAAATTGGACCGAGTTTCAAACGATCGATGATCCCGGGACTCTGCTGATCCACCTCTTCAGGACGAATTCTGCTCCCGAGGAGGTGAACAAAAACCCATAAAAAAAGAGGACCCCAGAGAAAGGGCGAATCCGTCAGTCTTTGATTCAGAAATTGGGCTACCTCTTTGACCTTTTTGGGTTGAAGAATGGAGACACGACTGGCAATCACAGGCAAATAAAGGATGGCCTCCAATTCTTTCCTTACCTGTCGGATCAAGAGGGATTCATCCCCTTTCCCTTGATCAAACTGTCTTACCTCCTTCAAGACATGAACCATCTTCTCTTCGATCTCCGCGAGAAGACCCTCTTCAAGGAACTCTCCAAATTTTTTGATCCGAGCTCCCATTAGACGACGAAGTCTTTCCCCTTGAACCAACTCTCGAAAAGCCTGATGAAGAGGTTGAAGAAGAATCTCTCTCAATGTCTCGTGGAGATCAGGGACTCCCCTCCCACCCAAGAAATCATGAAGTCGGGCATAATGATGCCATTCGTTGTCTCGGACCTCTCGAAGGTTCAAAAATACATGATATTGATAGGCTCCTAACTCCACGTATAATCCTTTCTCGTGAAGCTCCTGACTCTTTCGGATATATTCAAGGCCACTCACATGGTCTCGAAAGATCAGGAAGTAATCCTTCTCTCGATGAAGTCCTAAGGCTTCCCCGAGTTGCTTCTGAACGAGCTTTCGTTGACCTCCCTCATCCGTGGAAAAAGCCACAGAAGTCCGAATCCACCCACAGGCCCGATCAAACTTGTTATGATAAAGGATGAGGGCCCTCTCCTCTCCCGAACGATTCGAATAGGCAAATACATTTTCATTGACCTTCCCTTCAGGAGTAAAAAAATCATAAAGGATAAAGTCCTTCACCTCAGCAAAGAGGTAACGATGTCTGAGCAATGGGAAAATTTCTCGTTGATGACGTTCGATTAAATTTTGATCCGGCTCTTCATCTCGCTTGGCATAACGATACTCCATCCCATACTTCTCATGAAATCCTTCGATCTGGCCGTGGGCAAACATCGGCAGTCCAGGAAGGGTGACCATCATCGTACAGATTCCAAAATATTTATCTTCCTTCCCGAACTGGGAGATGGCGGTCTCTTCATCAGGATTGCTCATAAAATTGACAAACCGCTTGAGGATCTCGGGATTGAATTCCAGGGTATTCTTCATCACCGAGCGATATTTGGCATTCTCTTCGTCCTTCAACATATTCATGAAGGCGCTATTGTAGACTCGATGCATTCCAAGGGTGCGGACAAAATATCCCTCCAGGAGCCAGAAAGCCTCTGCTAAGAGAAGGGTATCCGGAGCTTCCTGGGCTATCCGATCGACCACTTCCCGCCAGAATTCATGAGGCATCTGACGATCAAACTCCTCTTTGGTCATTCCATATTCAGATCGGGAAGGAATGGCTCCCCCCGTTCCAGGCTCGGGGAACCAGAGACGCTGATAATGTCGTTTGGTAAGGGTCATCGCCGCATCGAAGCGAATGATCGGGAATTTTTTTGCCACCCGAAGAATGGTCTGAAGGACAGCCTCTCGAACCTCTGGTTTTAAGAAGTTGAGTTGAGCGGTGTCATTCCAGGGCATACGAGTTCCATCATTCCCATGGTAGATATATCGAACCTCTCCATTCCGCCGATCCACCCTCTTGAATACCACGGCTGCATCCGTCTGATCGTAATAGTGGTCCTCGAGATAGATCCCTATCTCCCCAAGCCATGAAAGGTCAGGACCGGTGAAGCGATAGGAAGGAAAGGGACTTTCCTCCAGATAGATAAACCAATCGGGATGCTCCATGACCCATTTCGAATCAATCCCCATATGGTTTGGAACCATATCACTCGCCAGACGAATCCCATATCTCCAGGCCCGTTGTTTCAGAGTCTGAAAGGCCTCTTCTCCTCCTAAGTCACTGGCGATCTGATAGTCAAAAATGGAGTAGGCCGAAGCCACCGCCTCCGGATTTCCTAAGAGTTCTTTAATCTTCTTTGAGGCTAAACTCCTCTCCCAAAGACCGATCAACCAAAGCCCGCTAAAACCCCATTGGGATAAAAGATCCAGTTCTTCCTCCGGAATCTGATCAAGCCGGTAGATGGATCGCTGATACTTCCTTGAAAGTTGATGGAGCCAGACGTAGACATTCTTGGCCAGCAAGACTAACCTTGGCATCCAATCCCGATCCGGGCTGAAGCGCTCGGGGACTTCCTCGAACCCCACAAATTCAAGGACCTCTGCAGGGGGACGGGTCCATAAGGCCATTCTTCGTATCTGGGCAATCTCCTCCTCTTTCAGAAGATCCCGGGCTCTGAGAAGGAGAGAGAGGTATCTCCCAAGAAGATATCCCCATCTTTCTTTGATATATTCTAATTGACCTGATAGAGAATCTGGAAAGGCCTTGGCAGGACTCCGAAGCATCTCGATAAGGCTTTGAGGTTCAGGGCCAAAAAAGGGCTGGTGGAGAAAGAAACGATGAAGGGCCTCGATGATCCGGCCATAGAGTGTTTCCTTTTCAAGGGAAGAATGATCGAAGAGGTCGGAAAAAGGGGAAAAGGCAGGGTTTTGATTGGCTAACCAGAGCATGAGCATCTCTTCCAGGACTACCTGACGATTAGGGATCCCTTCGGTCTCTCCTTCAAGATAGGCCTCCATCCCTATTTCTCCTCGATAGAGAGGCAAAGAAGGAAACTCTTCTAAGAACCTCCGGAGGGTTTGATCCACTTGACTCTTGTCCACTTCATCATAGAGCCAGTGAAGGGCTTTCTTCATCACCTCCGGATTTTTCTCTTCTCGATAAAGGAGAACGACGAAGTGGAGAATCTCATCGATTAATCCCATCGCAAAGATCTCACCAGCTCTGACCATTGAGCCCCGAGAGCGAGGAAGACCCCCTTGATCATTTATCTTCTGAGCCAATCCTCTGGCAGAGCGGAGGTTGGGAAGGATGACGTTTCCGCTGAGGGTAAAAAGGGATTCCTCGAATCGATAGAGATCTCTGATCCTCCTGGAGATATGAAACTCTTTAACGAAATGGCTCAAAAGTTGACAATCCTCTCAGATTCTTCTATTTTTATAGGGACGGGCTGAGAAGCCCAATTTCTTTATATAATATGATCAAGATCGGGACAAGTGGTTTCTCCTTTCCAGATTGGAAAGGGGTGATCTACCCTCCTGGGCTTCAGGAGAGGGAGATGCTTCCTTTTTACGAGAAGGAGCTGGGTTTTAAAGCCCTTGAAGTCAACTTTACTTATTATACCCTTCCTTCCCAGAAGAGTTTTACAGCCATGGCCAAAAAGACCTCCAGGGATTTTGAATTTGTGGTCAAGTGTTTTAAAGGAATGACCCACGAGATCCGGGATCAGGAGAGCGGAGAAATTTCTGAGAATCAGGAGGTGTTTAAAAAATTCAAAACCAGCCTCCTCCCTTTAAAGGAGGAAGGAAAACTCGCATGCGTGTTGGCTCAGTTTCCTTATGGATTCTTTCCCAATTCAGCGAATGTCACCTACCTCAAGAGATTTAAAGAAGAGATGGAAGAGATTCCACTCGTGTTTGAGTTTCGAAATCGGGTGTGGTTGAGGGAGGAAACCTTCCGATTCTTAGAGCAGAACGGGATTGGATTCTGTGTGGTCGATGAACCCAAACTCCCGAAACTGATGCCCTATCTTCCCAGAGCGACTTCCGAGATTGGATACTTTCGATTCCATGGGAGAAATCCTAACTGGTTTCATGTCCCCACTTCAGTCCGTTATGATTATCTCTATACTGAAAAGGAACTCAAGGAGTTCATTCCGGACATCAAAGAGATTTCCCAAAAGACCACCAAAACGCTGGTCTTCTTTAATAATTGTCATGCCGGCTCGGCGGCTAAGAACGCCATCCAGTTGGCGAAACTCCTCCTCCAAGAATAGGACAGGAAAACGATAAGGAGACGACATGATCGAGATCGATTTCAAGAAAGGAAACGGATTGATTCCAGTTATCATCCAGGACGCCATCACGAATGAAGTCCTGATGTTGGGATATATGAATCAGGAGGCCTGGGAAGAGACCCTTAAGAGTCGGAAAGTGACCTACTGGTCCAGGTCCAGAAATCAATTATGGGTCAAGGGAGAGAGGTCCGGACATTTTCAGGAAGTGAAGGAGATCTATCTGGACTGTGATGGGGACGCCTTACTCATTAAGGTGAACCAGATTGGAGGGGCGGCCTGCCATACCGGTTATCGAAGCTGTTTCCATCACCACTGGAAGGAAGGGGAGTGGAGGATTTCAGGGAGACTCATCTTTGATCCAAAGGAGGTCTACAGAAAGTGAAACTCTTGAAGTTAGGAATTCCAAAAGGAAGTCTTGAGAACGCCACCATTGAGCTTTTCAGAAAATCGGGATGGAAGATTACCGTGAGTTCCCGAAGCTACTTTCCAAGCATCGACGATGAGGAGATCCGATGCACCCTGGTCCGGGCCCAGGAGATGTCCCGTTTCGTTGAGATGGGGACCCTCGATGTGGGATTAACGGGGAAGGATTGGATCCTGGAAAACGGTTCGGATGTCGTGGTGGTCCAGGATTTAATCTATTCAAAAACGAGTACGGCCCCGGCGAAATGGGTCCTAGTCGTCGCTGAAGACTCCCCCATCCGGACCCTAAAAGACTTAGAAGGGAAAAAGATTTTTACAGAGCTGGTCAATTTTACGAAGCGTTACTTTGAAGAGAGAAATATTCACGTAGAGGTTGAATTTTCGTGGGGAGCCACGGAAGGAAAAGTCATCGAAGGGCTCTGTGATGCCATCGTGGAAGTGACGGAGACCGGAAGCACCCTTCGGGCCAATAAGCTTCGAATTGTGGAGGAACTTCTGGAGACCCATACCCAGCTCATTGCGAATCGGAAAGCCTATGAAGATCCATGGAAGAGAGAGAAGATTGAACAGATCTCCCTGCTTCTCCAAGGAGCCTTAAAGGCTGAAGGAATGGTGGGGCTCAAGATGAATGTGTCTGCGAACGACCTAAAGAGCGTCATTGAAATTCTCCCCTGCATCACGGCCCCGACCATTTCCAATCTTTTTCAGACAGACTGGTTCGCGGTGGAAGTGATGGTATCAGAGAAAGAGGTTCGGGAACTGATTCCACGACTGATGAAAAGGGGAGCGGTGGGGATTATCGAATATCCCCTCAATAAAGTAATCTAACCCTCAAGAAGCCCAATCACCTCCATATGGTAGGATTGGGGGAACATATCGACAAGACGAACCTTCTGAAGGGAATACCCCTTTTGTAAAAGAAGGGTGATATCCCGGATAAAAGTGGTGGGGTCACAAGAGAGATAGATAATCCTTTTGGGACGAAGTCGTTCGATCTCTACCAGAACCGATTTGGCTCCTCTCCTCGGGGGATCAAGGACCATAAGATCGACTCCCTTCCCTAACTCCTTCATTCTTTCCTCCACTCTCCCCAGAAGGAATTGGCAGTTCCCGATACGGTTCTCTTCTGCATTGAATCGAGCATCTTCGATGGCCTTTCTATTCTCTTCGATTCCAAGGATCCATCCCGCCTCCATGGCTAAAGGGAGCGACAAATTTCCTATTCCAGAGTAGAGCTCGAGGACTCGTTCTTCTCCTCGCAGCTGAGCAAACTCCAGGACGGTTTCGAGAAGGTTTAAGTTCTGCTCAAGGTTCACCTGATAAAAACTCTCTGGCGAAACCCTTAATCGGAAGACCTTACGGATTTTAGAAGAGATCCCTTCTGTTTTTAAATAGAGAATGGGATTGCCAAAATACTCCCACCCATTTATTCCTGCAAGAACCCATCCTTTTAAAAAGGGGGAGGAGCCGAGGAGTTCATGAATTGGAAGGGTTTCTCGACTTACGGGCTTGTCGAGATGAAAAATAAGAATTCCTTTTTCCTCTTCTGGAGAGACATTGATTTCAATCTCTCTAATGTGGGAGAGGGCGTACCCTCTTTTTTGAAGTTCCTTGAGGAGGGAATTAACGAGTGGATGGGCGATGAGACACTGGTCAATTTCAATGATCCGATGAGACTTCCCTTCAAAGAAACCGATTCTTTTCCCATCGACTTTGAGTTGAATTCTTGCGCGATAGCCATAGGGGGATGAAGAAGGAATGAGGGAAAGGGGTGGGAGTTCTTTCAGTCTTCCCAATCTCTGAAAGAGATTCTTTAAAATCTCTTTCTTCAGCTCTCCCTGGACCATTGGTTCGATATGTTGCCACTGGCATCCTCCACAATATCCAAAATAAGGACAGGGAGGGGTAACCCTCCATGGGGATGGAGTAATGATTTCTTTCAATTTTGCAATGGAGAAATCCTTCCTTTCCTCAACGGGGGTGATAGAAACCTCATCCCCTGTCACGGTATAGGGGACAAAGATAACCTTCCCGTGAAGCCTTCCCACTCCATATCCTTTAAAGGCAACCGATTCGATTTTGACCTTCATGAATTGAGACGTCCTCTAAAATATAACCCCCCGTCGTTATTCGTGAAACAGGCCTGAGAGGGGTAACGGATCGTTCCCTATCACTCCCGCTTCAGTAAGACATTGCTTGAAAATGGAATGCCTCACTCAGATGGGGAATAAGCCCGAGAGGGGTATTGGAGAAACCCATTCCGCCAGAGGCGCCTGCCTGCGCAGGCAGGGATCCGACTCGGTCGGAAGTGCGGCTACCGTGTTCTATGGGTTTCAGAAATACTCCTGTCGGGCTTAAATTTATTTCCACCCTTCAATGGGGGATTCCTTGAAAATTCTATTTCAATTTGACATAATTGTCCAAAAATTTAAATCGGAATAGAAAGATGAGATACCGAATTACTCTTTGCCTTTTTGTTTTTATATCGATTTTTTTCACATCTTCTTCTATCCTCTCTTCTGCCCCTTTAAAGAGACCTCTTAGCTTCCAGCAGATGACCCCGAAAGAAGGACTTTCCGGGGAAATGGTCTATGCCATTGCCGTTCAGGGAGAGGAATTATGGTTCGGGACTTATGCGGGCGGAGCGACGTTTTATGATCGATCAAAAAAAGTGATCAAGGCTTATACGACCAAAGGGGAACCCATGGATCCGGTAGACGATGGGGTGAGCATCAACTGGAAGAATCTCCTCCCCTATAATCATGTCACCGTGATTCTTCCGGATGTAGACCGAATCTGGTTTGGCACTCACTTTTATGGTTTCAAAGGTGGAGGAATCTCCTATTATCAACCCCAGCGACAGCCTCCCTGGAAGGTCTTTAATACCAATAACGGTCGGGCTAAGAAGATTATCTCCATGGCCATAGATGGGGATACCTTATGGGTAGGTTCAGAGAAAGGATTGAACGCCCTGGATAAGAAAACGGAGCTTTGGAGGCAGTTCTTTTCAACCCAAGAAGGGCTTTCAGGGAATTTTGTCAATACCATATTGGTCGAACCCAACTCCCTCTGGATCGGCACGAATGGAGGGATCAGCAGGCTTCTTAAGGGAAAGAAAGGGTGGAAAAATTACTCTCAAAGGGAAGGACTGGGAGAGACAGAGATCAAATCCCTAATCCTCGTCGAAAACCGGATCTGGGCGGGTGAAAGTGGTGGAGGTCTCTTTGAGTATGAACCTCAGGGAGACCGATGGAAGAGATTCGAATCCAGAGACCCTTTGAAAAATGGGGGAATCAATTTCATGGCGGTGATAAAAGGAAGAATCTTTATCTGCCGCGAAAATGGGGTGAGTGTCTTTGATCTTCAGAGCAAACAATGGGACTCCTTCACGGCGACAGACGGACTTTTGAGCAATATGGTTCTATGCGCAGCCGAGGATAAAGACGGGGTCTGGTTCGGAACAGATCGGGGTGCTTCTAAGTTGATTATAAATCCTTAAGAAAAGGAGAGAGAAAACCATCGATGAACCTGAATAAGAAAAGTTTGAATCGGAGAGAATTTCTAAAGGGAGCCGCATTGGGTGTAACCCTTCCTTTATTGACGAATCGACTCCCCTTCTATGGAACGCTGGCCCACGGAGCAGAGGAACCCGATCTCGTGATTGCGAGCAATGGATCCCCGGCTCAACTCCTCCACGCTGCGATGGCTCCTCTTGGAGGAATCAAGCGGTTCATAAAGAAAGGTCAGAAGGTGGTCATCAAAGCCAACATAGCCTGGGCAAGAACACCGGAACAGGCCTGTACGAATAACCCAGACCTTCTCTATGCCTTGGTGAAAATGTGTTATGAGGCTGGTGCCGCTCGGGTAGCCGTCTGGGACCACACCTGTGATAATCATCAATTCACCTTTGTTCGAACGGGTCTAAAAGAAGCGGGACAGAAGGCAGGAGCGGAAGTCCTTTCTGGTCACGGAAGGAATGTTTACAAAAAAGTGGAGATCCCGAAAGGGAAGAAACTCAAAACCGCGGAGGTCCTCAAAGAGGTTCTTGAGGCCGATGTCTTTATCAACTTCCCGATTCCAAAACATCATTTTGCCTCTGAGCTGACTCTCGGGATGAAGAACCTGATTGGAATTGTATGGGATATGGAACTCCTTCATAAGATTGACCTTCACCAATCGATTGCGGATATCAATACCCTTCGAAAACCGGATCTGGTGGTGATGGATGCCATTAAAATTCTGACCACCAATGGTCCCAAAGGACCTGGAAAGGTGGAATCCCCGGGAGAGGTGATTGCCTCTACCGATATTGTCGCCGTGGATGCCTATGGTGCGGGTTTCTTTAAAAATCCAAGAACCGGAAAACCCTTTCGCCCCGAGGAGATTCGATTTATCAAACATGCCTATGATCTTGGCCTTGGGGAGATTGATCTCAACAAGGTCCGCCTCAAAAAGGTCAGCGCCACCTGATTGAAAAATTCTTTACTCTTTTCTCTCCCAACTTTTTTATTTTAAAATAAATTTAATGAGCAGATTTAAATTGGTCTCTGAATATAGACCGAAGGGCGACCAACCCAAAGCCATTGAGGCGTTGAGTGAGGGGGTTTTAAAGGGAATTCGGCACCAGGTCCTCTTGGGGGTGACTGGCTCGGGGAAGACCTTTACCATGGCCAATGTGATTGAGAGGGTTCAAAAACCCACCCTTGTCATTTCCCACAATAAAACCCTTGCTGCCCAACTCTACGAAGAATTTAAAGAACTCTTTCCAGAGAATGCGGTCGAATTCTTTGTCAGTTACTACGACTATTATCAACCTGAGGCCTATATCCCAGCGACGGATACCTTTATTGAAAAGGACACTCAGATCAATGACAACATTGATAAGATGCGCCATTCTGCCACCCGTTCCCTCCTCGAGAGAAACGATGTGATCATCGTAGCCAGTGTCTCCTGTATCTATGGCCTGGGTTCTCCAGAGGCCTACCATGGAATGCTTCTCTATCTCGAAAAGGGAATGGGGATTTCGAGGGAGGAAATCCTTTCAAAACTTGTTGAGATTCAATATGAACGGAACGACATCGACTTTCATCGAGGGACGTTTCGGGTTAGGGG